>LSZA01000057.1 GCA_001637315.1 Phormidium willei BDU 130791 | reverse complement strand
TTTTGGGTCGGATATTTTATCTGGCGAAAACCACCAATCCGGCCAATCTAGGCACGCTTGGGTGCGTTGGCTTCTTGAGCTTACCATAACTTTAATTAAGCTGAACTCCCTGCGGTCGGTTTTTTGTGGATCAAAATTCATCTCACCGCTAAACCTGTCGGCTCTAGCGAGAGTCCTCTTTTGATGTTTAAGATAGAGGACTAATACTCATTTTCACTCCCTGAACTCATGCGAACGTCTAAATTACCCATCACCGGCTTGATTATCTTGGGAGTTTTGGCACTGTTTCTGGTTCAAAATAGCTCACCGAGCCTATCAATTACCTTTTTCGGTGTCACCTCCATCGCCCTCCCGTTAGGAATTTGGCTCTTAATTCCGTTTTTGGCCGGAGTGATGAGCGCCGGGTTTGTGGCGTTGCTGTTACCGAGAGGCGATCGCTCCTCGCGCCATTTACAGGCTTCGGGAACAATGGAGTCGGCCCGGAACCCCCAACCGTCTTCGCGTCAGCTTCGAGAGGATGCGATCGATGACCCGGATCTCGATGAGGATGATGTTGCGGTGGAGGCTCAGGAATCGCCGGGAAAGACGTCAGCCTCTGACACCCCTATCACCCCCGAGAGGCGGTGGACGTCGTCAGCACCACGTCGGCCCGAGGGCCGCTATGACGTTCCTCCCTCTGGCTCAGAGGATGTTGAGTCAGAAGTCTGGGATGAGGAGGATTGGCCCGAGGAGGAGGAGTGGCCCGATGACACTGAGGAGAATCCGTCCGGAGTGGCCGCTGGTCAGGCTGTTGGTAATTATGAGGTTCACAAAGAACCGGTTTCGGCATACCGACAAGGAACTTTATATTCTTACAGCTATAGTAAGTCAGCCTTGGAGGAGGTTTCTGAGCCAGAAACCTCTCAATCAGAAACTTCTCAATCAGAAACCTCTGCACGAGAAACCTCTGCACGAGAAACCTCGAAAACCAATATCTCTGAAGCTAATATCTCTGATTCAGAACCCTCTGCACCCGAAATCTCTGAAGTCAATATCTCTGAACCGTCATCGGTTGACTCTCAGCCGCAAGATTCTGCCTCAAACGTTGACCAAATTGAGGGGTTAGACCCTTCAGTCAAGGAGGAGACCGGGGAAGACGATATCATCAGTCCATCAGACTCGACCCCCCCATTTGAGGAAGAAGATGAGCCGGATGAGACTCTTGAAGGAGAATTTTTAGATGACTTTAATGAGTCAAAATCCGAGCAAAAACCCTCAAGCTTCTTACGATCTAAACTGTTTAACTTTAAAGATAAAGACCCTCAAGACGATGACTGGAGTGATCCACCCACTCCCCCTAAAGATTGGTAAAACCAGGTTAGGTTAACTTTTATAAAACACTCTGATGTTGCCAACAATTTTGAAGGAATTATGAGAAAATATCTGTTTCTACGTAAGTTGATCAGGCCAATTTACCTAGGTTCACTCTGGGGCTTACTCTAGGATGGGAGTCTCAAATATAACGATATATAAAGGGTTAGGGGGTCTGTGGCTCCAACCTTGAGTGAATCTGGCAAACTAGATGTTAGAACTCGATTAAACCATCCCTAAAACATTGGTCAAGACCGAGACACGTCCCCAGTCCCCATGTCCAACACCGTTCCTGATCCCGGAGAGATTCTCCATCAAATCGCTTGGAGTATTCGTAACTCCCAAGACCTCTCAGAAATCCTAAGTTGCAGTGTTGAGGGAATTCAAGAGTTTCTGAACATTGATCGTGTTAAACTCTATCGGTTTGATGCCGATGGAAGTGGTGTCGTGGTGGCCGAAGCCCGTCAGGGCGATCGCCTCCCGGCCTTGGTGGGATTACATTTTCCTGCCGAAGATATCCCCCCCACGGCCCGGCAAACCTTTGCTCACATTCGTCAATGTCTCATTGCCGACACGGCCACAGCCCGCAAAGTCCTATTTCCCCTCGATCCGAAACTCCCTCCCTACGAAGAAGTGGTCAGTGACTGTCATCTGGCGTATCTCAAGGCCATGGGGGTCGAAGCCACCCTGACACTGCCTGTATTTGAACGGAATGGACTCTGGGGACTCGTCAGCATTCACCACAGCCAACCCCGCCATTTTTCCGTTTACGAGCAGCAAATCCTTCAGTTAGCCATCGATCAGATTGCGATCGCCATCACCCAAGCCCGCCTACTCGAACAAACTCGGGAAACCCGCCGCTACGAACAAACCCTAGATCGCATAACCGAACTCCTCGATGATCAGCTTCCTTGGGATTCCCTACAACAGCAGGTGCTGCAAGAAGCCGTCAACGCCCTCGACGCCAGTGGTGGCCGCTTATACCTTGGCTCACAACCGGAGGTGGAGGGAGTTAAGGTATCCGTCATCGGAGACGGTGCTGTGGTCGAGTCGCTAGAAGAGCATCCCCAATGGCAAGCCGGATTTATCGGCTATAACCCCTTAAGTTTAGACAGTTCCCCCCATCCCGAACCCATTGCCCTTAAGGCCGAGGCTTGGAACCAAAACCCCGCCTTGGCATTTCTCCAAGACTGGCTTAACCCAACTCCAGTGCGATCGCTGTTGGTGATTCCCCTGCAATACCATCGCCAATGTGTCGGCTACCTCACCCTCTTTCGTCGCGGTCACGAGACCGAAGTTTGGTGGGCCGGAAAATCCAATTCCGATGAGCGACAACGGCGGCCACGAGCCTCCTTTGAAGCCTGGCGAGAAGCTCACCGTGATCAGACCGATCCCTGGACTGAGGCCCAACGACAACTCGCCCATCAATTGGGGGTGCATCTTTATATCGCCGTGGTGCAACATCGAGTCAGCGCCATGTTGCGCTATCAAGTTTCCCATGATCCTCTCACTCAACTGCCCAACCGCCTACTCTTCGATGAGCAGTTGTCCCTGGCCTTAGTCGAATCCCGACAAAAGCAAACCTCGATGGCCGTGGGCTTCCTGGATATCGATCGCTTTAAAGCCGTCAACGACTCCTTTGGCCATCAAGTGGGCGATCGCCTCCTCAAAGCCATGACAGAGCGCATCCTCACCTGTTTACAAGAGGGAGATTCCCTAGCTCGCTGGGGAGGAGATGAGCTGGTGTTCCTACTCGGCGCTCAAAGCTGTCATAACGGCGTAATGGCGGTGGCGGAGTCCATCCTCAAACAACTGCGTTTCCCCTTTGAATGTGATGGCCGGGAATTTTCCATGAGTGCCAGCTTAGGCTTCGCCCTAGCCCCTCAACATGGACGAGATAGCCATAGTTTGCTGCGCCACGCTGAAACCGCTCTCGATTGGGCCAAACAGCAAGGACGTAACACCATCGGGCTATATCACCCCGATATGCTCAGTAGCCGGGCCGATAACCTGGCCCTAGAACTCGATCTCGAACAAGCGATCCTCAATCAGGAATTTTGTTTACATTACCAACCCCAAATTGACTTAGCCAGTGGCAAAATTGTCGCCGTCGAGGCCTTAATTCGTTGGCAACATCCTGAACGGGGCCGCATCTCCCCCGATCGCTTCATCCCCATCGCCGAAGAAACGGGAGCCATTCGAGCCATTGGGGAGTGGGTGCTGCGAACGGCCTGTCAACAACATCGAGAGTGGCTCCACATGGGGTTTAAACCCCTGAAAATGGCGGTGAATCTCTCGGCCCGTCAGTTTCAACAGCCCAATTTGTTAAAAACAATTGTCAAGATTGTCGAAGAGACTCAGATCAAACCGGCCTATCTGGAACTCGAAATCACAGAAACGACGGCCGTTAAAGATGTGGAGTTAACCATCTCAGTTTTGCAACAGTTGCGAGAGATGGGGGTACAAATTGCGATGGATGACTTTGGTACGGGGTATTCCTGCTTGAGCTTTATTAAACAGTTTCCCCTCGATACCCTGAAAATTGACCGCTCCTTTGTGCGGGATCTCACGCAAGACTCCAGTGATGCCGCGATCGCCAAAACCATTGTCGCTCTAGGTCAAGGACTGAATCTGATTGTCTTAGCCGAAGGGGTCGAAACCAATGAACAGGCGGAGTTCCTCAAGTCGATTCACTGTGATTTAGCCCAGGGGTATTTGTTTAGTCGCCCGGTTCCGGCCGCTGAGATTCCCGAGTTATTACGTCAATGGGCCGTGTTTCAGGGCATTGAAAAAGTGGCGGTTCTCAGTACCCGTCGCCATCCCTATAGCGGCCACTCGAGGTTGCCCGAAACCGCTGAACGTCGGGCCTTCCTGCAACGGCGGATTCGTGATTTAGAACAGGCCAATTTAGGCTTACGCAGCGATCGCGATGAACTTCAGCAGAGTTTACGCCGTGTCAATCATCAGCTTCGCCGGGAAGAACATCTAACGAACCTCAGTCGAGCGATTTTGGGCAAACAACCCTTGACGGTGGTCTTTCAACAGGCGGTGGTGGGGATTCGTCGCGAACTGGGACTGTTGAGCGTGGTCGCCTATCGCTATGATGCTTATGGTAATACCATTCCTCTGGCTGAAGATGGGGGCGATCGCCATCATCGCGCGGCCATGGCTCCGGATTTGTTTTCTCTGGTGTCAAAGCCGTCGCCGGATGTGTTGGCCTTATGTAATCTCGATTATGTTCATTTGAGTGCTGATGATGCGGTGATTTTAGCCCAACAGCGGGTGAAGGCCTGTGTGTTGCTGCCGATTTATCAGCAAGGTCAGATCTGGGGGGCGATCGTGCTGCATCAGGCAGTGACGGCTCGTAATTGGCAGCCAAAGGAACTGGCGTGGTTGGAAAAAATTGCCAATGTACTCCTGTTAATGGAGTTGCCCCATTATCCCCATCGGGAGACTGTGTTTAGTTGCGATCGCCTCACCGGTTTGGGAGATATGGAAAGCTTCCAGGCTCGTCTTCGCTATGAATGGACACGCTTATTAAATACTCGGTTGCCTCTGACCTTGATTTTGGCAGATATTGACCAGTTCAGTGCCTACTGTGACCGTTATGGCCAAGATACCGGCGATCGCGCCCTGAAAACCCTGGCCGAAGCCTGGGGAGACAGCCTGACTCGTCGCGGGGCCGGCTTGATTCGTGGCCAACGAGATCAGTTCTGGATTCTGTTGCCCCATTTAGATAGTTGTCAAGGCCAGGCGATCGCACAAACCCTACGCCAACAAGCACGACGCTTTATTTCGACTCAATTAACCCCCACCACCTTTACGGTCAGTTTTGGCATCGCCAGCGATCTTCCGAATCCCAATCTTGACCCCAATTCTCTGCTTGAAACTGCTGAAATTGCGGTTCAGGCCGCCAAAGCGGCTGGAGGAAATCAAGTCGTGATTGCACCGGATGTTCATTTGGATTCACCTTCGGGAGATTGGTCTGTTTTATCCGATCAACCCAAAAGGGATAGTTACGAGTAGGATCTGCATCACGTTAGAGTCCCTGACGTCCCGAATTCCTGAAGTTGATGACCGTTACCTGACGCCAAAGTGACGGCCGTCATTCTCAAGCCCCTAGATTTTCCCTAAAATGAGGGTTAACGTGCTAGACAGGGATTATAGACTTTTCTGCTGATGGTCACGGATTCCCAAACCCAGTTGAATCTGGACTCTAGTTTCGTTCTCCTCGCCCCCATTTTCGTATGAAGCTGTAATGAGTAGCCCTGAGCGTCCCTCGAAAGGCAACATCCTGATTGTCGACGACACCCCGGCCAACCTTGAATTACTCAACACGATTTTAACTCGTGCTGGGTATGAGGTCTGTGTCGCTGTTGATGGCTCAACAGGGCTTGAGGGTGCGCGCTATGGCAAGCCGGATCTCGTCTTGCTCGATATCATGATGCCGGGAATGAACGGCTATGATGTCTGCCGTTTTCTCAAGGAAGATCGCGAAACTTGTGATATTCCCGTTATTTTTATTAGCGCCCTCGATGATGCTCTCGATAAAGTGAAGGCGTTTACGGTGGGGGGGACTGATTATATTTCGAAGCCGTTTCAGTTTAAGGAAGTGTTGGCCCGAGTCCGTAATCAGTTGACGATTCGGGATCTTCAGCAACGACTCCGGGAACAAAATCAACGGTTACAACAAGAGATTGGCGATCGCGCTTTGGCTGAGGCCGAAGTGCGTCAACTCAATGAGAAGCTCGAAGAGCGAGTGCGAAAACGAACCGCTGAGTTAGAGGCGGCGAACTCGCAACTGCAAACCGAAATTCAACAACGGAAACAGGTGCAGGAGCAGTTAATGTATATGGCTCTGCATGATGCCTTGACGGGGTTGCCCAACCGAGTCCTCTTGATGGAAAAGTTAGAATCGGCGCTCCAGGAAACGATCAAGAATGATGATTATCGTTTTGCGGTCTTGTTTATTGATTGCGATCGCTTTAAGGTGGTGAATGATTCGTTGGGACATTTAACCGGCGATCGCCTCCTCAGTCTCATTTCCGATCGCTTAGAACTCTGTTTACGTCCCGTTGATACCCTATTTCGTTTAGGGGGCGATGAATTTACAATTCTCCTCAACCCCATTAACGGCATCGAAAACGCCATTGAAACCGCTGAAACGATCCAACAACAACTCACCGCTCCCTTTCATGTTGATGGCCATGAAGTGTTTATTGGTGCCAGTATTGGCATTGTTTTAGGAACCTCTCAATATACTCAGCCAGAACATCTCTTGCGGGATGCTGATGCCGCCATGTATTGTGCGAAGGATTTGGGGAAAGGGCGCTATCGGGTGTTTGACTCAGGAATGCACGATCGCGCGGTCAATTTCTTACAACTCGAAACCAACCTACGACGAGCCTTAGAACGGGGTGAATTTAAAGTTAATTATCAGCCCATTGTGGACTTAAAAAAAGGTGGAATTGTTGGTTTTGAAGCGTTATTGCGTTGGCATCATCCAGAACGAGGGCAAATTTCTCCGGCTGAATTTATTCCAGCAGCCGAGGAAACGGGTTTGATTGTTCCGATTGGTGAATGGGTTTTGCGGCAATCTTGTACATATCTTAGACGATGGCAATGTCAATATAATCATGCCAAAAATTTAACAGTTTCAGTTAATATATCAGTTAAACAGTTTGCTCAAATTGATTTACTAAATCGTATTGATGACATCTTAAAAGACTCACAGCTCGATGGTCGTTTTTTGAAATTAGAAATCACCGAAAGTACAATTGTTGGTAATTATGAGGTTGCAAAATCAATTTTGGAGCAACTCAAGAGCAGACAAATACAATTAAGTATTGACGACTTTGGTACAGGATATTCCTCCCTAAGTCATCTGCATCGACTCCCTGTTGATATCTTAAAAATTGATCGTTCTTTTGTGGATCCAATCGATGAAGATAACGATGAGCGAGAAATCGTACAAGCCATTGTCACCTTGGCCCATAGCCTCAACATGAAAGTCATTGCCGAAGGGGTTGAAACCGCCGTCCATGTTGAACAACTTCGTAATTTAGGCTGTGAGTATGGACAAGGGTATTATTTCTCACGACCGCTAACCGCACAGGCGGCCACAGCGTTACTTGGAGAAGAACATCATTGGTGAGTTCTGGTAATTTCAAGATTGCTGAGGTCGGGAACAGGGAACAGGGAACAGGGAACAGGGAATAGATTATTTAGAAGTAGGAAATCTGTACCTCGTGGCTAACATTTTAATGATTCACAACTTCGCCGCCAAGTTGAGATACACTATAACGGGTACGCCATTGACGGTCGTTCGTGAGGATTCATAACAACACAATGACAAAACATATTACAATTCTAGGAACTGGTGCTTGGGGAACTGCCCTGGGAAGACTCGCTGAATATGGAGACAATCATGTTCGGTTTTGGTCTCGTCGCGGTGATGTGACCCTAGAGGATGCGATCGCCGACGCCGATGTTCTCCTATCAGCAATCTCGATGAAAGGGGTAGCTGAAACGGCCAATAAAATCCAGACCATCGGCTTACCCGCCAGCACCATCATTGTCACCGCCACAAAAGGGTTAGAACCCTCCACAACCCGCACTCCGTCACAAATTTGGCAAGAAGCCTTCCCAGACCATCCAGTGGTGGTTTTGTCGGGGCCAAATCTCTCCAAGGAAATTGAAAAAGAACTCCCCGCCGCCACCATCGCCGCTAGTCGAGATCTCAACGCCGCTGAGACGATTCAAGAAGCCTATTCCTCGGATATTTTTCGCGTCTATACCAATACTGATCCCATTGGAACCGAACTTGGCGGAACATTAAAAAACGTGATGGCGATCGCCTCTGGGGTTTGCGACGGCTTAGACTTAGGCATTAACGCCAAATCTGCCCTTTTGACACGAGCCTTGATTGAAATTGTCCGCGTCGGAACCAGTATGGGAGCTGAAGCCGAAACCTTCTGGGGATTAGCCGGACTCGGAGATTTGTTGGCCACCTGTAACAGTAGTCTCAGCCGTAATTATCGGGTGGGATTTGGTTTATCGCAACATAAAACCCTCGAACAAGTCCTAGAGGAAATTCAGAGTACCGCTGAAGGGGTCAATACTACCAATGTGTTGATTGATTTAGCCAAGCGACAGGGCATTGAAGTGCCAATTTCCTATCAAGTGTATCGATTGCTCAACAACCAAATCACACCAGAGGAAGCCGTCGCCGCGTTGATGGAACGGGATCTCAAACCGGAGGTGATTACTCCCGAAGAGGTGTAAGGGAACACCGGATAACCCACCCCGCCCTCCGGGCACCCCTCCCAAGAGGGGAAAGATGTAGGGGCGAACCGCAAGTGGTACGCCCTTTCTTTCACCCCGAATTGTTGTAAACAGGTACCCGTTGTTGTGATGTCAGGAAGCGAGGCGTTGAGGAGAGGTTTAAGATGAGAGGTTTAAACGGTTTAGTAACCATGACACTGTTGGTAATGACGGTGGCCGTGGCCGCTTGTGGCCCCACGCCTGAAGACCAGGAAATCGAGGCTTCTTCGGGGGAGTTAGCCCAGAGTTCAACGCAAGTAGCTCATCCGCAAAGCCGGTTTGATCGCGCCCTGGAACGAACCGAAATCCAAGACTGGCAGGGGGCGATCGCCGATCTCAAGGATGCCGCCGAAGGATTTGCCCAACAGGGTGATACGAGGCGTGAGGCGATGGCTGGGGCGATTGTACGCTATTTGGAGTGGTGGCTCGGTTGGACTGAACAACAACGAGAGGGGGTGGAGGGGGGCGTTATGCCCGATTGGCAGTCCTTTGGCCGCTGTTTAGAGGATGCTAGCGGTCAGATCTGTGGCTATGCCTTGCAGTTTGCCCAAAGTGAGGCTGATCAGATCGAAGGGGTCCTCCTCTTGCAAAAACACTTAGAGGATGTACCGATTCCAGGTGGGGGGGCTTATCCGGTGTTTGCGATCGTCGATGCTGAGGCGGTTTATCCTCCCTTAGCGGAGGGAGAGTCTTGGACACCGACCTGTGAACGATTGGCGGGGGAGAGTCCTCCTGGAATGATGGCGATCGTCACCAGTGGCGGTTATGAGGATTCTGAGTATTATCCTGAGGTTCGCGAAGTCTGGTGGGCGAATGTGGCGGAGGAATCGTTGCAATTTGAGAGGTCGGGGGATGCTGTCCGTTGTTTTAATCCCTGTCCTGGGGGCTGTTAGGCGAATATCAGAAACCGGGTGTCTTCGAGACACTCGGCTTCTTAGCGGTTTACGGTTGGGGTGGCATTTCATAGCCAAAACAATTGGGGTCAACATCGGTCAAATTGATGTCCGCTAGACCATAGTCTGCCCAACGGCGATCGACCATGGCGGCTGTGTCCTCATCGGACTCCAGCGGTTCCCCCCAATCGTGATCTGTTTCCGGCGGCACTTTCGTTGTTGCGTCAATGCCCATCCGTCCCCCTAAACCAATCTTCTCACTGGCGAAATCGAGACTATCAAAGGGGGTATTGGGCAGAATAAACACATCCCGAACCGGATCAACTTTCGAGGTTATCGCCCACACCACCTGGCGAGGGTCGCGAATGTTAATCTCCTTATCTACCACAATCACAAACTTGGTATAGGTGAACTGAGGTAAAGCACTCCAAAACGCTAACGCCGCCCGTCGTGCTTGCCCGGGATAGGCTTTATCAATGGAGATAATCGCCGCCTTGTAACTCAAGGCTTCCATCGGTAGGAAAAAGTCTTTAATTTCCGAGACTTGTTGCCGCAAAATGGGGGTGTAAATGCGGTTGAGGGCGATCGCCATCATCGCTTCTTCCTTGGGCGGACGACCGCTAAAGGTGGTTAAATAAATCGGGTCTTTGCGATGGGTCATACAGTGGAACCGCACCAGGGGCGAATCTTCTACGCCGCCGTAATAGCCCATATGATCGCCAAAGGGGCCATCGGGGAGTTCCTCTCCGGGGGTAATCGTCCCCTCTAAAACAATCTCCGACTGGGCTGGAACCTCCAAATCCACGGTTTTACATTTCGCGAGAGAGACCCCAGACCCCCCATATAGCCCCGCAAAGAGCCATTCCGATAAATCCACTGGAATTGGAGTCGCCGCCGCCAGAATAATCAAGGGATCGACCCCTAGGGCGATCGCCACCTCCAATGTCTTACCCTGTTCCGCCGCCTTGCGTAAATGACGAGCGCCACCGCGCACCGACAACCAATGCACCGTCATCGTCTTGTGGGACTGACGTTGCAAGCGATAGACTCCCACATTGGGTGTTCCCGTCTCGCAATCCTTGGTAATCACTAAGCCGAGAGTAATAATCCGGCCCGCATCCCCCGGATAAGGACGAATCATGGGGATACTATCGAGATCTAACTCGTCTCCCTCAATCACCACCTCCTGACAGGGAGGAAAGAAATTACGGCCCGGCTTGGCTTTCACCACATCAAACAGCAATTTGCCAAAATCCACCGCCTGAGAAATCTTCTTCGGGGGTTTCGGCTGTTGCAACATCCCCAACTTTTGCCCCAATTCTTCCAACTCTTGGGGTTTTTCCATGTTCATGGCCCAACAGACGCGCTGTTCGGTTCCCAACAGGTTGATGGCCACGGGGAATTTTGCCCCTTTAACGTTCTCAAACAGCAAGGCGGGGCCACCTGCTTGTAAAAGACGATTAGAAATCTCAGCAATTTCTAAATCGGAGTCCACCTCCGTTTGAATGCGTCGCAGTTGTCCTCGTTGTTCGAGTTGCTGAATGAATCCCCGTAAATCTCGTGCCATGGTCGATTGTTGCTCAGGCTGGTGGTTCCCTATATTTTAGGCGTTTATTGATTTGAGCGATCGCCCCAGTCAATAACGCTCCCCCCATTAAAAGACCAATGGCAGGGGTGAACACCGGTTCCCAGAGACGATACCAGAGATCTAACCCTAGAGAGAGTCCGGTTCCTCGGCCAACGACGGCTAGGGCTAACCAGAGTAAACTTGCCAGAACAAAAAAGAAGTTCACCACTAAGAGGGTGTTGAGCCAGTTTAAGAGGGTTTGCATCGGCTTAAAAAACAGACAATAACGGACAATCGAGGTAGGACGTGAGCGCGGGCTGAATCGGGATACCCCTAGACGTCGAGTTTTTGGCGTATTAGTCGTCCTAACTCATGTGACCAAAAACAGATAAATCTAATAGCGAACCCGAGGGTCAATCCAGGCATTGAGCAGATCAATGAGAATACTAATCCCGACCACGATCGCCCCAAAAAAGACGACCAAACCTTGAACCGTGGGATAATCTCGGGCGGAGATGGCTTCATAGAGACGACTGGCTAAGCCGGGCCAAGAAAAGGTCACTTCCGTGAGAATAGCCCCACTTAGGAGGGCAGCGAAGGTTAAGCCTAACACCGAAATGGTAGGAATTAGGGCATTTTTGAGAGCGTGGCTGACCAAAATACGCCCTTCAGGGATACCTCTGGCCCGGGCGGCTTCGACGTAATCACTTTTGAGAGTTTGCTTGAGATTCACCCGTACAACCCGTTCAAAGATACCACTGAGGAGAATCCCTAACGTGAGGCTGGGGAGAGCGAGATGGTACAACGCCGCAAAAAACTGTTGCGGATGTAGCGTCAAGAGACTATCGAGGAGATAGAGGCCCGTGATTGAGGTGGGGGTGGGAACGCCAAGGGGAAAACGGGTTCCGAGGGGAAACCAGCCGAGTTGTACAGCAAAAATCAGTTGTAAGACCATTCCCATCCAGAAAACGGGGACCGAGTAGGTCAAGATCCCAAACAGCCGTCCACCGGCATCCCAGGGGCTGTTGGGGCGGGAAGCGGCTAGCATTCCGACGCTAAAGCCAACGAGAATCGCTACGAGCATACTGGCGATGGCCAACTCGGCCGTGGCGGGGAAAAAGTCCCGGATAATCTCCCAAACTGAGAGGCCACGACGAGCGGCGGATTCTCCCAAATCGAGACGCAGGAGGGAGCCGAGATAGCTCAAATACTGTTGCCATAATGACCCAGACAGTCCTAACTGCGATCGCAACTCTTCCTTAAAGGCTTCCGGGGCTCGGGGGCCAAGAATCGCATCAACCGGATCTCCGGGAGTGGCTCGCATCAGCAGGAACACGCCGGTGGCGATTGTCCATAGCATCAGTGGGGCCAAGAGGAGTCGTGTTAAAACGTAGGCTTGCAGGGCACGAGAACGAGACACAACAATTTCAGGTTGAGGAACAATCGCAAATCGTTTCCTATCTTACAGTCGAATTGAACCAAAGTGATAGGTTGTGCAAGTATTGCTGTCAAACGTTTCAATGGCCGTGAGCTAAGGCATAGTTGAGTTTATTCTTGGAGGGATTTCGTTAAACTTTGAGTATGGGAGCCATCGTCCGGTCTACCGGTTTCGTGTTTTGATGTTTTTTTGGGAGATCCCCCTACGCTTAACTTGCCATGACTGACTATCAATCCATGCCTGCCTCCTTATCTGTACAAATGTTAGAACGTCCTTGTGTCGATCGCGTATTTGAACGGATGAGTGAAGCGATTTGGACCATTGACGCCTCCTCTGGGCAAATTCTCTATCTCAATCCTTCTGCTGAACGGTTGTATGGGCGATCGCTGTCGCAATTTGATGAGAGTGGCCAGGGTTGGTTTGAGCAACTTGATGAAGGCGATCGCGATCGGATTCGCTATATGATCGCCAGCCTCGAACAAACAGATGAGACGGCAGATTTGGTGCTAGAATATCGGATTCGTCGTTGGGATGGCGAGTTTCGCTGGGTATCGAGTCAAATTTGGCAAGTGGCGACGGAACGAGGACTGCGACTACAGGGAATCAGTACCGACTTAACCGAGTATCGACAAATTCAGCAGAAGAAACTTCAGTTTGAAAAATTAGCGGCTAATCTTCCTGGGGTCATTTATCAATATGTTTTAAAGCCTGATGGTTCGTCAGCCTTTACTTATATGAGTCCTGGAGCGCGTCATGTCTATGAACTCGATCCCGAGGATGTTAAAGAGGATGCTAGCCCAATTTGGGAGAGAGTACACCCGGATGATATTGCTGAGTTTCAAAGCTCCATCGCTCGTTCTGCTCAACAGGTAACGCTCTGGAAACATCAATGGCGACAATATAGCGTATCGGGACAACTTAAATGGCTATCCGGAATTTCTCAGCCCGAACGGCGTTCTAGCGGTGAAATTATTTGGGATGGAATTTTCTTTGATATCACTGAACAAAAGCAGATTGAGGCTGAACGCGATCGCTTTTTTGATTGTGCCTTAGATTTGTTTTGTACTATCAATTTTGATGGATATTTTAAACGCCTGAATCCAGCCTGGACGACTCTCATGGGTTATGATACTGATGAACTCAGATCCCAGCCTATTTTAGAGTTTATTCATCCCGATGATTTAGAAACAAGTCAAAATCAGATGATCAATGTTCTCAAGGGAGACAATATATTTGGTTTTGAAAATCGCTTCCGTACAAAATCGGGTCTGTACCGTTGGTTGTCTTGGACCGTTGTCTCGTTTCCGGAAGAGGGTATGATGTATGCGATCGCCCGAGATATTAGTGATCTCAAACAGGCTCAACTGGAGCGAGAACAATTGATTGCTATTATTGACGCCTCGCCGGATATTATTAGTAGTGCTGACTTAGATGGCAATATCACCTATTTTAATCGGGGTGGCCGTAAAACATTGGGACTCGAACTTAATGAGGATGTTTCGGTTTATCATATTAAAGATTTTTTGACTCCAGATTTTGTAGAAACTTGTCAAAAATGGGTCATTCCTCAAGCCTTAAAACAAGGCTCCTGGCAAGGACTTTCTAAGATTCGTTGCCAGGATGGAACCCTGATTCCGACGTCTCAGCTTGTGATTGCTCATCCAGAAACCGCAGAATCTGCTCCTTATTTGTCAACCATTATTCGAGATATTTCTGATGTTCAAGAAATTGAGCGAAAACTACGACAAAAAGAGGAGTTTTTGCGGACAATTTATGATAATCAAGGAAATATCGTTTTTGTTGTTGACGTTGGAGACGATGGCAGTTTTCGCTTTGCGGGTTGGAATGGGTTTGCAGAGCGACTAATGGGGATTCCTTCAGAGGGGATTTCTGGAAAAACGCCCCAGGAAGTTTTTGGCGACGAAACTGGTGAATTGTTTTTAAGGAATTATCGAAATTGTATTGCCGCTGGAAAAACAATCACCTATGAAGAAACCTTCACTCACCAAGATCGGCAAGTTTGGTGTCAGGTGGTTTTAACGCCGTTATTTGATGGAAAAGGAACTATTGAACGGCTCATTGGTACGTCCACAGATATTACTGAACGCAAAGAAGTTGAACTCGCCTTACAGGCTTCAGAAGCCAAATTCCGTTCATTAGCTCAACAGGAAAAACTGGTCAATCGCCTAGCGCAACAAATTCGACAATCTCTCGATCCCAAGCGAATCTTGGAGACAACAGTACGAGAATTATATGTTTTATTGGGAGTTGATCGCTGTTATTTTCTCTGGCATCATCCCCAGTCCCCAGATTCCGAATTGAAATTAGCGGCTGAAGCGAAACGGGATGAATTACCCAATCGCTTAGATGAGTATCCCAGAATTTTTGTGGGATTGTTAACGACACTCTTGCAAGGCGGGGAGATGGTACGAATTGATGATATTGCCGAAATTGAGGATAATGCCTTAAGGGAGGGATTACAGCGATTTGGTTATGAGTCATTACTCTTGTTCCCCATTGAGACTGGACACACGACTGTAGGAACCTTAGCTTGTACCCGCGAAATTGATCCCCAACCCTGGTGCGATCGCGATATTGAGTTAATTCGCGTGGTTTGCGATCGCCTAGCGATCGCCATTCAGCAAGCATTACTCTACCAACAGTCCCGTGAAGCCGAACAGCAGGCCAAGGCCAAAACCCTAGAACTCGAAACCACCCTACGTCAGTTACAAACGACTCAAGCCCAACTCATTCAAGCCGAGAAAATGTCTAGTTTAGGGCAATTAGTGGCCGGCGTTGCCCATGAAATCAATAATCCCATTAGTTTCGTCTTTGGCAACCTGGTTCACGCCAAACAGTATAACCAGGACTTACTGGATCTATTGCAGTTATATCGAGAAACATATCCCCAGCCAACCGTTGAGATTGAGGAGTTCAGTGCGGCCATTGACTTAGAGTATCTCATCGACGACATCCCGAAGCTGTTTAACTCTATCGAAACGGGGGCGGTGCGGATTCAGGAGATTGTGCGATCGCTGCGAACCTTCTCACGACTTGATGAATCAGACGTTAAGGCGATTGATTTACATGAGAGTCTCGACAGTACCCTAACCATTCTCGGGAGTCGTTTACGGGCCGATGATCGCCGTCAGGAGATTCAGGTGATTCGTTGCTATGGAGACTTACCCGCCGTCAACTGCTACGCGGGCCAACTCAATCAGGTGTTTATGAATCTGATTGCCAACGCCATTGACGCCGTTGAGGCCCGCTGTCTCGAATATCCCGATGGGGAACCGGGACAAATTGAGGTGATCACACGGTTAACCCCTCAGCAACGGGTACAGGTTCAAATTCGTGACAATGGAACTGGGATGGAGGCTGAGATTTGCGATCGCATTTTTGACCCCTTCTACACCACGAAACCCGTCGGGAAGGGAACGGGCCTGGGGTTATCGATTAGTTATCAGATTGTCGTCGAACGCCACGGCGGAACCCTCATTTGTGAATCGACCCCCGGCTGTGGTAGTACCTTTACGGTGCAAATTCCCTGTCATTGCAGCTTGTCATCCTCAATTGAACCCTCACGAGCTTAAAGTTATGGCGTTTTTAGGTAGCCTCAAATCTAGTCTAAGCCTGGTTTGTCTTCTGGGCAGTCTCGGAGGGCTGATGACTGAGCCAGGCGAGGCGATGGCCCAGAACTCTCCCGCCAATTGGTCCCCGAGCCAGAACGTTCCGGCTCGTCAACGGGGAATGGTGGTGTCCGCTCATCCTCTGGCCAGTGAGGCGGGGGTGGCCATGTTCGAGCAGGGGGGAAATGCGGTGGATGCGGCGGTGGCGAGTACCTTTGCTATTTCTGTGGTGGAACCCTTTTCTGCCGGAATTGGTGGCGGGGGTTTTTTGTTGCTGTATGATGCGGCGATGGGGGAGGTTCGCAGTCTCGATTTTCGTGAACGAGCGCCCCTGGCGGCGACAGAGACGATGTATCTTGATGCGTCGGGAGAACCGCAATCTCGGGCCAGTTTAGATGGCCATCAGGCCGTTGGGGTTCCCGGAACGGTAGCGGGGTTATATGAGGTGCATCAACGCTATGGGAATTTGCCTTGGCCAACGGTGATTGAGCCGGCTCTTAGGTTGGCGGAGGAGGGGGTTGCGGTGCATCAGCGGTTCGTTGATGCGGTCGAACGCCGGCAAGCGGTGTTATTGGCGAATCCGGCGGCGAGAGCGGTGTTTACGCGAGAGGGAGCGTTTTATCAAGTTGGGGACCGCTGGCGACAGCCTCAGTTGGCTGAAACGTTGCGGCGTTTGGCCGAGGATCCTGGGGATTTTTATGAGGGGGAGATTGCGGAGGCGATCGCGGCGGATATGGCGGCGTTTGGGGGGTTGGTGACACGAGACGATTTGGCGGCCTATGAGCCGATTTGGCGAGATCCCCTCTGTGGGCCGTTTCGTGAGTTTGAGGTTTGTGCCATGGGGCCGCCGTCGTCGGGTGGGGTGCATTTGTTGCAGATTCTGAATTTGATTGGCGATCGCCCGCTGGAGGCGGTGAGGCCCAATCACCCGGATACGGTGCATTTTTTGGCCGAGGCGATGCGGATTGCCTATGCGGATCGGGCTGAGTATTTGGGAGATCCCGATTTTGTGGAGGTTCCGGTTGAGGCGTTAACCAGTGGGGCTTACGCTCACTATCGTCGGCCGCAAATTGATGAGGAACAGGCCACTCCCTCGACGGAGGTGACGGCGGTGGCGGCGTCGCAGTTGAGGAATTTGAGGGAGTCGGCGGAAACGAGTCATTTGACGGTGGTGGATGGCGATCGCAATGCGGTTAGTTTGACGTTTACTGTCAATGGTGGTTTTGGGGCCGGGGTGGTGGCTGAGGGAACCGGGATTTTGCTCAATAATGAGATGGATGATTTTGCGATCGCGCCTGGGGTGGCGAATTTGTATGGTTTGGTGGGCGGCCAGGCTAATGCGATCGCCCCTGGGAAAACGCCGCTGTCGAGTATGACGCCGACGATTGTGCTAGAGGAGGGTCAGTTACGGTTGGCGTTGGGATCTCCGGGGGGAAGTACGATTATTACGACGGTGTTGCAAGTGCTGTTGAATGTCTTGGTGTATGAGTTGGATGTGGCGGCGGCGATCGCGGCCCCGCGTTTTCACCATCAATGGTTACCGGATCGCCTGATTCTGCAAGAGACGGGGTTTGCCCCTGAGACGGTGGAGAATTTACGTCAGCGGGGCCATGAGATTGAACAATGGCAGGGTTGGGGGAATGCCAATGCGATCGTGGTACGGCCAGATCAGACGCTGGCCGGTGCGGCGGATCCACGAGGGGACGGCGCTGCGCTAGGCTGGTAGGACGAGTTTCCCTGCCCTGCGTTTTATGCCCACTGAACTGATTACTCTGATTGCTGCTTTGGTTTTGGCTTGGTTGGTGTTTACCTGGCTGATTCGTGTGATTCAGACGACTTTGTCGACGGCCTTGTCGGTGGCGGCGATCGTGTTGTTGTTACAACTGGTGTTTGGAATCGATCCCACAGCACTCTGGCAGGAAGTTCAACGGGTTGGGGATGTGCTTCTTGAGGGGTTTGAAAATCTTGGCCGGCCTGAGTGAAGCGGGCGGCGATCGTGGCTTAACCTTCCCTGTTTTTAACTGTTGCTATTATCATATTTTTTAGAGAATAGTGTTTTTCGCAACAATTTATTACATTTATCAGATATCAATGGCGCAGGCGGGGATCATGAGTCAAATCAGGTTCGTTGAGTCAAGAAGGGACAGGGGTTTGATAGAATCATAAAACTCTCATTTTTGGCGATCGCCTGTAACCATCGCCATTTAATCAGGCTCGGCCGCAGTTTCCTTTGAAGTTTTCCAAAGGGTGCAGGTCTGCGGTATCCTCATGACGGTGGAGTGAGACCACCGCCAATCCTGCTAGATTGACGCACAGCATCTGAATTTATCGACAAGAAATAAGAATAACCATGAGATATCGTGCTTTAGTTGCCCTACTCCTCGCAATGTGCGTTGGGTTCCTAACCGCTTGCAGCGAAGAACCCATCAGCCTATTAAGCGATGAAACCTACACCTACGATCAGATTAGAAACACCGGACTGGCCAATAGTTGTCCGCAGCTTCCTGAAACCGCTCGGGGGTCTTTTGACCTCGACAGCGAGACGGGCTACATTCTGACGGATTTGTGCCTCGAACCCACGAGCTATTTTGTGAAAGAAGAGTCCACGAACAAGCGTGAAGAAGCGAAGTTCATCGGTGCCAAAGCTTTGACTCGTTATACCTCATCTCTCGACCAAGTCACGGGAGACTTAACCCTCGACAGCAATGGGGTGTTAACCTTTGAAGAACAGTATGGGATTGATTTCCAAGCCATTACCGTTCAACTTCCCGGTGGTGAACAAGTCCCGATGCTGTTTACAATCAAAAAACTGGTTGCTACCACTGCCGAAGGACAAACCGGAATCAGTACTTCGACCGATTTAACCGGAGATTATATTGTTCCTTCCTATCGTGGTGCGTCCTTCCTGGACCCGAAAGCTCGCGGGCAAGCCACGGGGTATGACAATGCTGTGGCTCTGCCTGCGGCGGCTGATGACGAAGAAATTATGCGGGAAAACGTCAAAGAAACGCCGGTCTTAGACGGGAATATTTCTCTGCAAGTCTCGAAGGTTAAAAGTGAAACCGGAGAGATTGCTGGCATTTTTGAAGCGATTCAAGCCTCGGATACCGATTTAGGTTCAAAAGAACCGGTTGATGTCAAAATTCGCGGTCTGTTCTATGGTCGGGTTGAGCCCAAGGCCTAGGCTGACCTCGACTTAGCGGGTTCGGTTAACGGTTCAGGTTAGCCATGTCGGGACTGTCCAAACGTAGAGGTTGGGCAGTCTTTTTTGTGATCTTGGTCTGGAAATTGCGGGCAAGGACGGTCAGATGTATTGGTACGATGGAGCGGTTTGTTCGGGGGAGAGGCTGGAGCTGACGGTGACTGAACCAGGGTTGTTGTATGGGGCGACGACGTTTACAACCCTGCGCGTCTATGGGCAAAACTTGAATGACCCCAGAAGTCATTGGCCGGCTCATCTGCGGCGGTTGGAGGCGGCGGTGGCGGAGTTTGACTGGGTCACTCCGAATTGGCAGCGGCTAGAGGCTGGGGCGCAACGGATGGCGCAGCCGTTCCCGGTTTTGCGGCTGACGCTGTTTGCGGATGGCCGGGAGTTGATTACGGGGCGAGCGTTACCGCAAGATTTACAGCAACGACAGGAGGAGGGGATTGTGGCGTGGTTGGCTGAGGGGGTCGGGTTGTCTCGCAGTTTGCCACATCGAAAGACGGGGAATTATTTGGCTCCCTGGTTGGCGTTGCAGCAGGCTCGCAAGCTGGGGGCGTTGGAAGCGATTTTGCTCAATGAGAGGGGGGAATGGCTCGAAACCAGTACTGGGACGCTCTGGGGGTGGGGTGAGGGACAGTGGTGGACTCCCCCCTTATCGGCGGGAATTTTGCCGGGGGTGGCCCGATCGCAGATCCTTGACGCGGCAAGCCGCCAAGGCTTGAGAATGGGTCTGGCTCCTTGGTTACCCAGTCAGGTCCGAGGGTTTGAGGTGCTGGCCTATAGTAATGCGGTGGTGGAGGTGGTTCCGATTCGTCAGGTGCTGCGATCGCCTCTGGGGCAACCACCTCCCCCTACACAGCCTCCTGCACAGCCTATCGAAAGACAACGTTATGATGGAGAACAGACGGCGGTGGCGCTGTTGCGATCGCTGTTGCGATCGCGCTGATCCCTTGAACGCATCAGCATTAGGACTGCCAGCACTCGCCCCATTTCGGACTCGAGTTTCGGACAACTTTGCACGATCGCGAAGCTTTAGGTTAATATAAGTTAACACAAGGTCTCATAAAATCTCAGATTCGAGCATCATTACAGAAATTATCAAAGATAGGAGGATTACCCCCGGTGAATAAACGGTGGAGAAATACAGGGCTATACGTACTACTGGTGATCGTCGTCATCGCCTTAGCCACAACATTTTTGGATCAACAGCCCCAAGCTCAACAAACTGCTAAATATAGTGAGTTTATCCGCGCCGTCGAAAACGGCCAAGTTGAAGGAACCGTGGCCATCAGTGCCGATCGCAGCGAAGCCACTTACACGAATCCTGACGGTAGCGGTAAAGTCGTGGTCAACTTACCCAATGACCCGGAACTGATTGATATCCTCACGCAAAACAATCTCGATGTGCGGGTTCAACCTCAAAGTGATGATGGTGTCTGGTTCCGCGCTCTCAGTAGCCTCTTCTTCCCCATCTTGCTACTGGTGGGACTTTTCTTCTTGTTGCGCCGCGCCCAGTCGGGTCCGGGTAGCCAAGCCATGAACTTTGGTAAGTCCAAAGCGCGAGTGCAAATGGAACCCCAAACCCAAGTCACCTTTGGCGATGTGGCTGGGATTGAACAAGCCAAACTCGAACTGACGGAGGTTGTGGACTTCCTGAAGAACGCTGATCGCTTTACAGCGATTGGTGCCAAAATTCCCAAAGGGGTCTTACTCGTTGGACCTCCGGGAACGGGTAAAACCCTGTTAGCCCGAGCGGTGGCTGGTGAAGCTGGGGTTCCCTTCTTCTCGATTTCGGGGTCTGAGTTTGTAGAAATGTTCGTCGGGGTCGGTGCGTCTCGGGTCCGTGATCTGTTTGAACAGGCTAAACAAAACGCTCCTTGTATTGTCTTTATCGATGAGATCGACGCCGTCGGTCGTCAACGGGGTGCTGGTTTAGGCGGCGGGAATGATGAACGCGAACAAACTCTCAACCAGTTGCTGACGGAGATGGACGGCTTCGAGGGCAATACGGGCATCATTATTATTGCAGCAACGAACCGTCCTGATGTGTTGGATGCGGCGCTGTTGCGTCCGGGTCGTTTTGACCGTCAGGTGGTGGTTGACCGTCCTGATTACTCGGGTCGTTTCGAGATTCTCAATGTCCATGCTCGCGGTAAAACTCTCTCTAAAGATGTGGACTTGGAGAAAATTGCTCGTCGGACTCCTGGTTTTACGGGGGCGGATTTGTCGAACTTGCTCAATGAGGCGGCTATTTTGGCGGCTCGTCGCAATTTGACGGAAATCTCGATGGATGAGGTCAATGATGCGATTGACCGGGTTCTGGCGGGACCGGAGAAGAAAGACCGGGTGATGAGCGAGAAACGCAAGAATTTGGTGGCGTATCATGAGGCTGGCCATGCTCTGGTGGGTGCTCTGATGCCTGATTATGACCCGGTTCAGAAGATTAGTATTATTCCGCGCGGTGCGGCGGGAGGCTTGACTTGGTTTACTCCGAGTGAAGACCGTATGGATTCTGGGTTGTATTCCCGCTCCTATCTGCAAAATCAGATGGCGGTGGCTCTCGGGGGTCGTCTGGCTGAGGAGATTATCTTCGGTGAGGAGGAAGTGACCACCGGTGCGTCGAATGATTTGCAACAGGTGGCTCGGGTGGCTCGTCAGATGGTGATGCGCTTTGGGATGAGCGATCGCCTCGGACCGGTGGCTCTGGGAAGTCAGCAGGGCAATATGTTCCTCGGCCGCGATATTTCCTCGGAACGCAATTTCTCGGAAGAGACGGCGGCGGCGATCGATGAGGAGGTCAGTAAGCTTGTTGATGAGGCCTATAGCCGCGCCAAACAGGTGTTGACGGAAAATCGCTCGGTGTTAGACCAGTTGGCTAAGATGCTGGTTGAGCGCGAAACTGTTGATGCTGAAGAACTGCAAGAGCTACTTTCGGGTAGTGATGTGAAGATGGCGGCGATCGCCTAGTCTCACTGAACGAACTCACCCTGCCTTATGGGTGAGTACTCGAAAACCCCAGTTGTCCTGACTGGGGTTTTTTTGAAGATTTGTTGCTAAATTATTTTGTTGCAAGTTGGATGTTTAGCTTTAACTAATCCTAGCCAAGCTCCTCCCGCCTTTCCATTAAGTATTCACTTGAAATCTACCTTCAATATAGCATCAATGACCCAAAATGTCTCAAAAATTGTCTCATCTGTAGCAAAACTTAACTGCAACTTATGTAACAAAATTGTAAGAGGGAATCCTGGTTGTACTATTTTGAAGAGTTAAGTCAAACTAAATATACAGCTTAACAAAAGTAGAAAACTAGGGGCGAAAAATTTTTCGTCCCTACGACTCATCCCGACGGCATCAAGCCGCCAACGACAAAACACTCATGGACTTGCACCAATGCATCTAAGCGAAATCACCCATCCGAATCAACTTAAAGGGCTATCGATTCACCAACTCGAAGAAATCGCCCGTCAAATCCGGGAGAAGCACCTGCAAACGATTGCCGCGAGTGGCGGTCACCTCGGTCCCGGTTTGGGGGTTGTGGAATTGACCTTGGGACTCTACCAAACCTTAGACCTAGACCGCGATAAAGTGGCTTGGGATGTGGGACATCAGGCTTATCCTCATAAGCTGATTACGGGGCGTTATAACGACTTTCACACTCTACGGCAGAAAGATGGGGTGGCGGGGTATCTCAAACGGAGTGAGAACCCCTTTGACCATTTTGGGGCCGGTCACGCTTCGACCAGTATCTCAGCGGCGTTGGGGATGGCCCTGGCGCGAGATGCCCAGGGCGAGGATTATAAATGTGTGGCGGTGATTGGTGATGGGGCGTTAACGGGGGGGATGTCCCTAGAAGCGATTAACCATGCGGGCCATTTGCCGGATACCAATCTTCTGGTGGTTCTCAATGATAACGAGATGTCCATTTCTCCCAATGTGGGGGCGATTCCTCGCTATCTCAATAAAATGCGCCTCAGTGACCCGGTTCAGTTCCTCACCGATAACCTCGAAGAACAGTTTAAGCATCTCCCCTTCTTTGGGGAAACCTTCACCCCGGAGATGGAACGAGTTAAGGAAGGGATGAAACGGCTAGCGATTCCCAAGGTGGGGGCGGTGTTTGAGGAACTCGGCTTCACCTATATGGGACCGGTGGATGGTCATAACTTGGAGGAGTTGATTGAGTCGTTTAATAAGGCCCATCACATCAAAGGACCGGTTCTGGTTCATGTGGCGACGGTGAAAGGGAAGGGTTATGCGATCGCCGAGAACGACCAAGTGGGCTATCATGCTCAAAAGCCCTTCGACTTGGCAACCGGGAAAGCCTACCCCTCCAAGAAACCCACGCCCCCGAGTTACTCGAAAGTCTTTGCCCAAACCCTGATTACTCTGGCCGAAGAGAATCCCAAGATTTTGGGCATTACCGCCGCCATGGCCACGGGAACGGGGTTAGACAAACTCCAGGCCAAGTTACCCAAACAATATATTGACGTGGGTATTGCCGAACAGCACGCCGTGACGTTGGCGGCGGGGTTAGCCTGTGAGGGAATGCGTCCGGTGGTGGCGATTTACTCGACCTTCTTGCAGCGAGGCTATGACCAAATCATCCATGATGTCTGCATTCAGAAATTACCCGTCTTCTTCTGTTTAGACCGGGCTGGGATTGTTGGGGCTGATGGTCCGACTCACCAGGGACTGTATGATATCGCCTATCTGCGCTGTATCCCCAATATGACGATTATGGCGCCGAAGGATGAGGCGGAGATGCAGCAGATGTTGGTGACGGGGGTTGAACATACCTCGGGACCGATTGCCATGCGCTATCCTCGGGGGAGTGGCTATGGTGCGCCGTTGATGGAAGAAGGCTGGGAAGCGTTGCCGATTGGTAAGGGTGAGGTTCTCCGCAGTGGTGATGATGTGTTGCTAGTCGGCTATGGAACCATGGTCTATCCGGCGATGCAGGTGGCGGAAATTCTCAGTGAACATGGGATTGAGGCCACGGTGGTGAATGCTCGCTTTGTCAAGCCGTTGGATATTGAGTTGATTGGGCCGTTGGCTGAACGGATTGGTAAGGTGGTGACGCTGGAGGAAGGCTGCATTATGGGCGGCTTTGGTTCGGCGGTGGTTGAGGCCCTGATGGATGCCGATGTGGTGGTTCCGGTGAAGCGGTTGGGGGTTCCTGACCAACTGGTGGACCATGCACAACCGAATGAGTCTAAGACGGATTTGGGCTTGATGCCGTCCCAGATGGCGGAGACGATTCGCAAGTCCTTCTTTGCGGAGGCTAAGTCAAGGTTGGCGGTGTAGAGTTGGAGTCCCCCCATCGGTGTCGGGTGATGCGGGTGGGGGGAGTTTTGGGATTTTAGCCGAGTTTAAGGGGGAGGGGGACTGATGGAGAGAATTAGTGAAGCCTTGATTCGTCAGGAGAGTTTTGAGGATGTGTATGAGCGTGGAGAAAGACTATATGAGGCTGAGGAGGTTTGAGATTTAGCTTGGCGGGGCGATCGCCTAGAGGCTAAGGTATTAGGCAACAGTGAGCCGTATTATCAGGTTGCACTGGATTTCAGCAGCAATGGTGCGCCTGTGGCCAGTTGTACCTGTCCCTATGATTGGGGGGGATGGTGCAAACATCAGGTGGCGGCGGCGTTAACGGTCTTACATCACACCTCGGATATTCCTCAACGGTCTTCTCTCAAGGACTTGCTGAGGGAATTGGCCCCCAGTCAACGAGAACCGCTTATCTATTATCTGGTTGACCAAGAACCGCATCTACTTAAGTTGATTGAGGAGTTTGTCCGCGAACCGGAGGAACTCCCGTCATCGTCGTCATCTTCTCAACTCTCAGCCCAGGATATTCTGTCTTATCGAGGTCGCTTGCAAGACCTTTTGGAAAATACGTTGAGGGAGGTGGCGGAAGGATATGTGGAGGAGGATATTTTGACTGAACCCCTTCTTGACCTTTTGTCAGAGGTTTTGCCCTATGTGGAACGGGGTGAGTTCCAGGCGGCGAGTCAACTTCTCGAAACGATTACTCAGGAATATGCTGAGATGTATAATGAGTTGGCAAACTTGGGGTCTGAAAGTCCAACCTTTGAGCGAAGTTTGGATGAGTTGTGGGTTGAGGTGGTTCTGTTTTTGGGGATTGAGTTAAGTCCGAGGATTCAATCTGAGTTGAAGCTTTGGTCAAGTTCTTTTAGGGAGGGGTTGGGCTTGACGAATGCGGCTTTGCGTCGGATGTCAGATGCTGGAGGGGGTTCCTGAGTTGTTAGGGAAAACAGGATGAATACATTGAATTTTGGTTGACAGGAATGGTTTGAGAAACTGATGAAGATTAAATACGATGCCGACGTGGATATCATTCGGATTACCCTTAAAGATGTAGAGATTGAAGACAGTGATGAGGAAATTCCCGGCATTATCTTAGATTTTGATTCTAGTCAAAATGTTATCGGGATTGAGATTCTTCAGGCTTCCCAACGGATTGATAATCCACAGGCTATTGAATATATGGTTGCCCATGACGAGTCCTAGACTGGCATGGTAATAGGTGAAGATTTAGCTAGAGTGCGAAAATCTCGTCATGGTTAACTGATGTATCAGAATATCCACTCCCGGTTTTGGCTGGCTGAATTCGTAAAACGCGAGGGGTTCGACCACTGGGGTTCTCTTTTTGTTGGAGAATTTCTTCGATTAGGTCGGAGACACTTTCATCAGGATGCTCTTGTAAATAGTGCTCAAGTCGGTTGGCAAGTGTGTCTGAAAGGATAATAGAGCGTTCCATAGGAGGCTGTTCTTAAACGACACTTAATTTTAATCCATGAGCGTCTAGCTAATGATTCTCAATTACTAGATATTTTGTCGTTTACTCTTAATAGTTTGTCCCCAAAAGTCCCATCATGTCGCATCCTGTCTCAGGATGTCGCAAAATGTCTATTCATCCGTTTTGAACCCTAGACGATACCCCAAAAAGTAGTTAGCATCAGTTCAGACCTAAACCTGCCGTTCGGCAAGGTGGGGGGATGCGTCGCTGTTTTTGTTCAAACCATTCCGTAGAGGAAATGGAAAATGCCGTCACTTTTTTACCATTTCTTTACATTGTAACATATTATTAAGTTACGTAATGTCCTGCAAAGCCAATCTGGGCAAGAGTTTCAGGCGATTTTAGACAGATTTCAGAGATATTTCTAAATACAATCTTCACATTTCACTGGTCTAATGACGGGTGAAGGTTCAATACCGGTTGCCACCCCGATAATAGGCAGCCTCATCAATCCGCCCCAGAGTTTAGTGGGCGGCCATTTAAATCGGCTCAGTCTTCAATAAAGAGCCAGTTTTTTGAAAACGTTTAACCAACAGGCTTGTTATGCTTAGCCCGAAATTAGTTCGGGCTTATTTTTTTCTCTGGGTTTTTCTCTGAGGAAGACTCCTGGCCCGTCTTCCCAGGATGTGGCTAACGGACCGCCTGCACCTCAATCTCCCGTTCGAGAGACACAATCACCTCACCATTCCGACGTAATTCATATTCCCCACGCCAGGTTCCCGGCAAAATTGGCCGCTGGGCCGTGTTGCGTTTTCCCACACCGTTGTACCAATTCAAATTCGATTGGTCTGCGGTTTGTTCATAGTCCGTAATCACTGTACCCTCGGGGTCCAGGAGTCGGAAATGTTCCACATCTCCTTCTAAAATCCCATAGCCATGCACCCAAAAATAGATTAAGGGAATGTCTTGGGAGAGGGTGATATCCGTGAAATCGCCCCGCCAGAGACGGTCTAGGGAGAGGTCTTCGGCGGCAAAACCGGCACTTAAAATGCCCGTCGGTTCATACCCGAGGGGGGTTTCCCAAAGAGGACGACGTTCTAAGTTGCACCCCGTCTCATCGGTTACACCCACAAAGGGGTCGATGACCTCCCCTTGATAGCGAACCGTAATATGGACATGGGGAAAGGTCGTTTTTCCCGAAAGCCCTACTAATCCCAAGGTCTCACCCTGGACGACCTGCTGGCCAGGTTCGACAACAATACTGTCTTGCTTGAGGTGACAGTATTGGGTTTCCCAACCGTCGCCGTGGTCCATCACTAAACCATTGCCACATTCGCGGCCTTGTTCCTCAACGGCGGTGATATCGGCGGCGGTTCTCAGGCGGCGGTCTGGTTCCCCATCCCGTAAGCGTAAGACTGTTCCATCGGCGGCGGCGATGACGGCGACTCCCTCATTCATGGCGACTTCGTTGGGAATGGCGAAATCTGTCCCCTTATGTGTGTCATAGGTTTGGCGGCCACAGGCGAAGTCTTGGGCGTTGTCGCTGGGGTCTCGGTCAACGTAAAGAAGGGTGAAACAGTCTTCGCCAAGGGTGCAATCAATGGGTGGCGTGAATTGAACCCAGTCAGGGTTGGGAGATGTGACCACCTCATAGGCGGCCTTGTCCCCTGGCTGATTGGACTGAGGGGAGTCGCTGGTTGGACGATTGGTTTGACAGGCGGTGGTGACCAGAATACTGGTGAGGACGGAGAGACTAAAGAGGAGAATTCGTCGGGAAAGCATAGGGGGAGGAGGGAATACCGGAACAGGGAACACCGGAACAGGGGGAAGAAGGCAATAGGCAAGCTCGCAATAGGCAATAGGGGGAGAATCCCTGATTGACTGACAAAAAATGAAGAGAGAAAGAGGTCAAGTGTAGAGAGGGGGAATTGAGGAGCTTGACCAATCGGGAGGGGAACCAGCACTCTCAATAGCAGAAACCACTCAAACCATCGAGAGCCGGTGAAAAAGAACTCCCCACTCTACAATGCCCTGAATCAGTGGATCGGTCAAGCTGGCTGCTGGCGTTATTTGACCCACCTAACTACCTGCCTGTGGATGCTAGTGGCTTGGATACAGACGCGAAGTGTTAATCTTCACTCAATGGCGGCGACACATCGCTGGTCGAGGCAACTATGCCCAAGGGATGGCTTTCGCTGTGACATTAGCTAGGCTTATGGTTTATTCTCAATCGATAATCGTCCACGGGGGTCAGGCGATGGCTGAAACCCCTATTCTGTCGTGGAGTGCCACATATTTCTTGCTACATCTGGGGTTACGGGGGGTGAGATGGCCAGTTATTGGGGCTACTTCTCAATTGTGCGAGGTCTGTCTTGACCCCCCCGGATCGGTGGGGTTACAATCGGGGCGTGGAGCGGGTTCTATGAGCCTGCCCTCACCGCTTCTTCGGAAGCGGAATTAATGGAAACAAAAACTCTCTGTCCCAACCGCAACGTTTAGCCCAATGGCTCACCGCTTCTTCGGAAGCGGAATTAATGGAAACATTTCGTCCAGATCTCCTTGAATTAGTGCTCGGATCGAAGGGCTCACCGCTTCTTCGGAAGCGGAATTAATGGAAACGGGATTTGTCCGTCTTCGTACGAGAAGACAGGCTCTGGACTCACCGCTTCTTCGGAAGCGGAATTAATGGAAACAGTAAGAGAGATGTCAGAAATTTCCGCAAGACACGTCTCACCGCTTCTTCGGAAGCGGAATTAATGGAAACTTGGTCACTCAAGACTAGGTAGCTCACAAAAAAGATGTCTCACCGCTTCTTCGGAAGCGGAATTAATGGAAACATTGGAGGGTGCCTCCCTCCGTGGGAAGGTAGATGAGCTCACCGCTTCTTCGGAAGCGGAATTAATGGAAACTCGATAACATCCCCTTCGCAGAGCACGATATTGAAATCTCACCGCTTCTTCGGAAGCGGAATTAATGGAAACCATTGATTTTCCGCCTCTTCGGGGCTGAGGAAATAGGACTCACCGCTTCTTCGGAAGCGGAATTAATGGAAACTGGTCGATCTTAGATCCTATCAAGAATGATAGGCAAAATGCTCACCGCTTCTTCGGAAGCGGAATTAATGGAAACGTTTCTCCCCCCTCGAAGTAGGAGAAATTAGTCCCGAAGACTCACCGCTTCTTCGGAAGCGGAATTAATGGAAACTCTCGATGTGCACTGCGTAGAAGTCACCACCTTCTCCGTCTCACCGCTTCTTCGGAAGCGGAATTAATGGAAACCCGAACTTGGGCATTGTGCTCTCCAATTACTGAGGCTCACCGCTTCTTCGGAAGCGGAATTAATGGAAACTCGTAACACTCCGCCCCAAAATACTCCTGGGAGAAGAACTCACCGCTTCTTCGGAATCGGAATTAATGGAAACAGGCGAACTAATAAGAATAGAAGACGCAACGACAACTCACCGCTTCTTCGGAAGCGGAATTAATGGAAACTAGAGTGCGATTCGTTCGCTGGCTAATACATAACCAGCGGGGAGAAACCAACCTAAAACGTTGGCTCCTAACTGACTCTTTGATGCAAGTGAAAGTCTTGCCCTGTAGGAGACATAGTGACTCCTAACCTGGCCACACCG
>LSZA01000056.1 GCA_001637315.1 Phormidium willei BDU 130791 | reverse complement strand
GTCACTCATGCCCGAGGGATCAAACTGAGTCATCTCATCCCACTCGTCAAGATCGTCGTTGTCTCCTTCAAACAAGTCTGCTAAACTGCTGAGTTCTGACCCGCCGACTTCGGGGCCTCGGGAGGATTTAGACTGGACGGGATGGTCTCTGTGGCTGGGGGAGGATTGGGGTTGTGGCGATCGCTCGTTGGCCAACTCGGCCGGATGATTGATCTCTTGGGGCGGCGCGTTTTCCGGGACTGGGGCTAACTCCAAGAGGGCGGGGCTGGGGCTGATTTCCGAGTCTCGGTTGGCGAGGACGAGTTCCTGGCCTTGTTTGAGATCTTTGATAATAACGGCGGCGAGGCTGGCAAAGGTATTATCTGGATTGGCGATCGCCTGTTGGGCTGTTTTGACTAATGTGGTCCAAGCCTCGAGTTCAAACTGTTCTCCGACTTGGGCCAGGAGTTTACAGAGTTGTCGCAGGGATTGACGAGTCTCTGAGGTATCGGGCTGTTTGAACAGTTGCAGCATCTCCCGCAATCGGGCCAGCACATCGCTGGTCATGATCAGTTGTAGGGCGCTGTCTTCTTCTGATTGGGTCGATAGGGGACTGGTGACGGGCAGGGAGGTTTGAGCGGGGGGACTGGCGGGTTCGGGGGGAACCTCGCCTCGGGAGAGGCAGTTAATATACGTAATGAGTTCCTGACACACTGGGTCTACGTCGGCGATGACTCGTTCTGAGTCTTGGTCGCTGAGTCCGTCAGGGCTTTGCAGGCGATCGACTAATTCCTGCAAGCTATCAAAAATTTGCAAAAATAGGGATTCTAGCCGTTGATCGGCGGTAATGGGATTATCTTTGAGAATTTTGAAACAGTCTTCTAGGCGGTGGGATACGGTTTGTATCCCCGGCAACCCCAACATGGCTGCACCTCCTTTGACGGAGTGCGCGGCGCGGAAGACCTCGTCAAGCATTTCGCGATCGTCTAGGGTGCTGCCAAGATTTAACAGTCCTCGCTCAATGGTGCCGAGGTGATCCCGCGATTCTTCGATGAAGAATCCCATGATTTGTGATTGTTCTGATGCCATGGCTGGTTGGGGTAGTTGCGATTGGACGGTGGGCAAAAGCCCCCAATGTCGCCGCCGCAGGACGATTAGCGTTCGTTGGTTTCGACGCGGAACCGTTCGACGGAGGTGAGCAAGTCACGGGAGACGCCGACGAGGTTTTGTAACGCTCCCGAGACGCGGTGCGCCTCTTGGGAGGTTTCCTGGGCTGTTAACTCGACCGCCTGCATGACTTGTGCGACCGCACGAGAGGTTTCGGTTTGTTCGACGGTGTCGGCGGTAATCGATCGCACGAGGACATCGATACGGTTTGCCACCTGGATAATGTCTTCGAGCGATCGCTTGGCTTGTTCGGCCAGTTTGGTGCCGCCGATGACCTGCTGTTGTCCTTCTTCCATTGCCATCATCACAGAGCCGGTTTCACTTTGAATTTGCATGACGATCTGCTCGATTTCTTTGAGGGCTTTGGCGGAGCGATCGGCAAGCTGTCGCACCTCATCGGCAACAATGGCAAAGCCTCGTCCGGCTTCTCCTGCCCGAGCGGCCTCGATACTGGCATTGAGGGCCAAGAGGTTCGTTCGCGAGGCAATCCCACTAATGAGGGCGACAATTTTAGAAATTTCTTGGGATGATTCGGCTAAACGCTTGACTTTTCGCGTTGTTTCTGCTACGGTTTCTCGAATTTCTAGGATACTGGCGACGGTTCGTTCTACGGCTTCCCCGCCCTTGAGAGCGGTGGCGGAGGCCGAGCGTGCCACTTCCTCGGCTTCTCGGGCGCTTTTGGCGACCTGTTGAATGGAGTTGGTCATCACCTGAACCGAGTTGAGGGTGGCGGCTAACTCTTCGGCTTGGCGTAGGGCATCTGAGGCCAAACTGCGGGCGAAGGATTCACTGTCTGTTGCCCCTTTACTCACCTGACGCGCCGCCTGTTTCACCTGAAGGACGATTTCTCGCAGGTTCTGAATGGTTAGGTTAAAGGAGTCAGCGACCGCGCCGAGGACGTCGGCGGTGACTTCGGCGGTGACGGTTAAGTCCCCACGAGCGGCTCCTTCAACGTCGTCGAGGAGGCGAATCACCTGCCGTTGCAGGTCTTCTTTGGCCTGTTCCATCTCCTCGGCTCGTCGTTGAGCTTCGTTGGTGGTGGTGTAAATCACCCGAGCCATTTGGTTGAATTTGGCCGACATTTGACCGAGTTCATCTTCCGAAACGACGGAGGCGCGCACGCCAAAGTCCCCTTGAGAGACGGCATCGAAGGCGCTTTGTAAATCAACGGTGGTCCGCTTGACTTGCCCGGCACTGAGGCGACCGAGGAACCAGGTGGTTGCTCCTCCAGCTAAGCCAGCGGTGAGGGACATGGCTAGGCCGCCGAGTTGCACCTGGGGCAAGAGGCGGCGGCGGACTTCGAGGTCAAACCGTTCGGAGGTGGCTAGATAGCGACTGGAGACATGGCCGATTCCGGCCACGGCGATCGCGGAGAGAATGCCGGCAATGAGGGCCGCAATGACGGGTTTATTTTTGAGGCTGGCGTTCTCGAAAAAGGCTAGGGGGCCTTGTTCGAGGTTGACGGCCGGTTCGACGGTTCCACTCTCGGTTTGGGCGAAGGCGGGGACGCGATCGCTGCTGCTGGCGATGGTAAAGAGTTCTTCATCCTGGGCGATCGCCCCGTCGGTCATGTCGCCGAAGTCCATCGAGGAGGATTCGGTTTGTCCCCGTCGCCCACTTTGTACATCCATGGTGGCTTCGAGGAAGCCTGAAGTGGTGTTGAATTGGGAGGAATCGGTGTTGTCTTCACTCTCAAAATTGGGAATTTCTCCGAGATCATCGAAATCCTCAAACTCATCGAGAAAGTCGACGCTGGAGGCTTGAGGTTCTTCGGTTTCGTCAGCGGTAAACTCCTCATCGTCATAGAAGTCTTCGCCGCCGAAGTCGTCGAAGGCATCAAAATCAAAGCGATCGCCTCCCCCTAAATCTGCGTCGGGAGTCACAAAGGTGGGGTCATCACTCGAATCGGCTGAGTCATCCTCGGGGGAGTCATCAAACTCATCAAATTCGTCAAACTCATCAAACCCTGAGTCATCCACACGTCCTGAGATGGGCGAAGGATTGTCAAAGGACATCTCCTCATCCTCATCGGCCACATCCGATGACTGCCAATCGGGACCATCAAAGTCAAACTCATCGTCGCTGTCAGGATATTCGGCAATGGCCTCGCGGGTTGGGCTTCCCCCCCGGCTGTCTTCAGGAGGGGACATCAAAAAGGTATCGGCCCCTGAGGTGTCGCGATCGGCATCGCTTCGGTCGGGGCTGCCAAAGCTGCCAAAATCGGCATCCGCCGCATCCGGATCAAATTCCCCAAAGGGGACTGAATTCATCTCATCATCCCAATCCTCATCGGCGTCGATTCCGGCGCCACTTAAGACCTCCAGTTGCTCGGGATCGGCGCTTTCAAAATCTTCTTCGGCAAAGGACTCAAATTCCTCGAACGGTTCGGGCAGATCTACATCCTCTAAGTCATCGAACTCCTCAGCCGAGGAGTCCTCCTCTCCGATGAGATCGGGTAGATCTCCCTCGGGCAAGAAGTCTGGCAAATCCCCCCATTGGCTATTATCTCCCGTACTGACGGGCATCCCCTCTTCTGGGGCGAAGGGATTATCGGCCTCGTCGTCGAACTCTGGGGCGATCGCGGCTTGCCCTAAGCCCGTGTTGGCGACGGTTTCAGCCGTATCCAGGTCAAATTCTTCAAAGTCTTCCCCTTCAGCGAACTCCTCTTGGAGGCCATCATTCAACTCACCCTCAGGGTCTGACCAAGATTCAATGTCATCAATGGGGTCCGAGGCGTCAAAGGCAAAGGGATTCTCGTCATCCTCTAACCCCTCGTCTTCAATCTCGTGGGTGGGTTCTGGAGACAGATCAAATTCACCAAACTCCTCATCAAACTCATCCCCATCCGCGAACTCTTCGCCAACCTCTGCGCCTAAGTCAAAGGGGTCAGACTCATCGTCCTGAGTTTGAAACTCCTCATCAAATCCTGCGTCAACCTCTGCTGGATCCCAAGCGGCGGTTTCATCGTCTAAGACCGCTGTCGGATCTTCATCTTCAGCAAACTCATCCCTATCATCATCAATGAAGACATCCTCTTCATTGTCGTCTCCCTCAAACGGCTCAAAGTGATCAAAGCTATCAAAGTCTTCTTGCGTTGCGCTGCTGTCACCCCCATCGACTTGATCGACATAGGCTAACCCTTGTTGGGCATGATCATGGAACTCGGCATCAGCGGTGATCTCAAAGACACTTTCATACTCACCTCGGGCAATTTCGTAGTTCTGTAGCCCGCAATAAATATGGCCTCTAAGCAAGCGAGTACTGGGGTCATCGGGATATTCCGCCACAAGCTGATCCACAAGCGGTGCGGCCGCTTCGTAGTTGCCCTCAACATACGCTTGCTCAGCTCGCTCATATTCTTGAGCAAAGTCAATACTTGGTTCCATCTGCCTCCCCCAGGTTTACCGTCAACATGCCTCCTTTTCCGTCGTGATGACGGAATCGGTACTCTCGCCAATGGGCAAGGGACAGATGCTCGCCGTTCGTTGTTCTTACCCGCATTGCGATATCGAACTCACTCTGCCAGCAGCCTCCCATGGCGCTCATTGTAACCCTCAAGCTGCCCACCGTGCTGAACGCAGAATTGAGACTTGGTCAAGCAGTCGTAGGGTGACGGGTCGTTCGTTTTCTTCAAACACCCATTCCCCGCGTAAAAACGGCGCCACACCATCAGGAATATCTGTTGGCATTTGCAGTTTTTCGACATCCAGCCACTGCATTTTAACAATCCGCTCAACTGCTAACCCTAGTATAGTGTCTTGGTCTTCGACCGCGATCACGAATATTTCGGCGCGATCGGTATTCAGGGCCGCCGAGTCACCCAAGAACTGTCCCAAATCGGCCACCCAGATGACGCGGCCTCGCACATTAAAGGTTCCCAATAACAATGGTGAAACATTGGGCATGGGGGTAATGCGATCCGGAGGGGGGTCGAGAACTTCACGAATCCCGGTGGCGGGCAGTGCCAGTTCTCGGAGCGAGGGAACCTGAAACCTCAGATGTAATTCACCTTCAGGGGTTTCGAGTTCCTGGAATTCCGGGGCGAGATCTTCATCGGACTGCCCCATCAAAAAATCGGGATTCCCAACCATCAGTCTTGTCCTTTAGCCCCGTAACATTTGCTTGACGGTTCCTACCAATTCTGTCGGCTGAAAGGGTTTCGCCACATAGGCATCGGCCCCCTGTTTCATGCCCCAGTAGCGATCAAATTCCTCCCCCTTGGATGAACACATCACCACGGGGACGTTCTGGGTTTTCGGATCGGCCTTGAGGCGACGACAGACTTCATAACCATTCATGCGAGGCATGACAATATCGAGAACCACTAAATCGGGGGGATTCCCCTGAATTTTGTCCAGGGCTTCCACGCCGTCGGTGGCCTCAATCACGGTTAAGCCGCTCCCTCGCAAAAGGTTCGCAATCATCTCCCGTTGGGTCACACTATCTTCAATAACCAGAACTTTACTCATTTACTTACTTACCTGCTCGCGAATCCTGACCGAACGCTCGCGTCCGAACCCTGACAGTTCATCGGGGTAGATTGCTCTGCTGCCTGTTTGAGGTTCGCCATTAACATAACGTTATCAGACCCTTTGGGCTTTGAGGGAATCTGCATCGGGAATCCCCATCGGAAATCCGCGATGACTGTGCCTGAAAACTACTCACGATTATAGACTAGGAGGCCAGCCCCTCTGAAGGCAAGTTCAAGACTCGATGCGGTGGCCGGTTTAGAGTCAAACTCCAAGGGCTGGATCATCGAGGGAGGCATTGGAGGAGGTCAGGGGGCTATCAACGCCGGGGCCAATATAGGTTTCGAGTAACATCAAGAGTTCTTGTTCACCAAAGGGTTTGGTGAGATAGTCGGTGGCCCCAACCATGCGCGCTCGCACGCGATCGATAAAGCCATCGCGGCCCGTTAGCATAATAATCGGAGTTTGGCGAAAGGCCCGAGATTTGCGTAGCATGGCACAGATTTCATAGCCGTCGGGTTCGGGCATGGCAATGTCGCAGAGGATTAAATCGGGTTTGAGGGGAAACACGAGGGACAGGGCTTTGAGGGAACTCCCGAAGGAGGTAATCTCGTAGCCGTGGGGTTTGAGCATCAGTTCGATGGTTTTGCGGATGGTGCGCTCGTCGTCGATGCAGACAATGCGGGGGACGCGCGCGGTGGCCGGACGTAGGCCCGTATCGAGGCGATCGCCGCTGTGGGACTCATGGCGGGGAGACAACATTTGCACCCAGCCTTGTTTGACATAGGGATGGATGGCCCGGGCAATGGGAACGAGATCTCGGTGCAAATACCGCGACATCTGCCTCAGAGAGGTCTTGCCGTCACAGAGGCGGTTGAGGGTGTTAAAGGCTTTGGGAGGGAGTTCGGCTTTTAAGCCTTCTAAATTGGTGATGGCAGGACGTTGGTGAGGGGATTGCAAGTGGGGATAAAATTGTTTCCATTCCTGGACTTGTTTGGCGGTTTTGGACAGGGGAGTGGCTATTTCCAAGGTCATTAGTTGAGGGGATAGGGCTGGCCCCATGTCAAAAATGAAGGAACCTTGATGAAGGCTAAGCAAGTCGAAGAGCGTTTCATGGACCATTTTACGCAGAATACTGCGACCCTGTTCTGGGGCAATCAGATGATTTTCGAGAAGTTGCCATAAACAGCCATACTCAGGCGCGTTGGTGGCTTCAAAGGCTGAGCGCTGAATTTGATCGATGAGATGATCGAGTTGGTAGTAGCGCAGATAATCTCGTAATCGAGTCAGGTTGCCATCGGGACTGCCTCCGGCATAGACTAATTGACCGTTGGCGCAAAAGACAAACCAAGAATTTTGAGAGGTGGCCATTTCCCGATGGATATGGGCGGGACTATAGGCGCGAGCCGGAACCGGCGGCGAGCTATAGGTTTCGACGAAAAGTTCTCCGGTGCGCTGACCGAGTTCGATCAGTTGCAGGATACTGCGGATATCAATTTCGTTTAAATTTCCCTGCATGTGGCTTTTAAGCTCGCGGCGTGATCGTCTACTTCATCTTGGCGGGACAACGGCAGGATTTCCCTGTCTGCTAGCCATTGGGTTGTGTCCTCACCGCCTGGCATGATGGTGAACGACAGTGACATTAACGTGCCATTGTGCCAGATGATTGTGCCAGACGGTGGTACGCGGGTTAGGATAGGGAAAGATTTCAAGTTGTGACCCCATTCCAGTCTACAGGTCACAACGACCACCTGGGGTCAGCAAAAGAATTGAGCGATGCTCAGGATGGGTGTCTTAACTCAACCGATCCCGCTGTGGGCAATGGCCCTCACCACAATCTTCAATGATGGTGAGCCAAGATGCCCTAGACTTGATCGTGTCGGGTTCCCTGTCTGGTCTGTACGATAATTCGGGAAAGGAAAAACAAGCGTGCTGTATCTAGCGGAAGTCCTCAAGAAAAGTGGCGTTTTCGGCAGTGGTAAAACGGAGCTAAGACTGTTAGCCAGTCAACGAGGAGAATATAATTGGGTTCCTGTGCCAGGGGATGATGTCGTCCCGGCGGATGATTCTGGGAATTTTAATTCCGGCGCTTTGGTGTTTGCGGATCTCAATGCCAGTAAGCAAGTTCAAGGCAGTCTTAAGGAGGCCAGCGGACAACTGGTTAAAATTTTGCAGAATTTCTCTCGTTTTCAGGAGAAATTTAAGACCCAAGAGGAAGAAATTGAACAGTGGAAGCAGTCGTTGACGTATCAAAGTCAGGAACTCAATCGCCGCGAGATGGAGATGGAAGCCCACCGGGAAGAGGTGGACAATGTTCAGCAGGAATTGGCACGGTTAGAGGCGAAACAGGGAGAGATTGAGGCCCAACAGGGGGAGATTGACCAGTTACGTCAAGAGGTGGAACGGTCTCGTCAGGAACTCGAGTCGGCTTGGACTCAGCTACAAGGGGAACGGGAGGAGTTACAGGGGTCTGGCTCGATTGATGCGGAGCAGGCCGGTAGTTTACAGCAATGGCTTGATTATCTGGCTGAGGTCATGCTACAGCCTCAGGAGCTTCAGGAGTCTCTGACGCGAATGCAGGAGCAGTTAACGGCTCAGCAGGCTTGGCTAGAGGAACGAAGGGCGCAGTTGGATGAGTGGCGTCATCAGGCTCAGGAGCGTCAGTCTCAGTTGGATGAGGCGGTGCAGGATCTCGATCGCGGCTGGGGGGAGTGGCATCAGTCTCAGCTTGAGTTGGCCCGAAAACGCACGGATATGGCGGTTCGCGAGGGTCTGGTTGAGGTGAAAGATGAGTGGTTGCAAGGGGTGCGAACTCAGTTGAATGGTCTTAATGAGATGGCGACGCAATTGTCATCCCTCGGCAGTGGGGCGGCTCCTACGGCAACTGGGGCGGATATGGATTTGTCGGAACTCGAGCGAATGCCGTTGAATAATCTTCAGGAACGGGTTCGTGAGCTACAAAATGAGCTGGAGACGGGAATGCGTCTGGTGATTGATGAACAGGAGGAGTTGATGTTACAACGCCTGGATCTCAATGAGTTAGAGGCGAAGGTGGCCCGGGCTAGTGGCGGCGATCGCACCTCCTTGGAAGCGGAGTTAGCGGATTTACAGGAAAGTTATGGTTTCCTTAATGACACTCTGGTGGGACAACGACGCAGTCTCCGGGAACGCGAACGCATTATGAATCAACATCAAAGTGTGTTGTGGCGGCGGTTGGGAAATCCCCCGGAACCGGTGAGTTCTGGGGGAACGGTGGATGTGAGTCCGGTGCTGTCTCGCCTGGGTGAGCAGCAACAACGTCTTCAGCAACAGGTGCAAACCCTGGAGGGGGAGTTGGACAGCCTACGCCGGGAGTTGGAGGCGTTACAAGGGCAGGTTGAGCCACAGGCAACGGCGGCTGAGACCCAGCTTCAGGAGCTGAAAGACCGCGATCGCCAACTTCGGGATCAGCGGGCTGAAATTGCCCAAACTTGGGGCCGGGTGAATGCTTATCAGGAACTCCTTGATGCTCTCGGCGATCGCCTGACGCATTTGAAGGATACGACTGATCCCCTCTCGGGTTCCCTAGAGCATTTACAAGAATTGGCTGACTCTCAACAGAATGCGGTGACGCAACTGCAAGAGGTGGTGGGCCATCTGATGGCGGCGGAGTAGAGGCTAAGACCCATCAAGAGCAATCGCCGTCAAGCCAGTGAATCCAAGGATGGCGGACGCGGGCGATCGCGCCTCCGGGAAAGGGATCGCTCTGGGTTCGGTTGGGAGCATCGATGAGAGCGTGCAGTTTTTCGATATGGGCAAAGCTGGGATCGCGCTGGAGTCGAGATTTGAGATATAAACGTAGGGCGCGTCGTTGCAAGGCTAGGGGCGCGTCTTGTAGTGGACAACGGTTTAAGGCATTCTCGTCTGAGGCTTGCGGATCTAAGGCTTGATCTAAAAGTTGTTGAGCCTGTTGGTTGAGATAGGCCACATCGGCCCGCAATAGTTCGGCGGTTTGGGCTAGGTTCGCACTGACTTGGGGGTGAAACTGTTGTTCGAGGTAGGGCAATAGCTCTAAACGTAAGCGGTTGCGGGCATAGTTGCGGTCTTCGTTGCTTGAATCCCACCAAATTGGGAGTTGTCGCTGTTGGCAAAAGTCCCCGGTTTGTTGACGGGAGATCTCGAGTAGAGGACGGGTTAAGGTGAGTTGGGGACTGAGCGATCGCTGCCAAGATAGGGCCTGTAATCCATCGGCCCCTGAACCGCGAATTAGATTGTACAGGAGCGTTTCAGCGCGATCGCTCTGGGTATGTCCGGTCAGCAGATGCGGGTACTGACCCCCCTCGGCCATCTCTTGCAATACCTGATAACGCCACTGACGGGCGGCGGCTTCACCCGAGAGAGGTGTTTGGGCCACTCGCTGCATGAAGGGACAATGCCACTGGCCCGCAAGTTCCGCCACGGCGGCGGCGTTGGCGGCGGAATCGTCACGCCAGCGATGGTCACAATGGGCGATGCCCACTGTCCAATCCCATTTAGGCTGTAAATCTAGGATAATTCGCGCTAAACATAGGGAGTCTTGCCCCCCAGACACGGCAATCAGGAGGCGATCGCCCTGAGACAACAATCGCCGTCGTCTCAGGGTTCCGTGAATTTGGGCATGAAGGGGACTCCAGGAGGACATCGGGAGGTTCTCAATTAAAGGCAAGAGGCAAGAGGCGAAAGGCAAGCCATCTCTTCGCTGGGGGAGGTTTGTGTCTTTCTTCTTCTCTGTGGCGAAGTTCCCTTCGTTCGCCTAACCCATCATCAGCAGTTGGGGGTTGAACATCATGATCAGGCCAAAAAATAGCATAAAGACCCCACCAACGAGTTTGAGGACTCGTCCTTGGGATTCGGTGACACGGGCTGAGCGGAATGAGAAAATAAAGGTTAGCAAAATGCCAAACAGAGGAATCGTGTAGATGGTCGCGTAGAGAGCTGTCCAGCCTAAACTACAGGCACTCGATGCCCCCTGGCATACTCCAAACAGGCGAGTGAGGTAGATCATCGGTAAAATGGCGGTGCAGCCCAATTCTAGGGTATTCACCAGGACTGATAGGACGATGGTTCCCCCAAGGGCGGCGGCCAACAGACGGCGATCGCCTCGGGCCGCTTGTAAGGAACGGACAATGGCGGCGGATTTCTGGGTGATCAGTTTTTGCTGTTTTTCCGAGAGGGAGAGGGAGAAGACTTTCTTGAAGTAAAAGAAATCCTTGATGTTAATTAAGGCGGCCAGCGTAATAATCACCCCCAGGCCCACGGTAATGACTGCCCCATAGCGTTCTAGGAAAATCCCACCAATGGTCAGCATCAAGATGATGGAGATGAAATACATAACCCCGGAGGTGATGACAAATGTGGTTCCCACGAGGGTCATGTCGCGGCGGTTTTTGGTGTAGGTGAGTAGGGACAGTAAAATCGCTAAAACTGTGAAGGCACAGGGGTTAAAGCCATCGACAAAGGCAATGGTGAAGACGAAGAGGGGAAAGGGAAGTTGATCGGCAAATTGGCGAACAATGCCTTCAGGGGTTAGGGCAACAAAGGCGAAGAGACTGATAATAACGGTTAAAACTAGGCCTCCCGTCCAGAAACGGCGGGATTCGGGCCGGGTGAGGCGAGATTGGAGGAGGGGATAGCTGACGGCATAGAGTCCGGGAAGGGCAAATAGCCACCAGGGAACGGTTCTAGGAGCGGGATCTGCGGTCTGGGTGAGGTTAATCTCAATGCCGGCTTCGGTTTCGATCGCGGCGATAATTTGGTTGCGGTAGCCGATATAGCCTTGATAGGCCTCTTGGTATTGTAGGGGGCCGTCGTCTTCGCTATAACCGACGAAGGAGCGATCGCCGATGAAGGTTCGGGGAATCGCGCCAGAGGTGATCTCGTAGCGTTCTCGGAACGCTTGCCAAATGTCTGGAGATTCCTCGACTTCGTAGGACCAGAGTTTGACTTGGGGATAGGTATCGTCGATGTAGTGCATCAACGGTTCTTGTTGGCGACAGTAGGGACAGGTGAGGCTATGGAAGAAATACACCTCGGTGACGGTGTCGCTGATGTTGAGGGGTTGGGCGATCGTCGGAATGCTACCGGTGATGAGACTCAGCAGCAACGTCACGGCCAGCAGAAGTGAGCAGACGAGGCGGGAACGACGGGGATAGAGAGGATTCAGGATCATAGTCGATCTCCTAATCGCGAGAAATTCCGGCCTCACGGCTGAGGGTGACTGCGGTTTCCCAAAACAACCGACAACCCGAACTCTCGGCCTGGGCAGGAGTTGGCACGACATCTTATGGGTACTGGCTTAGATATCATGTCCATCTTCTAGTTTAATGCCAATTTTCAGAAGTCGTGCCATAGATGTCTGTAGAGCGGCGGTTCGCCCCCCCCTCGGTGTCAGATGTATAGCAAGCATTTCGAAAAAAAGTATTACATAGCCATCATGCAATCAATCTTCAGCAAAAATAAGTATTATAAGTCGAGATATTATACGAATATATGTGCCTGCTCGACAGTTATTAGATGTAGGTGTTTCTAAAGGTATTTTATGAGATAATTGAGTTAGGAACTTTATATGTGATGAGACTATGGTATTTTTTTCTGATAAACTTAGACTGTCTTCAAAAAACAAAAGCTTTTCTAACGCAATTAATGCTTGATTTAATTCATCCGCATTTAAGTCGTCAATACATTGCTCGATAATTGTAATCAATGGCAACAAACCACTTTTTGCAGAGGTATAGCCAATTGCAGACACTAAACTTCCTGAATCTTGTTTTTTTGATATGACTGCTTCTTGAAGACAAGCTACAACTTCATCTATCTCTGATTCACTTAAATAAAGACAAATTAGATCAGAATCAATTATTCCTGCATATCTATGCCATTTCTACACGGGAAATCGCGTGCAAACTTGGTTGCACTCTCTTGAATTCTTTGCTGAAGCAGCTCAAGAATTTATACGGTTATGTCCTCAAAAACGGATCAATTATCTCAAGGGTCAACGGGCTGTAACCTACATTCCGCAGGTTGACAGGGAAGTTTGGGCCTCCTTATTCAGGTCACCCCACCGGCCTTCGGCGAGGTGTCTCGGTCGGTGCTAACCTGAGACGGTATGAGTCCACAGGGCACACAAACAAACCCAGCTTCACCGGCGTTCGCCGAGAAGATTGGCTTGAACATTCCTCACTGTCCTTTCGGCGAGTGAGCTGAAGAATACCTCGGGCAGCAATCTTGAGCGACCCCTTCAGGTCTGCATTGTATGGCTTGCCCGAGGAAAATTTAGCCAGGGCATAGTTTTTGGAGTCCCGTCGCACTACGCCACTGCCGTCATAAGCCAGCTTTGAGGTATAGGCGGCGACGACATCAATGACCTGACCACCTATCTCTTACCATTTCATCTCCGTCAGGTCTCGAATCATACCCTTGAGCCATCCATGAAAGCGTTGGCGCAGGTTAGAGCGTTTGCGTCCTCTCTTAGCCTTCCTTCCTTTCAGGTTCTCAAAGACAATGACATCGGCCTTGAACTGTTGAGCAATCTGCACGATACGCTTGGAAACAATCAAAGCCAGGGTAGTCAGTTGACTGGTCGTTATAAAACTTACCACCCCGGAGCTATATTAACAGACTCAACAACGGATTTGAGTGATGTAAACTGAATAAATCTGACTACATAGACCTTTGGAATGACTTAAGGTCAAGGGAATGTTGAGCCTGTTCTTCCAAGTGAATTGACAGACGGTGAGAGACTAACTCACAGAGTTGAAAAACCACCGGATCTGTGATCTGATAGTAAACACTGACTCCTTTTGGAGTACGCTCAATAAATCCTGCCTGGGTGAGAATCTTAAGGTGTTTGGAGACATTAGCCTGTCCGAGTCCGGTAGTCTCGACAATCTCGGAGACATTCTTCGTCCCAGATTTGAGAGTACACAGAACCAGTAGACGACTGACTTCCGATAGGACTTTGAAGTAGTCAGAGACTTTGGCGATCGCGGCCGTTGAAGTTTCTTGCATTGGCTTTAGAGTTGTGAGTAACGTTTGGATCGTGTTTTGAAGTATAGTGTAAATTATATTGACATATAAGTTTTGGCGACTGGCAAAGCGATCGCGCATCTTAACGAACGTAACCAGTCCGACTCGATGAGATGACCATCCCCCAACCCGAGCCAAACTGAGTCGAGGCTGTGCCAGAGCTGGACAAAGGATTCCCCTTTGTACCAGAACTCGCTAGGATCAGTCTAGGCAAGTCTCCAACTCGCCACCAACCCAACTACCGACCGTTAAGAGAGAACCGCTCATGGATCTGGTATCCCTCCAGAATGTACTCGATAACCTGTCATTTGCCATTCTGTTCCTGACAATGCTCACCTATTGGGTGGGAGTCGCATTTCCTAACCTTCCCTACCTGGGGAACGTAGGAAGCACCGGAATGGCGATCGCAAATCTTTGCATTGCCGGCCTCCTCGGCGCCCGTTGGCTTGAAGCCGGCTACTTCCCCATCAGCAATCTTTATGAATCCCTATTTTTCCTAGCTTGGGGTCTTACTGCTGTTCACCTCATCGCCGAAAACATCAGCCGTAGCCGTCTCGTCGGGGCTGTAACCGCTCCTGTGGCGATGGGAATCACCGCCTTTGCCACTTTAACCTTGCCCAAAACCATGCAGGTGTCCGAGCCTCTGGTTCCGGCCCTAAAATCCAACTGGTTAATGATGCACGTTAGCGTCATGATGCTCAGCTATGCCACCCTAATGGTTGGCTCCCTGATGGCGATTGCGTTCTTGGTGGTGACCCGAGGCCAAGAGATCGAACTCCGGGGGAGTTCCGTCGGAACCGGCAGTTTCCGAGACTTAAAACGAGACCTAAACCGTCCCGAATCCCCCTCCCAATCGACCCTTCAACCCAGTCTCAAGACCATCACTTCCGAACGGGGGGGAGTTGCCACCCTCGAACGTCCCCAAACCCTGACATTATCTCCCCAACGGCTTAACCTCGCCGATATCCTCGACAATGTCAGCTATCGCATTATCGGGCTAGGATTTCCCCTGCTTACCATCGGTATTATTGCTGGCGGTGTTTGGGCCAACGAAGCCTGGGGAACCTATTGGAGTTGGGACCCGAAAGAGACATGGGCCGCCATTACCTGGCTCGTCTTCGCTGCCTATCTCCATGCTCGCATCACTCGCGGCTGGCAGGGTCGTCGTCCCGCCTTCCTGGCCGCCGGTGGCTTTATCGTCGTCTGGGTTTGCTATCTCGGCGTGAACCTACTTGGGAAAGGCTTACATTCCTATGGCTGGTTCTTTTAATGGGGACTGTTCACTCTTCTGTCCCCTAACATGGTGCACGCGATCGTGATCCCGAATTACCTACGTATTGGACGAGAGACCTGTGGCAACCTGGCCATTGCCGAACGTCGAGAATGGCTCGTGACGAACGGCATTGGCGGTTATGCCTCAGGAACCGTAGCTGGGCTATTAACGCGTCACTACCACGGCTTATTGGTAGCGGCCCTAGAACCGCCCCTGGGCCGAACTTTGATGTTTGTGAAACTCGATGAGATAGCCCGCTATCGTGGCCAAGCGGTTGAGTTGGGCTGTAACCGTTGGGGAGATGGAACCGTGGCCCCAACGGGATATATCCACCTAGAAGCCTTTGAATTAGAGGGGACAACCCCCGTTTGGCATTATGCTCTGGCCGACGCTCGCCTCTCGAAGCGAGTTTGGATGGAACGGGGCCAAAATACCACCTATGTTCGCTATTCCTTGAGTCGGGGAACCGCCCCAATGCAGCTCTCCCTTAGGGCCTTTCTCAACTACCGCGATCATCATGGCGGCAGTGTGATGGGGAATTGGCAAGTGTGGCGCGTTGAGAAGGGGATCGATATGGTGGCCTTCGGTGGGGCGGTTCCCTTGCGGCTGCGAGGGCCGGGAGAGTGGACTCCCAATGGAGACTGGTATCGTCATTTTGACTTGCAATTGGAGCGATATCGTGGGACAGGCTGCGACGAAAACCATTTCCACGGGGCGACTCTGGAGATGACCCTTGAACCGGGACAATCCCTGACCCTGGTGGCCAGTGCTGAGGCTGAGTGTGATGAGGATGGGGAGGGGGCCTGGCAACGACGACAGGACTATGAACGGGGATTATGCGATCGCGCCCGGGCGACCCTTGGTCCAGATCAACGCTTGCAACAGTTGGCCCTAGCTGCCGATCAATTTATCTGCGATCGCCCCCTAAGCGATGGAACCCCGGGCAGCACCATTATGGCTGGTTATCCCTGGTTCGGCGATTGGGGTCGAGATACCGCCATTAGCCTACCGGGCCTAACCCTTGCCACCGGCCGGCCCGAAATTGCCCGCTCCATTTTGCGGACTTTCGCTCGCTACTTCGATCAGGGCATGATGCCCAACGTATTCCCCGATGGCGGGCTGGAACCGGACTACAATACAGTGGATGCCATTCTCTGGTATTTCCAGGGCGTACAGGCGTATTTTGAGGCAACTGGAGACCTCAAACTAATTGAGACCCTATACCCGGCTTTACAGGAGGTCATTGATTGGCATTTGCGGGGGACGCGCTACAACATCGGTGTCGATGATGATGGTTTGCTCTATGCCGGAGCCGCTGATGTTCAGTTAACCTGGATGGATGCCAAAATTGACGACTGGGTGGTGACACCGCGTCAGGGTAAAGCGGTCGAAGTGAATGCCCTCTGGTATAACGCCTTGGTCGTGATGGCGGGTTTGGCCCAGGCCTTGGGCAAAGATGAAACGGAGTATCAGCAGTTGGCAGCGCGCACCCGAGGCGGATTTGATCGCTTTTGGTATGAGGCGGGGGGCTATTGTTACGACGTGGTGGACAGTCCTGAGGGAGACGATGCCCGCTTGCGCCCCAATCAGATTTTTGCCCTCTCCTTGCCTGGGTCTCTGTTGACAAAAGCTCAGGGTCAGGCGGTGTTAGAGGTGGTGTCTCAGGAGTTGTTGACCTCCTATGGCTTGCGATCGCTCTGGCCGCGAGATGAGCAGTATTGTGGGGAGTATGGTGGCGATCGCTGGCAGCGGGATGGGGCCTATCATCAAGGGACCGTTTGGGGTTGGCTACTGGGTCCGTTTGCCGAAGCCCACTACAACGTTTATGGCAACAAATCCCAGGCCCGCCGTTTCCTAGACCCCCTGTTTGACCATCTCGCGGCTGGGGCCATGGGTAGTATTAGCGAGATTTTTGACGGGAATCCCCCCCACACCCCTCGGGGTTGTTTTGCCCAGGCCTGGAGTGTGGCAGAACTGTTGCGGGTGATGCGTCAATTGCAGGATTAAATGCAGGATTCAACGGCGGGAGTGATAGAAATCTATCTCGGGTCTCAGCGGCCGCGAGAGGCAAAATTGAAATCAGCGGCGCGACTGATGCGAATGGCCCGATTGGCTACATAGGCCACTTCAGGATAATAGTCTAAGAGTTTATCCGAGGGCGCTCGGGCCACGGCGTTGGCAATACGAATCTGGGTCGGGTCCATCTGTAGGGCCATAATCAGACATTGGGGATTCCCGGCTGCCCCCGCATGGGCAATCCCCCGCAACCGCCCCCAGACGAGAATATCTCCTTCGGCAATCACCGCCCCGCCGGGGTTGACATCCCCGACGAGAACCACGGTTCCTGGATGGCGAATTTCCGTTCCTGATCGCACGGTCGTGTTGAGATAGAGGGGTTCTGCTAGGGCTTGAGGGGGTGCGGCCAGGGTATTTTGCAAACTATCTTCGGGAGAGGGTTGTTCGACGCAATAGCCCGCTGTGGCGGCAGCGACGGCCGTTTGGCGGCGATAGGTGGACACCCGTTGTAGAGTGAGTTGGGCTTCTTGTAAGGCGTCGTCGAGTTCTTGCAGTTGGCGACTGTCGAGGAGGCGATCGCCGGCTTGTAGAATGACAGGTGTGTTCGGTTGCCAGAAGCGATCGCCGGCGTTGAGGCGATGTTTCAGTTGTTGCCAGAGTTCTTGCCAGGTGAGTTCACCAGCGGTTTCAGATTGGGGGGGCAAAAGCAGGAGAACCTGCCCCGCCTCACTTTTGAGGCGAACTTGCTGATGGAGATTTAATCCGGGTGGTTTGGAGGTGTCTTGGGAGAGTTCTGTCTCAGGGTCAATCTCAGAGTCCGTTTTAGAGTCAATCTCAGGGTCAGTCTCAGGGGTTGAGAGCGACATCTCATGGCGAGGGGTTAGTTCAGACATCGAATCAGCGGGACGGGAAGAGTCAGAAGGCATGAAAACGCAAGTCGTTAACAGTCGATAACAGAGGGGGGACAACCCGGACAGACCTGGTCTATCAAATCGCCTTCTATCCTAGCGCGTCTGTTTCGATTCGCTAGATTCGATTCCCTAGATTCGATTCGCTATAGTGGTTAGCGGTCAACTCTCAACGGTTAACGCTCAATGGTGCAATTGTCCTGGACAGGTCTTTTGGCGGCGATCGCCCTTTTATTAGGTGGCTGCAATGGCTTAAGCATTGGAACGCCCGACTCCGGACTCAGTGAAGACTCGGGACTTGATCCCGTTGCCATAGCGACCCCAGAACCGCCCCAGATCGACCGGTACGATGTGGTTGTGTATGGGGACGAGTTACCGGGGATTTGCGCCGCCATTTGGGCGAAAAAGACCCTCGGCGATGAGGGTCGAGTGGTCTTGGTTCGCTCTCAGGAGGCGGAGGCGATGCTGGGGGGACTCCTGACTCGGGGAGGATTAGCCTATCTCGATTTCGATAAAACCCCCCGTTGGTACGTTCAACCGTTTAGTGAGTGTTTCTTGGACTTTCTCGAACAAGCTAACGTGGGGGAGTCTTGCGTTCATCCAGTCCGCGCTGATGAGGGAATGCGGCGTATGTTGGCCGAGGCTGGGGTGTCGTTACTGTCCAACGCTCGTTTAGACCCGGTTGTGACGGAGGGACGGATTGACTACGCCGATGTGGTGGGTCAAAACAAACGCATTGAGGCGAATTCGTTTATTGATACGACTCAACAGGCTGAGTTGGCGATCGCCGCCGGACAACCGTACTATCGTGGCTATGAGTCCCAAAATGCTGATTTAGCCCAATCGACTCTCGGAACCTCTGTTGTCCCCATTGTTGAAGGGTTGACGATTGAGGAGTTACGCCAAATTGAGGCCGAGTTCCATAATGATCCGAACTGGGTGGCCCAAATTGAGGAGAGTATTTATCGCCGCAACGATGCTGCTGGGTCTCAGTTTTGGATGTCGGGGTTTGGCTTTCCCCTCTATCAATCCTACCGAGATGGCTATTATTTCCGTAGTATCGCGATGGGGGCAGCCTATCATCTCGATCGCGATCAACCGTTTTCTCTACAAGGCTTTTTCTGGGATAAAGCCAATGTTTGTGAACTCGATACGCGATCGCTATCCTGGAATGGCTTTTTGTTTAAGTATGAGGTCGATACCATTCGCGAGATAGAAGCTAATGACCTGCAACCGACTCCAGATATGATGGCTGAGTTGGCAGAAGTCGAGGCTTGGTTACGGGAGTATTCGGGTAATCCTGAGGTTGAGGTGATTTTGCCCCCGGAAATCTATGTTCGCCATAGTGTTAGTGTTCGTGATGTGGTCAATCCTCTCTCGGGCCAGGAGATTATGGCTGGGGGAACTCCTCGGGAGGAGTCGATTGCCACGTTTTCCTATGATTTTGACTTTCGTGGGGGGGTTGATGGTCTCTCGATGCGGGTTCCGCCCCTGCCTCGATATAATTTTGGCATTGAACATGGGTTGTCTCGGTCGATTGAGAACTTAGCGATCGCCGGACGGTCTAGTGGCTATGAAGGGATTGCGGTATCCGTTGGACGTATTAACACGAAAAATGTCTATCACGGTCAAGGGTTAGGAGTCGCCGCCGCGATCGCCCAACAGCAAGGGGTTCCCCTGAATCAAATTACTTCTCGTCAGGTGCGCGATCGCTGGGATCAGATGACGGGACGCACGACGGAACTACGAGGACGCATCACCGCCGATCGCAACGAATACAGCCAAATCCGCTAATTCCCTGTTCCCTGTTCCCTGTTCCCTGTTCCCTTCCAAAACGGCAACACCAACATCCAATGTAATTGTTGCACCTGGGGAGTCTTTTGATATTCGCTTAGTCCGATGGTCATTCCGTCATGACTGGCCGCCGGTTGGGCTTGATAGGTTCCTAGGAGATAGTCCCACCAGGGGAGATTGAAGCCAAAATTACTGTTGGTTTCACTGGGGATGACGGAGTGGTGGATGCGGTGCATATCAGGAGTCACCACGACGGCCCGCAAGAGGCGATCGAGGGCTTGGGGAAGGTTGACATTGCCATGGTTGAACATGGCGGTTCCATTGAGGATAATTTCAAAGAGAATCACTGCCAACACGGGCGCACCAAGGAGGACAATGGCGATGATTTTAAGGCCCATCGAGAGGAGAATTTCTAGGGGGTGAAAGCGTAGGCCTGTTGTGACATCGAAGTCCAAATCGGCATGATGGACTTTATGGAGTCGCCAGAGGGTGGGGAGGGCGTGGAACATCACATGTTGTAGATAGATGATGAAGTCCAAGGCCAAAAATGAGACGGCGATCGCTTGCCAGGTGGGTAGGGAGAGGACGTTAAACAGTCCCCAGCCTTGTTCGACGGCGATCGCGGCCACTCCCACGGCGGCCAGGGGAAAGACAGCCCGTAAGATGAGGGTGTTGAGGACGACGATGCCCAGGTTGCTAAACCAGCGTTTGACTTTGGACTGGCAAGGTTGACGGCGAGGGGCGATCGCCTCCCAAAGTCCCATCAGGACTAAAATGCCAAAGAAGCAACCCAGGCGAATTAGGGGTTCGTTTTCCATCAGATGTTGTCAGGGGTTATCTCAATTCCAGTATAGCGATGTTGGCATTTTCAGGCGGAGGACGAAGCATTTCGCGTTTCGGGAATTACAATGATGGAAAGCCAGACCGTCAAACCAAGAGATTATGACACCGACTGTTTACATTGAGAATCTCAAAAAAACCTACGGCGATGTCACCGCCATTGAGGATGTCTCGTTTTCGATCAAGCCGGGGGAAATTTTCGGCTTACTTGGACCGAATGGGGCGGGTAAAACCACTACGATTCGCTGTCTGTGTACGCTCTCGAATCCTGATTCGGGACGGATTGAGGTGTCTGGGGTGTCGGCGATTGATCGCCCTCGGGTGGTGCGTCGTCTCCTCGGCTATGTGGCCCAGGAGGTGGCGTTGGATAAGGTGTTGACGGGGCGGGAGTTGTTGCGCCTCCAGGCGGCGTTGTATCACTTGCCTAAACGGGAGATTGAGAACCGTATTGAGACGGTGTTGGAGATGTTGGGGTTGACGGAATACGGCGATCGCAAGACGGGAACCTACTCTGGGGGAATCCGCAAGCGTTTGGATTTGGCGGCTGGGTTGTTGCATCAACCGGATCTTTTGGTGTTGGATGAACCCACTGTTGGTTTAGATATTGAAAGCCGGGTGGCGGTTTGGGGCTTTTTACAGCAGTTACGGGAACGGGGAACCACGATTCTCTTAACGAGCCATTATCTCGAAGAAGTGGATGCGTTGGCTGATCGCGTGGCCATTCTCGATCGCGGCCGAGTGATTGATGTGGGAACTCCCTCTGGGTTGAAGGATAAGGTGGGCGGTGATCGCATTACGCTACGTATTCGCGAGTTTGCTCCCTTGGAGGAAGCTAACCGTGTTAAGGAGATGTTGGAAGCTCTCCCTTTTGTTCGTGAGGCGATCGTGAATGAGGCCCAGGGAAATTCTCTAAATTTGGTGGTTAATTCCCAAAGTGATGCTTTGACTCAGGTGCAACAAACGTTGCAAGGCCAAGGACTTCCCATTTTCGGCATTGCCCAGTCTCGCCCTAGTCTCGATGATGTCTATCTTGCGGCTACGGGGCGCACTCTTATGGATGCTGAGATTGCCGCTGCTGGCAATCGTGATCTCAAAAAAGAGAAGAAACGTCAGATGGCGGGGAATTGAGCGCTGGCTTAAGGGGAAAAAGAGGTAAGGGCATCAGTAGGCGGTCTTTACCTCTGGCTTTGTTGATTCATTATTCAACAAAGATTATTTTTAGGCAGGTTGGATGTTTGATGCCGCTTTTCGCAGAACCCCTCCCGCCTTTCCATGAGTTCTTTTATTGTCCGTACCCGCATTATAACCAATAAAATCAGAACTCGTCAAGGGCAAAGTGTTAAGAAAATCCTCAAACGTGGGAGCCTTAAAAGTAACATCAAGAAGGGACAGATTAAGTGGGTGAGATGTTGACGTTAAAGACCTTAAGATGGTTTCCGTAAAAGCAGCAATCCAGAGAGAAAGCCGAGGATTCCCCCAGAAGCATGACAGAGAAAACAGACTTCTGGAATTGATAAATCAAAAATCGTTTGAACAACAATAATTAAGAGAACTGAGCGAAATCGTTCCCGAGCAATTTGGGCTTTATCCTGTCGCCACCCACACCAAAAGACGGCGGCGATCGCCCCAATTAAGCCCATCACCGCTCCCGATGCACCAACAACAAATTGTTCCTGAGTTCCTTGGAGGGCTAATAGGGTAATAAATCCCATCGATCCGATACCACTAATTAGATAAATCAACAAAAAGCGTAGCCGCCCGAACCGGGCTTCGACAAAGGTTCCGAGGATATAGAGTCCAAACAGATTCATGGATAAATGAGCCAGCCCAAAATGGAGAAAGGTAGAGGTAATTAAGCGCCACCATTCCCCGGCGAGGGCTTGACTGGGAACTAATGCCCCAAGACGGTATAACACCCAAAGGTTTTGACTTCCGCCGAGTCGTGTGGCGATGTAGAAGGCTAACAGGTTAAGGGCAATGATGCCCCAAGTTCCCAGGGCGGGAGGGGCAGAAATGGGATTTCCATACCGTCGTTCTTCGTTGAGGGTTAGTTTGAGTTGGTCTAAGATATGGAGTGATAGACTGTTGAGTTGGGGAGAGTCAATGAGAGTTTCTAAACGATGTTGACTATCGGCTTGTAGGAGATGATCACGAGTTTTGAGAAGCTGTTGAAAGAGGGGTTGGGCAAGCGGCGATCGCCCCCCATATTGGTAAGCTGTAGCGAGCCAAAATTTCTGCTTAATCTCGGGATAGGTTCGCAGTTCAGTTTGAACCAATTGTGATACGGCCTCGGCTTCCCCGCCAAAGGCTAAAACATAGAGTCGGGCGAGGGAGAGACGTTCAAAATCCCCGAGACGCTGCATCCGTTGGCTGAGAGCCAGATATTCCCGTAACATGAGATTGAATTGCCCCGTTTCTCCTAAAGCCCGAAGGTAGTAGAGACTGAAATTGAGCGGGATCTGACCCTGCTGATGGGCCTGTAGCCAGGTGATAAACTCTTGCCATTGGCGTTGAATTAACAACTCTAGGGCGATCGCCAGCAGGTGGATACGAGATTTTGGGGTTTGATGGGGTTTGAGGACTTGAATGGCCTTGGTGGTGTGGCCTCGCTGGGCTAAGGCGAGGGCTTTGAGGGGAACGATGCGATCGCCCCAACCATCGGCCGGGTGAAGGATTAGCAGCAGTCTAGCGAGAACACAGGCCCCCCTATAGCGAGAGGCTTTCACCCATTGATGGATCTGACGTACCCCCAGAATGGGAATCAATACCGTCAGAGTCCAGATGGCCCCGCCGACGAGGGCCGCGACACGGGTTGAGATGAACGATAAGCCGAACGATAGGCCCAATAAGCCGCTACAGAGAATCAGCCAACCCCACTGTTTCGGGCGAGTCGACAGCGATCGCCAGATGAAGACTACAGTTGATAAATAGATAATCCATAACACAAGGCGATCGAGGGTCATCGGGATTCCTGAATTGAGCGTTAGGGGGCGAGGGCGTTCAACGGTATAATCAAAGGTCGCAGTTTCCCCGGTTCCCGTCTGGGCCAAACTGGGGAAACCGATCCATTTTGATAGATACGTCTTAATCTAATCCTAGTCCCCCTATTACGGAGAACGAATTTTGGGAGTTGAACTACGCAGCTTTGTCTATATTGACAGCTTGCAACCTCAACATGCTGCCTACATGGGAACCGTGGCTTTGGGGTTTTTGCCGTTACCGGGGGATACGTCGCTTTGGGTTGAAATTTCACCCGGAATTGAAATCAATCGCATTACCGATGTGGCCCTCAAGTCCACAGGAGTCCGTCCTGGGGTGCAAGTGGTTGAACGCCTCTATGGGTTACTTGAGGTTCACGCTAGTCGTCAGAGTGATACTCGCCGGGCGGGGGTGGCGATTCTCGATGCGTTGGGGGTGACGGAACATGAACGCCTCAAACCCAAGATTATGTCGAGTCAAATTATCCGCAATCTCGATCCCCACCAAACGCAGTTGATTAACCGTACTCGCCGAGGACAGATGATTCTGGCGGGGGAGAGTTTGTTTGTCTTGGAAGTGGCCCCGGCGGCTTATGCGGCGTTGGCGGCTAATGAGGCGGAAAAGTCAGCCCTGATTAATATCCTTCAGGTGCAAGCGGTGGGCAGTTTTGGCCGCTTATATCTCGGGGGAGAGGAACGGGATATTATTGCGGGGTCTAAAGCGGCGATCGCGGCCATTGAGAATGTCTCGGGGCGATCGCAAGACAAAGGTCATCATGAGTAATTGAGAATCGATCAGGGTTTTGTCTGCGATCTGTTGGCTTGGTCTAATTCCTCACCGTGATGACAATTTTCCCGGCGGCTCGTTGGCTTTCGCTGTAGCGGTGGGCCTGGGCAATTTCAGTGAGGGGATAGGTGCGATCGATGATCGCCTTAACCTTGCCGCTGTCGAGTAAGTCAGCCAGGGACTTTAAATCGCGGCTTTTGGGTTTGGCTAAGATAAGGCGAGCCGTGGGTCCGGGGAGAAAGAAGGTCTGGGTGATGGCCCCGAGGAGTTCTACGCTGGGCAGGGTTGAGACATAGATTCCCTCGGAGGTTAACACCTGGGAACATTCGGCAAAGGAGCGCTTACCGACAGCATCAAAAATGATGTCATATTTGGGCAAGTCTGGACGATTGACATACTCCCCACTAAGCAAGAGATGGGGATTCTCCGGCTAATCAAACAGATAATCGCTACTCAACTGACGGTTGGTTTGACAAAGCGATCGGATTGCCAGAAACCCTGGTCTTATGCCCGTTCTTTGTCCATTTAGAGTCGTGGGTATGCCCTACCCCGACTTTTTCTATGTTTTTGGCAGCATTCTCGTCTCTGTCCTGTTCAGTTCCGCAATTAAGACAGACAACGGAACGAATAGACAAGTCTATTTTGCCCCATTTATAGCCACAGTCTGAACAAGTTTGAGATGTAGGTTCCCAACGACTGATAACCTTAACTTCTCTATCGTTGATAAGTTGAGCCTTAGCTTCACAGAACGTTCGGAAGTTACCCCAACCTTGCTCACTAATAACTCTAGCTAACTTCTGGTTCTTGACCATTCCTGACACATTCAAGTCTTCTCGGCAAACCACTTGGTTTTCGTGGATTAACCGAGTCGTTATTTTGTGTAGGAAATCTTTGCGGGTGCTGGCTAGTTTCAGGTGAAGTTTAGCTAACTTCAGTCTGGTCTGATGTCGTCTATTAGACCCTTTGATTTGGCGAGATAACTTTCGCTGCATTCGCCTAATTTTGCGGGTAATCTTACTGTAGTCTGGTGATTCTATCTTTTCCCCGGTACTGAGGTGGGCAAAGGTTCTTATCCCTAAGTCAACCCCGACCGATGGATGAATCGGCTCAATGTCTATCGAATCTATCTCAACAACAAAACTGGCATGATATTGACCGGCTGTGTTTTTGGTGATTGTGACAGAACTCGGTGTAGAAGGGAGGGGTCTTGACCACTTCACCTTAAATCGACCCAACTTAGCTAACTCAAGTTTGTTGCCTTTGAGTGAGAATCCCGTCTTGACAAACCGAGCTGATTGGCGACTCGAACGTTTCTTGAATCTAGGGAACCCCACTCTTTTGCCTTTCCGTTTACCTGAGCGGCTCTTGAAAAAATTAGAGAAAGCTACACCTAAATCTCGCACAGACTGCTGTAAAGGAACACTTGAAACATCAGATAGCCAATGCCGTTCAGGAGTCTTTTTAGCTTGAGTGATGACCTGTTTTTGTAGTCCTGAGTTACTCGGCCACTTGTCTCCTAATGGGGTTGACTTAACTCTAGCCAAAGCATCATTCCATACAACGCGACAACAGCCAAACAACTGGGCAAGCTTTTGTGCCTGGCGCTGGGTTGGATAGATTCGATACTGGTATCGAGCTTTCATCTTTTGCTGACGACATCATTGGTTTTAGTTTACCTTAGAACAGGTACAATAGGGAAGCAAGGCGGCTAAAGCCGCTCGTGTCGTCTTTCATCCCCGCAACAAATTGACGGGGCTTTCAGACTCCCGTATTACTTTCGTAATCGATGACCTGATCGGCCCCTAACTGACTCACCAGGTCTTGATTGCTGGCACTACAGACCCCAGTCACGTTGGCTTCAAAGGCTTTGGCAATTTGCACCGCTAAGCTGCCGACTCCTCCTGATGCCCCGTTAATAAGAACAGATAATCCGGGGCGTAATTCCCCTAAATCTAGCAGAGACTGCATGGCGGTGAGTCCCGCTAGGGGAACGGCGGCGGCTTCTGCAAAGCTGAGGCGAGTGGGTTTGGCAGCGAGATTTTCGGCGGGGATGGTGAGATACTCGGCATAGGCTCCTCCTTCGAGGGGAGAGATAAAGCCAAAGACCTCGTCACCGGGTTGGAGGGTTTCCACGTCATCGCCGACGGCTTCGACAATTCCGGCCACATCACTTCCTAAGGCTTTGGGGAAGTTAAAGCCTGAGACGAGGCCAAAATCCCCTCTCCGGATTTTCCAATCAACGGGGTTAACGCTGCTAGCCATGACCTTCACGAGGACGTGATCGCCTTTGGCAACGGGGAGGTCGCGATCGCGATACTCCAAGACATCAGGGGTTCCATAGCGGTCGATGAGGATAGCTTTCATGGGTGAGGATGGAAATCAGCAACAAACGTGAATCTTGGTTAAGGGAGTGGGGCTAGGTCTCCTTGATCGTCGCCAAAGCCGGGGAAGAGTCCTTCAATGGAGCGGATAATACTGCGATCGGGGAGACGTTCGGGTTCAAAGATGGCATCGAGGGCGCGATCGAGATTGGGGGCCATGACAATTTGATTCTTATCCGCCACAATGACCCGAACTAGAGTCGGTAAGGCGTTTTGTTCAGCTTCGAGATAAACCGGTTCAATATAAAGCAGCGATTCATCAATGGGAATGACCAAGAGGTTCCCTTGAATCACTCGCGATCCCTGACGATTCCACAAGGAGAGTTGTTGGGAAATGAGGGGATCTTGGTTAATTCGGGCTTCAATTTGTCCTGGACCATAAATTAACTCCTGTTTTGGGAATTGATATAACAACAATCGTCCATAATTTTCCCCATCCGATCGCCCAGCTAACCAGGCGATGAGATTGGCTCGTCCACGGGGGGTAAAGGGGTGTAGGAGGATGAACTCCTCGCTGGTTTCCCCCGGTAACTTCATGATCAGATAATAGGGTTCAACGGTTTGTTGTTGGTCGCGGTAGGTTTCGGTGGGGACTTCCCATTGATCCTCTCGATTGTAAAAGACCAGGGTATCGGTCATGTTATAGGTCAACAGCCGTTCCGATTGCACTTCAAACAGGTCAATGGGATAGCGAATATGCTGCCGCAGGGAGTCGGGCATGGCACTAAGGGGTTGGAACAGGTCTGGGAAGATTTGCTGATAACTTTGGATGATGGGATCTCGTGCATCAGCCATGTAAAACTGCACTGAGCCATTGTAGGCATCAATGACGACTTTGACGGAGTTCCGGATGTAGTTGAAGGGATGATCTCCGGGATCGGCGTAGGGATAGCGATCGCTGGTGGTGTAGGCGTCGAGAATCCAATACAAGGTGTTCCCCTCCACGTCAGCGGCGGTCTGAGATGAGTCGGGGTTGGTATCGGCAATGACGAGATAGGGGTCGTTGTCGTAGCGGAGGAAGGGGGCGATGGAACGAACTCGGCGATCGATATTACGGCGAAAGAGTAACTTGGTTTCTCGACGAAAGTCATCGGTGAGCAACATCCGCCAATCTCGTAAATAGATGGCGTACAGCCAACGTCGCCAACCGGTACCAATGGTGACTCCCCCCTCACCGTCGTAGATGTTATAGACATTCTCCTCCCCCTGGGGATAGTCAAATTCTTGAACACCGGTATTGGTCATGACGTAGTTGTTGGTCAACTCGCCATAGTAAATCCGGGGCGTGCCAATGGGGATACTTTGACGGATGCGTTCGTTGGTTGCTTCGATGGGGGCTTCAGGGGCGGCCTCAGCCTCGGCGCCGGTGATTCCTCGCACAAAGTATTCCGGTAATCCGTTGGAGGTGGCGGTGTTGACGGGACTCATGGTGAAGCCGTAGCCGTGGGTATACACCAGATGTTTGTTGATCCAAGTTTGGGCGCGAGCGGGGACTGAGTCAAAGTCTAATTCTCGGGCGGCCAGGATCACTTGGCGGGTTTCTGCGTCGGCGACACCGTCAGCATTGAGGTCCCGAGGAATGCTGTAACGGTCAATGTCGGCGTTGGGGAAGCGATAGTAGAGACGGATTTGTTGCAGTTGACGATTGGTTTCGAGGAGGGGGCGCGTGTCCCACAGACGCACGTTACGGATGGTTAAATCATTGGCGGCGATCGCCGCTTCGTCCAGGGTAGCGGTGGGGTTAAAGCTTTGCACTTCGATGGTATCGAGGTCGAAGCTGCGTCGGGTAAAGGCGATATTGTAGTCGAGATAGGGGGCTTCTCGGGCCGGTTCGTTGGGTTGAACTAGAGTCCGTTGGACGACTTCAGGAAGGACGCGGGTACTCATCAGGGCGGCGATCGCATAGCCACTGAGAATCAGGTACAGTGGTGGAATGAGGATTTTTGGGGCATGATGTCGTTTGTGATGGAAGGGACGGGGAGTGCGACGGCGGCTGAGGATGGGATAGCTACCGGAGAGGGCTTGCCAGAGGAGAAGGACGCAGATGGCGATCGCCAACCAAGAGAGAGCGGTATAAGCCGGCAATTTCGTAGTGACATCGGCATAACTCGCCCCATAGGCGACTCCATCTTCAGAATAGAGTAGCCCGTACCGTTGTAGGGCATTACTCAGTGCTAACACCCCCATCAAGGCACTGCCAATGCCCTGCAAATGTCGTTGTTGGGCATTGGAAAATCCAGGAAATTCTCCGTTGCTGAGGGTATTTTCGCAGAGGAGATAGATTAACGTCACGGCGACGAAACAAAAACTGGCTAAACCAAAGGTCCAAAACTCGATTAATTCCCAAATTGGAAGTTGATAAATATAAAAACTAATATTTAAATCAAAAAGTGGATCAGCCAGTTCAAAATCAACAGGATAAAATGCCTTCAAAATTTGCGCCCAATGGGCCGGCAAAATCAAAGCAAATGCCACACTCAGACCAATAGCTAAACTCCGTAAAATAGCACGGGGAAACCACAACACCAAAATTGGCAGCAACACTAAAACGCCCCAAGCCACAGGGTAGTCGGCAAAAGGTTGTATTCCTTGTATGATTTGGATCGGATTGAGTCGTTCGATAGACTGGGGGCTAATATTGGGAACCGTCCAATCTGGTTGCCAGCGCTCTTGGATGAGCTGACTATAGTAAAGAATTAAAAGCCCCAAAAAGCTACCTAAACTAATACCAATTAGCAGCACGACACTTAAACTCATGGCTTGAGTTTTGGGTTCTTTTTGAGAGGAGTTTATCCTGTCCGAACGGCTTGTTTCTAGGTTTGTTTTTGGGTTGAAACTTGGTTGTAGAGATAAGTAATCTCGGGGTTTGGCTGGATGTTTCAGTCGTTCAGCCAGGGAAAGATTGCCCCAGCACACCAATAGGCTCACTCCCGCGACGGTGAGCCAAATGACTCCTTGGGTTTGCAAACGCGTCAGGAGAACCGAAAAATAGCCGACTGATGTAAACCAGAGGACTTCTCCTTGAAGTTGCGCCAGCAAATCGAGGCTGAAGATCACGCCAGCCAGGATAACAAGACTCTGGAAGACAGGTTTCACGAGGGGTACTGGGGGCTATTGGCCATCAGGATTACGGAAGATGTCGAGTTTTTGATCGCCGAGGATGTTCCCGTTGTCTTCGGGTAAGAATTGCTTTTCGGGATCTTCGGATTCTAACGG
>LSZA01000055.1 GCA_001637315.1 Phormidium willei BDU 130791 | reverse complement strand
AAGAGGCAAAAGAGGTTCGGAGAAGGGAACAGGCATAACCCACCCCTAACCCCTCCCAAGAGGGGATGGCAAAAGGCAAAAGAGGTTAGGGGAAGGGAACAGGCATAACCCACCCCTAACCCCTCCCAAGAGGGGATGGCAAGAGGCAAAAGAGGTAGGGTGCGTTCTGGCTCAACATTATTATAAACTTTTGAATTGCTAGTTAAACTTGCCAGAACGCACCGCTCGCCATAGAATCGTTATTGTCGTAATTCAAGGAGTAAAAAAAATCATGAAAATTGGCATTTTAGGAACCGGCTTAATGGGGCAACCTATGGCACTCAAACTACTAGAAGCCAACCCTGAAATCATCGCCTATAACCGCACCACGGCCAAACTCGATCCCATCAAAGCCGCCGGGGGCGCGATCGCATCTTCTCCCGTCGAGGTTCTCCAAGAGTCCGATTGTCTCATCACCATGCTTACCAATGCCGAGGCCATTCGCGAAACTCTCCTCAGCGACGCAGCAAAAGCCAAATGGACGGGCAAAACCTTAATCCAAATGGCAACCATTGCCCCCAGTGAAAGTCAAACCCTGCAACAGGATATTGAAGCGGCGGGAGGGGCGTATCTCGAAGCCCCGGTGTTGGGAAGTATTCCTCAAGTTAAAACTGGAGAACTGTTGGTGATGGTGGGGGCAACTCCGGCGTTGTTTGAGCAATGGTTGCCTGTTTTACAAGTGTTTGGCAAAGAACCCGTTTTGCTAGGAGAAGTAGGCAGTGGTTCCGCTGTCAAATTGGCGATGAATCAACTGATTGGCTCTCTCACAACGGCATTTGCTGGAAGTTTGGCGATGGTTCACCAGCAGGGAATTGACATTGAGGCGTTTATGGAAATTGTCCGCCAAAGTGCCTTGTATGCACCCACCTTTGATAAGAAACTCTCCCGGATGATAGCGGGAAATTATGAAAATCCGAATTTCCCCAGTAAGCATTTACTCAAGGATATGAATTTGTTTAGCCGCGAAGCCGAAGCCATGGGAATTGATGCACAGTTGAGTCAAGCGGTGTCGCAGGTGGTGGAAGAGGCGATCGCCCAAGGTTTAGCCGATTCCGACTATTCGGCGTTGTTTGAAGCGGTGAAAGGAGGTTAACCCATGACGGCGATCGCCCGGCCATTGTTGAACGGCCGCAATTCTCGATAGAATAACAAGACCACTACCGTCACACCTCACTAAGCTGATCTTGATTCGCGAAGAAACCCTCAATCTCCTGGAATGGCAACGGCTCTGCCAACATCTCTCCACCTTCGCCGCCACGAAAATCGGGGCCATCGCCGCTCGACAACTGGCCATCCCCGGCGATCGCCAACACAGCCAACAGCTTCTGCAACAAACCCAGGAAGCCTATGGATTGGACATGAGTCCTCAAGATAGCTTGACATTTGGCGGCATTCGTGATATATGGGAACCCCTAGAACGGGCTGAGATTGGCGGGATGTTGCAGGGAGACGAACTCCTGAACATCGCCACCACCCTCTCCGGGGCGCGACAACTGCGGCGAGTCATTGATAATACTGAATTAGAGGTTCCAGTTTTACGAGCGTTGGTGTCGGAATTACGCACCTATCCCGACTTAGAACAAGAGATTCATCATTGTATCGACGAGCGGGGAGACGTCGCCGATCGCGCCAGCCCGCAACTCGAAGGTATCCGACGTCAACTCAAACAGGTGCGCGATCGCATCTACCAAACCCTCAACCGCATCATTCAACGTCAGGGAAGCGCCCTGCAAGAACATCTCATCACCAGTCGCGGCGATCGCTTTGTCTTGCCCGTCAAAGCGCCCCAAAAAGAGAAAATCCCCGGGATTGTTCATGACAGTTCCGCCACCGGGGCCACCCTCTATATTGAACCTCGGGCGATCGTCAACGAGAACAACAAACTGCGAACCCTGCAACGACAAGAGAAAAACGCCGAAGAAGTGGTGTTACGCAAACTCAGCCGCAGCATCGCCGAGGTCATTCCCGATTTAGAACGGTTGTTGGCGATCGTCACCCAACTGGATTTAGCCACCGCCCGCGCCCGCTATAGCATCTGGTTAGACGCCAACCCACCGCGATTTATCGACGCGACGCAAGCCACGGAACTGCGCCAACTGCGTCATCCCCTCTTAGTTTGGCAAGAAAAGCATGAACAGGGGAATGCGGTGGTTCCCATTAACGTCTCCATGTCGCCGGAGATTCGCGTTGTCACCATTACGGGGCCAAATACGGGGGGTAAAACCGTCACCTTGAAAACCCTCGGCTTAGCCATGTTGATGGCCAAAGTGGGTTTGTTTATTCCGGCGCGGGAACCGGTGGAACTGCCCTGGTTCTCGCAAGTGTTGGCGGATATCGGTGATGAACAATCGATTGAACAGAGTTTATCCACGTTTTCGGGTCATATCCGCCGCATTAGTCGCATTTTAGAGGCCGTGGCTGAGGATGAGAATGCCTTGGTGTTGTTGGATGAAGTGGGCGCGGGAACCGATCCTTCTGAGGGGAGTGCGTTGGCGATCGCCCTCTTGCAATATCTGAGCGATCGCACTCGTTTGACGGTAGCGACGACTCACTTTGGCGAGTTAAAGGCCTTGAAATATGAAGATTCCCGGTTTGAGAATGCCTCAGTGGAGTTTGACGACGAGAGTTTATCCCCCACCTATCGCCTGTTATGGGGGATTCCGGGCCGTTCCAACGCCATGCAGATTGCCCGACGACTGGGGTTAGCCGCTGATGTGGTGGATTCAGCTCAGAGTTATATCCGTTCGGGGATTAGCGTCGATGTCAATGCAACCATCGCCGAATTGGAAGCACAACGGCGGCGACAGGAAACCAAAGCCGATGAAGCCAGTCAGATTGTGGCCCAGGCGGAACGCTTGAATCAGGAAATTAGTGACAAGGCTGAACAGTTACGCCGTCGCGAGGAAAACCTGAAACTGCAACAGGAACAGGCGGTTCAGGCGGCCATTGATGAGGCGAAAGCGGAAATTGCCAAAGTGATTCGTCGCTTGCAACAGGGCCATGCGACGGCTCAGGATGCCCAGAAAGCCACCGAGGCCATGGAGCGCATTCGTCAACAACGGCTCCCCAGTGCCTCGAAACCGCCGAAACCGAAGCCAGGATTTGCCCCGAAGGTGGGCGATCGCGTCCGCATTCCCCGGTTAGGGCAAACGGCGGAAGTCTTAGCCATTGAGAAAGAGGGTGAGTTAACGGTACGCTTCGGCTTAATGAAGATGGAGGTTCCCCTGGCGGATGTGGAGTCGTTATCTGGGGAAAAACCGGATCTACCCCAGCCGAAAGCGAAGGCCAACCCTCAAAAATCCAGTCAAACGGCGGCTACGGCGGCTACGGTGAAAACGGCCCCTCTTGTGCGCACCTCGCAAAATACCCTGGATGTGCGGGGAAGTCGGGTACATGAAGCTGAACCTCGCTTAGAGGAGGCGATCGCTCAGGCGGTTCCGATTGGGGGGGCGTTGTGGATTATTCATGGCAAGGGAACCGGGAAGTTACGAGAGGGGGTTCATGAGATTTTGGGGCGATCGCCTCATATTAAAAACTTCGAGTTGGCCCCTCAGAAAGAAGGCGGCGCGGGGGTGACGGTGGCCTATTTAAATTGATGGTTGGGGGACAGGTGAGAAGATTACTAATTCTGGGTCTTCTGGGTTCGGGGTGATAAGAAAAATTTATGGCGGATTATATCCCTTGCTGTAGGGGCGAAAAATCCCCTCCTGGGAGGGGCTAGGGGTGGGTTCCCCTACAATTTTGTATCTCATGCAACTAACTCCACCGTATATCCTGAAAACCCCTAATTCTGACTCTCCGAACGGGAAAACAACTCGTTAAACTCCCGCTGATCATAGTGATACACCGTGCGAATGGGATAGGGAATACTGATATTGGCGCGATCGCAGGCCGCCTTCAGGGCCATCATCACTCGCGTCTGAACTCGGCGCACCTCCGCTCGTTGAGGAACCGTCCAATAGCGCACCAGCAAATCAATCGAACTATCTCCAAAGCCCACAACATCCACCTCCACATCCGGCTCCTCCATCACCCCTTCAACGCCAACGAGCGCCTCTTTCAAGACTTGAACCGCCATCGGTAACGGAGTATTGTAATCCACCCCAATCGCCAAATCTGTACGACGAGAGACAAAGGCCGTTAAGACTTCAACCGGACTGGTAAAGACAATTGAATTGGGAATCACCACCCGCTCGCCACGATAGGTGCGAATTTGGGTTGAGCGAATCGCCACCTCTTCGACGGTTCCTTCATAATCTCCCACAATAATTTGATCGTGGAGTTCAAAGGGTTCTTGTAATAACAGTAAAATCCCGGCCAGGAAGTTCTTAAAAATATCCTGAAAGGCAAAACCAATGGCAACGGATCCTAACCCGAGTAAGGCGACGAGATCCCCTAATCCCAAGTTGGGAAAGGCAATCACCGCTGCCGCTAAAACGCCCACCACCCAGGACGCCACATAACTCGTCTGCGAGACTAACGACTGAAGCGAACGACTGCGGAGTAACCGCCGCGCTCCCTTATGCACCACTCGTTGCACATTTTTGGCTGCCCACTTGGTTAGGGCAAGAATAATAAAGGCGATCAAAATCGCTGGCAGCAACTGGACTGTTTCACCGACTAACTGCACTAGTCGAGTCCGAATTTCTTGCAAAATAGCCGTCATGGGTAATCTCTGAATGGGGACTTGTGAGGCCCTCTAGTTTAATGTTGCTCGATCGTGAATTGGTGGTTGCGATCGCCGCGATCTCGTCCAACTCACTCACATCTTGGCTACTGTACCCCAAGATCTGCCGTTAACCAAGGACTCTAACCAAAGAGTGAGCCGCATTTTGCCGAAACCTCTACTTGTAGGTAGATGCACTGACCCACTCTCCCCCCTTATTCTAGTAGTAGTGGTAAACACGAGACCTTAATAGCAACTTACCTATGACTTACTTCTTAACGACAGGCACTGAACAAGCCTTTTCCTATCCCATCTCAGGTGTCATCGTCGGAGTTGTCGGCTTCATCGCAGCAGTCGGCCTCGGCTCCCTAGCCTGGTACAACTCCAAACGTCCGCCCGGTTGGGAAGATAAAGAACGCCCCGATGTCGTTCCTGATATTGATACAAATCAGTAATCGAAAACCTTGTTTCGAGGTGTGAAGGCTCTCCCATTGAGTCTGACCTTAACCCCTCTAAAAATTGACCATTCATTGGAGTTTTATTGATGACGACCGACCAAAATACTAACCAACAAGCCGCCAACTACGATCGCAACATCACCCCGCCTGAAGTCAGCGATCGCATGGAACAAGAAGGGGACAACTTCAAGAAAACCCCAGAACCGGCCAAAAACCCCGCTGAAGGGCATCTCGACACCACCAAAGGCTACACTGTAGACCGCGAAGGCATGGCTAATAACTACGCCATTGAGCCAGAGATGTACTACGAAGAGCGCGGTGACTTGCGCGAAAAAGAAGAAGCCCTCAAAGCTCAACGGTCTGAGGAACTCAAGACCGTTAACCAAACCAACGAAGCGGGTAAACTCGAAGCCGATCACGACGACCGTGGCAAAGGTCCAGGTGTCATTTAAGGGTTGACCTCAGCCGAATGGTTCTGAGGAATTCCCCCAATTTAGTAGAGATGCGATCGCCCCGTGTCTCTACTTATTCTTCTTTTTAACCTCTGTCTAATCATCATTGATTGAGATTCATGAATACGCCTTTGCTCCCCGATAAACGGTGGATGTCAATTTGGATCAAATGTACGGCTATTCTTGCTCTACTGAATTTAGTATTAGCCCTGTTTAATGCCAGTTATGTACCTCTACGGGATATTTATCTTCGCTACCTTCCCCAAGTCGTCCAAGTCTATGATCCCGTCAAAGGGATAGAACCTCATCCCCAAACCGAACAATATCAGCGAAACTTCCATCACCTCCTCAACCAAGTCTCCCAAACCGGACTCGACACCCCCGAAGTGCAAGCCTCCCTACAACGGCTGCGCCAACAAAGTGAAGCGCTCATCGACGAAAACCCCTTTATTGCTTCAGGTAAATTTAGCACCTTTGCCAAGTTGCAACGTCGTATTACTGATCGCCTCAACCAAGACTCCGTCACCGTCGCCTTTCGAGAATTTTGGACGACCGACTACTTGCGATCGCACGATATCACCAGCGAACTCAACTTCTTCCAAACCAAAATCATCCCCCTGCTGGCCACCAACTACTACCGCCAAATCGACGACAACGGACAACCCTACGATGCGTATTGGCGCATTGACATCTGGTTTATTGGCTTTTTCGCCCTAGAATTTCTCATCCTAACCTTCATCGCCTCTCGTCGTCGGGTCGGCCTAACCTGGTTTGACGCCATGTTACGGCGTTGGTACGACTGGTTTCTGTTCATCCCCGTTTGGCGTTGGCTGCGAATTCTCCCCGTCACCGTGCGACTGCATCAGGGAAAAGTCGCCAACATCGAATATATCCTCTCCCAGATGATTCACGAACCCGCCATTTACCTGTCCGATCACATCTCCGAATTTGTCACCATCCGCACCCTCAACCAATTTCAGGAATCCATTGAAAATGGCGATCTCGCTCGCGGTTTACTCAATCCCTCAGACTATGTCGCCGTCGGTGATATCAATAGCCTCGAACGCATCAGCGATCGCCTCCTTGAACTTACCATTTACAAAGTTCTCCCCCAAGTCCAACCCGAACTCAAATCCCTCCTGAACCATTCCCTCTCCGAAGCCTTAGCCGAATCCGCCTTCGTCGAACTCGTCGAACGAGTTCCCGCCTTAGGTCATCTCCCCACCGATGTCAGCGATCAACTGGCCAACTACCTGGCCAACGCCACCTGTGAAACCCTCGCCAACGCCTACGCCGACGAACTCGGGCGAGAACGCTTTGAAGATCTCAGCGATCGCTTCCAAACCGCCTTACGTCAGGAACTTCAAGACCAAGCCACCCTCGATGAATTACAGAAGCTGATCTCCAACGTCGTCCAAGAAGTGAAAATTAACTACGTTCAACGGGCCGCCGAACAAGATGCTGACGAAACCATCGAGAAGGTTGAAGAAGTTTACGATCGCGTCGAACGCAAATCTTAACACGACTCTATCTCCTGATAGAGGTAATCCTACCCTGACCATGGCAACTTAACGGTAGACTAGCTTTTAAATCCTCACCCCTAAACAAATCTAAAGTTCATCTTAAAGGTGGTGGATTTCTCGCAATTGTGCCTTGACAACAGTAGAGTTGTCTGAAAACAATAGCCCTATCCGAATCAATTTTTAATCCAGGATGGGTGAAAATTGTTGGCCCCAACAGACTCCCTGATAGATTCTAGAGACTTTTAAAAACCATCCCTAAACTCCGAATTCTAGGGATAATCTTCCGAGGCCAACTTGGGGGATTAGATTGCCCTAACTTGCTCACCTACGTTCAAACTTATCTCAACCATTATGACAACCCTTGCCCCCGAACAAATCCAAAAAATCACCAACAATCAACATCAAAATCCCTTTGAAATTTTAGGCTCTCACCGACTCTCCGACAACAACGGCAAAAGTTCTTGGGTGGTCCGAGCCTACCTGCCCAAAGCCGACGCTGCCTGGGTCGTTCGTCCCGAAGAGCGGGATAGTTACCCCATGCACAGCGTCCATCATCCCAACTTCTTTGAATGCGAAATTGAAGCCCCAGAACTGAAAAACTATCAACTGAAAGTCAAAGAAGGCGATCGCGAACGCGTCTTCTACGACCCCTACGCCTTCCGTTCCGCCAAACTCACCGACTTTGACCGCTACCTCTTCGCCGAAGGTAACCACCATCGCATCTACGAAAAACTCGGCGCCCATCCCGTCACCCTCAACAGCATCGAAGGCGTCTATTTCGCCGTCTGGGCGCCCAACGCCCGCAACGTCTCCATCGTCGGCGACTTCAACGAATGGGACGGCCGCAAAGACCAAATGGAACGCACCGAAACCGGAATTTGGGAACTGTTCATCCCCCAACTTCCCTCAGGAACCCTCTACAAATACGAAATCAAAAACCCCCAAGGCCACATCTACCTCAAATCCGACCCCTACGGCTTCGCCCAACAAGTACGGCCCGACACCGCCTCCAAAGTCGTAGACTTAGACCAATACCAATGGCAAGACGAGACCTGGGTCCAACAACGCCGTCAGCGAGACCCCCATGACCAGCCCATCTCCGTCTATGAACTCCACGCCGGCTCCTGGCTCCATACCGGCGCCGAACATCCCCCCGACAGCGGCGACGTCGTGCGCGTCTCCGAGAAGCCCGAAGGACGCTTCCTCACCTACCGAGAACTGGCCGACAAACTCATCCCCTACGTCAAAGACCTAGGATACACCCATATCGAACTGCTCCCCATCGCCGAACATCCCTACGATGGCTCCTGGGGTTATCAAGTTGCCGGTTATTTCGCCCCCACCTCCCGGTTCGGCAGTCCCGAAGACTTCATGTACTTCGTCGACCAATGTCATGCCAACGACATCGGCGTCATTGTCGATTGGGTTCCCGGCCATTTCCCCAAAGATAGCCATGGCCTAGCCTACTTCGACGGAACCCACCTCTACGAACATGACGACCCCCGCAAAGGGGAACACAAAGAATGGGGAACCTACGTCTTCAACTACAGCCGTCACGAAGTCCGTAACTTCCTCGTTTCCAACGCCCTCTTTTGGTTTGACAAATACCACATCGACGGCATTCGCGTTGATGCCGTGGCCTCAATGTTGTACCTCGACTACAACCGCAAAGATGGCGAGTGGGTTCCCAACCGCTACGGCGGCCATGAAAACCTCGAAGCCGCCGACTTCCTACGACAACTCAACTATCTCATCTTTGGCTACTATCCCGGCATCCTCTCCATTGCCGAAGAATCCACCGCCTGGCCCCTCGTCTCCCGGCCCACCTATCTCGGCGGCTTAGGCTTTAACTTCAAATGGAATATGGGTTGGATGCACGATATGCTGGACTACTTCAGCGAAGATCCCATCCATCGCCGCTATCACCACAACCACATCACCTTTAGTTTGATGTACGCCTTCAGCGAGAACTTTATGTTGGCGTTATCCCACGATGAGGTGGTTCACGGCAAAGGTAGCCTTTGGGACCGGATGCCTGGCGATGATTGGCAGAAATTCGCCAACTTGCGCTGTCTGTTCAGCTATATGTTTACCCACCCCGGCAAAAAGACCATGTTTATGGGCATGGAGTTTGGGCAACATAAAGAATGGAATGCTTGGGGCGATTTGCAATGGGATCTGCTTAATCACGAGTCTCACCAGAAACTCAAGCAGTTCTTTAAAGACCTCAACGGCATCTATCGCAGCCAACCGGCCCTCTATACTCAAGACTTCTCTGACGAAGGCTTTGAATGGATTGACTGCAACGATGCCGACAACAGCGTCGTCTCCTTTATCCGCAAAGACCAATACAGCGATGAGTTTGTCGTCACCGTCTGTAACTTCACGCCGGTTCCTCATCATGACTATTGGATTGGCGTGCCTCAGGCTGGTTTCTATGAAGAGATTTTCAACAGTGATGCCGAATGCTACGGCGGCAGCAATATGGGCAATGGGGGAGGAAAAGCCACAGTGGAGTGGTCTAATCCCAAATGGCATCAGGCCCTACCCCTATGTTTGCCCCCATTGAGTGTGATGGTCTTTAAATATAAGCCTGACGCTTAATCTCTGTTCTCGTCGTGCCTCCTCTTTCCTCATTTTCCTCTTTCCTCGTGCCATGGCTCCAGCCATTTTTACTCGTGTTGTTTTCCTCGTTTTTTCCTCTTTCCTCGTGCCATGGCTCCAGCCATGACACGGGCCTTAGGCGGCTCTGCCGCCTGCACTCGGGAGGCAGAGCCTCCCCAAGAGCATGACTTGGCTGGAGCCAAGTCACGAGAGAGTTAGAGAGAGTTAGAGAGAGTTAGAGAGAGTTAGAGAGAGTTAACTCTCTAGTACGACCCGAAAGGGATCTGTACCATGCGGATTCCGTATTAGACAAATCTTGAACAATCATTTCACCCTAAAAACTTATGATTACAACCACTCGTCGCGCCGCTGAAATTACTCTTGTTGCCGATGAAACCCAAAAACTCCTAGATTGGGTCCAAGCAGTTCAAGCCTCCGATGAGACCATTTTTCACAAATCCCAACAGATTGCTCGTCGTTTAGGGGCCTACTATCGTCCCGATGGTTTAACGGAAATTGGTTTCTGGGTCCCTGAACTCAGTCCAGGAGAGATTCAACCTAAAAACATCTACTTAGAAATCTTTACACCCCTAGAGGATATCCATCCCCAAGAGGATTTACAAACCGTTCGTTTCCGCCGCGAATATGTGAATCTAGAACGGGATGGGGAATATATGTGGGGTGTGTTGTCCGGAATGAAAGCCGGGGATGCGAACCATTTTGGCTCTCTCTACTGGCTGCGGTATCTCGACTATGACAACGACATCAATACCATTGGCGACTTTCTCGCCGATTCTCTGCCCTATGGAGTCTATGCGCCGGCAGAACTGTACGATCGCGACCAACTCCAACGCGATCGCCGCGATACGGCCTATTTCCAACAATTCCGCCACGACGACGGTAGCCCCGTTAAAGTCACCCCTCCCACCAACATCTTGCAGCTTCATGTCAACACCGCCTCCCCCAACGGCTATCTCTCGGGGTTAACCCAACTCTTTCAGCGGATTTCTGACAAACTGGCCAAGGGAGACCCCCTCACCCCCGCTGAGGAAAATTATGTCGGTTATGAAGCGGTACAACTACTTCCCATTGAACCCACTGTTGAATATCTCGGTCATCGAGATCACGGTCAGGGATTTTTCTCCTGTAGTGACGAAGATCGTTTACGCATGGACCCCGACAGTGAATCCATTGAATATGAGTCCGATGAAATTCATGTTCAATTGAAGAAACCCGACACCCAAAACTGGGGCTATGACATTGTTATTTTTGGCATGGCGGCCAGCAATCCTTCGGTGTTGGAAACTCAACGTCCTGATGAAGTGGTCGAGTTTATTGAAACTCTGCATAACTTCTCCACGGGACCGATTCAAGTGGTGTATGACATCGTTTATGGTCATGCCGATAACCAAGCTCTGAATCTCCTCAATGGTCGCTTCTTAAAAGGACCGAATATGTATGGGCAAGATGTCAACCACCAAAACCCAGGAGTTCGTGCCATTCTCCTAGAAATGCAGCGCCGTAAGTCCGACACTGGGGTTGATGGGATTCGCGTCGATGGCGCTCAGGATTTCAAATACTTTAATCCAATGTCGGGTCGGGTTGAGTATGATGATGTTTACCTGCAAGAAATGGCGCGGGTTCCGCAAGAAATTGCCGATAGTTCTCGCTATCCCTTTACCATTTTTGAAGATGGACGACCTTGGCCCGCTGAAGGCTGGGAAGAAATTTCGACCTATCGAGATATCATCGAGTTTCTGCCCGAAAGTTTCCAATGGGGTCCGTTGGTGTTTGCCCATAATACTCCCAGTTTACAGAAGTTCTGGAGCCGCAAGTGGAAGCGGGTTTGTGAAGTGATGCAGGTGGGGGCGAATTGGATTACTGGCTGCGGGAATCACGATACCCTCCGGCGGGGAACTCAAGTTGACCCAGAAATGCCCATTAACTGGAATTTGGGTAAAACCTTGCCGGAGGTGCTGAATAATGCCTATGACAACCCGGCAATTACCCTGTTGGTCTATGGGTTTAGTCCGGGATTACCGATGGACTTTATTAACTGCACTATGCGGGCGCCTTGGGGTTTTCTGCGCAATACGGATGACCGCTATGGCGTGAAAGTCGTCGCTGAAGAAGCGGGGTTCCTCGATTGGCAAGTGGAACCGGAGGTTTATGACCTCTCGGGCATTTTCCCGCGTCTTAAAGGCATGGGATTTAAGAAAGTCGGTGAGTTGCGGCAGTTTATGCGAGGCTTGCAACACGCGATTGACGAGACAGATTATGACCTGGATGAGGTGGCCCATATTTGTCAACGCCATTTAGGGGCTGAGTCCGATTCAACGGCGATTCAGGAAGAAGCTAAAACGATCGCCTCGGCGGCTGAGTTACAAAAACTCAATGTGTCGGAGAAGTCGCCAATTCTGCAAGAGTTGGATGTGGGTAAACTGAAGGAGTTTGCCACGGCTTTTATGGAAGACGCCCATGAGATTTGTAATGTCTGGAACCATGAGCAGTTTTTAGATCCGCAACAGACGGCCTACAATCGGCAATTGCGACAGTTCCGGTTGGCGCGACCCTGGTTGCGGGAGAATTTCGGCGCTCGCGATCGCTTTAACCATATTGATGAAGAAACGGCGACCCTCTATTACGGACTGCGTACCAGTCCCGATGAAAGCGAACAAGTGGCGATCGCCACTCACATGGGCGGTGATCCCCTCACGGTGACTTTGGGCGATTGGCTACAACTAGATTTAGAAGAGTGGGAAATTGCTCTGACCTCCCCAGGGTTAGAGATTAGCGATTTACGAACCCTCACCCTCAGCGATAGTCAAGGGGTCTTACTGACTCGGGCGAACCGCTAACCGTTCACCCGCTTAACCTTGCTCATCAGGACGTACTCCTGGGTACGTCCTGATTATTGGTTTCGGGAGATGCTACGGGCGGTACTCTCGATCATAATCGTGATGGGTTCTGAGCCATCTTCGTCAGAAATGAGCAGACATACAATAGAGAAAGGACGCATCTCGCCGAATATCCGAAATTTCTATCTCCTGTGAGGACACAATTATGCGCCGTCCAACCTCAAAAACCTCAACTAATATGTCTAACTCTCGTCACCGGTTCCGCAAACGGTCTATCGGACGGGTGCTGGGGGCGATCGCCCTCGGGGGCCTTGTCGGAGGAATCCTCATCCGCACAGGAGCGATCAGCTTGAGCCAACAGTCCCCAGCACTCGGAGAGCTAAATCGCATCCCCGCCAACCACCCCCAAGTCGATCGCCTCGTGGAATTTGGCGATCGCTACGGCTGTCCCATACGCTACGCCGACGGTTCTCCCATCTTCCGCCGTCCCCTACAACGCCAAGAACTCATCGAGGCCGTTGAAACCTGCGTCGAAGTCCTCGATCAGCAAAATCTCTGGAGTCAGCTATCCGACGCCGAATCTGAACTCCTCGAAACCCTTGATCGCGAATTCGGCATCTTCAACCTGCTCGCTAGCGGTGACGCCGCAGACGACGGTTCTTCCATACGCGAGTCGAGTCCGGCACGTCCTGAACCTTCCCTCTCAACCCTGCAAAACGCCCCCGCTCAATACGAAACTGGGAACGTTCGTGGTGGTCGCGCTCCAGAGTCGCCACCCGGCTACAACCGGGAAGAATACAACCCCATCGGCGAAAATCGCTTCCTCTCGGCTCGCAGTACCCCCCTGTCCACCTTCTCCATCGACGTGGACGGTGCAGCCTACAGTAACGTGCGCCGCTTCCTACGCAACGGCCAGCGTCCTCCGATCGATGCTGTGCGAATTGAAGAACTGATCAACTATTTCAGCTACAACTATCCCGAACCCGACGGCGACGAGCCATTCTCCCTCATCACCGAAGTCTCAGCCGCCCCCTGGAACCCACAGCACCAGCTTGTCCACATTGGCCTGCAAGGTCAGTCCATCCCCAGTGAAGACCTGCCCCCGGCGAATTTGGTCTTCCTTCTCGATGTGTCCGGTTCCATGAACTCTCCTGACAAACTGCCCCTACTTCAATCGGCGTTTAGTCTATTGGTCAACGAACTCGACGAAGACGATACCGTGAGTATTGTCGTCTACGCTGGGGCGGCGGGAGTTGTCCTCGAACCGACAGCAGGGGACGAAAATGATGCCATTCTCGATGCGATCGCCCAACTCGAAGCAGGAGGCTCTACCGCCGGCGGTGAGGGTATCCAACTGGCCTATCAACTGGCCCGAGAGCAGTTTATCGAAGACGGCAATAACCGCGTGATCCTAGCCACCGACGGCGATTTCAATGTCGGAACCTCCAGTGAGGCGGGACTGGTGCGCCTGATTGAACAAGAGCGGGACAACGATATTTTCCTAACGGTGCTTGGCTTCGGCACGGGGAATTTGCAAGATGCCAAAATGGAGCAGTTGGCGAACCATGGTAACGGCAACTATGCCTACATTGACAGTTTGATGGAGGCTCGCAAAGTCCTCGTCAATGAAATGGGGGCAACGCTGCTGACGTTGGCCAAGGACGTCAAACTTCAGGTGGAATTCAACCCGGCTAAAGTTCAGGCCTACCGACTCATCGGCTATGAAAACCGCTTGCTGGCCGATGAAGATTTCAATGACGACAGCCAAGATGCGGGGGAACTGGGGGCCGGACATTCGGTGACAGCCCTCTATGAGGTGATTCCGGTGGGAGTGGAGTCGGAGGTGGAACTGCCCGAAGTCGATGATTTGCGCTATCAAACGTCAGCGGATGGGGAAAATCTGGATCTCAATGCTGAGACGGCCCAGGAGATGATGCTGGTGAAGCTGCGGTATAAAGACCCTACGGCTGAGACATCGCAACGGATCGATCGCCCAGTCCGCGATCGCCCGGTGTCCCTCAGCCAAACCTCCGATGACTTCCGCTTTGCGGCGGCGGTAGCGGCCTTTGGCATGTGGTTACGGGAGTCGGAGTTTCGCGGTCAAAGTGATTTGACCTTGGCGCAAGAACTGGCCCAGGACGCTCTGGGGAGCGATCGCCACGGCTACCGGGCAGAGTTTCTAGAACTCCTGGAACTGGCGCGGGTCGCCGACTAGGTGAGGTTTGGGGCGAATCGATGCGGCTTCCTATAATCGAGATAGTTTGCCGCGATCGCCCCTTCTAAACCACTGGAGAAAAAAGCCATGAATATCATCCTACCCCGCGAACTCGAAGAGATTGTTCAACATCACTTAGAAAACGGACATTATTCATCTGCCGTTGAGGTTGTGCGTGCCGCCTTGGTTCTCCTTGAAGACCCAGAACTTGAAGACCCAGAACTTGAAGACCCAGAACACTGCGATCGCCATGAAGAGAGTGATATCGAGCAACACCAGACAACGACGGACCAACCTGACCCTGATCGCGACTATGGTGTTGCGTGGGCAGAATGGTTCCAAGACTTAGAAAGCATAGAACCGCCCATCGAGCGTGCCGCCGTAAAGCCAAGCCAATCAGAAATTGAGGAAATGATTGTTGAAAAGTATCGCAAGCAAGGCTTAGAGTTATGATTATCGGCGACACCGGGATACTGTTCTGTCTCGTTGATCCGACCCAACCTCAACACAATCTCTACAAACGATCAATCTCACGTTACGGACAACCCCTGATTACGACTTGGCCTTGCTTGGCTGAAGCCATGCACCTCACGTCTCGTCGCGGGGGTTGGGCGATGCAGAAAAGGGTGGGCAACTTGCTCCTTAAAGGTTTGTTTGTTACCTATGAGATCGACCCTGATCTCATCCCGAGACTCCTCGAATTGATGGAACAGTATCGCGATCGCCCGATGGACTTTGCTGATGCCAGCCTCGTCCTTTTGGCAGAACAAACCGGCTACCGCCAAATTCTAACCCTAGATTCAGACTTTTTCTTCTACCGCATTCATGGCCGCGAGAGTTTTGAAGTTTTGCCCGGCGAAGGGCAGTCCTAGACATCGCCCTTGGCCAACGGACGGCTTATAATCGAGAGTTAGAGCAGTTCCGTGAGACTCTGCGGCCAAGAACGAACCTTATGACGTCAACGAAAAAACAGCCCCAGCGGCGCTTAGCAACAGTATTAGAAGCAATTTTGTATCTGAAAGGACAGGCCCTATCCCTGAGCCAGTTGGCCGATTGTGCTGGCTGCGATCGCCCGCACGTGCAAGAAGCCCTGTTAGAGTTAATGGATGATTACGCCCGACGAGATAGCGCCCTGGAAATCGTAGAACTCAAGGGTCAATATAGTCTGCAACTGCGCGAAAGTTTCCAGGATGTCATGTTCGCGATCGTCCCCGCAGAACTGGGGGTCGGCGCTCAACGCACCCTGGCGGCGATCGCCATCAAACAACCGCTCCGACTCTCGGAACTGGTAGATTTACGGGGATCTGGGGCTTATCAACAAGTGAAAGACCTCGTCGAACTGGGGTTAGTTCGCCGCCGCAAATCCGCTGATGGCCGCTCCTATGAACTGCGGCTGACGGATAAATTTCACCAGTATTTCCAACTGCAAGGAAGCGTGCGATCGCTCGATCTCATCGCCAAGGGGTAGAGCGATGGCCTACACTAGAGGGTACAGGTCCATGGTTTGATCCAAGTTTGCTCTAAGGTTCATCCACTGTTGATCCACCGACGTAACTGAGACGCTCATGGTTTTTGACCCCGAAATTTTTGCTCAGATGAAAGAAACTGAGGACGTTAGTAACCAGCTTCTGGACTATCTTCAACACCAGTCCCCGGATATTCTGGCACGGGTTGCCAAGTCGGCGAGTCCAGAAATCAAGGACATCATCTCTCGCAATGTACAAGGACTCGTCGGCGTGCTTCCTTCAGAAGAGTTCAACGTCCATATCTCCACAGACCGCGAAAACATGGCCGGAATGCTCGCTTCGGCAATGATGACCGGCTATTTCCTACGCCAAATGGAACAACGTATGGAACTCGATCATCAAGTGTCTCAAGTTGACAGCCCAGATCCCGAGGGCCGTCGCCGAGATTAACCGAATCCTGGTTGATGAGACATGGCTTGAGGACGCACTGAGATCACCCGCAGATCCCCATTGCGAAGCACCTCGATCGCCAGCCGTTGCCCCACCTGCGCCCGTTCAACAGCCGCCTGGACATCGATCGCTGTCGCCACCGTTTGTCCGTCAATGCGTTCAATCATATCCCCAACTTGAAGTCCTGAACGGGCCGCCGGGGAGTCGGCTTGAACCCCCACGATGAGAACCCCCTGCTCCTGAGTCAGGTTGAGGTCAATCTGGGGGTTTCGTGCTAAATCTTCTCGCATTTCTGGGGTTAAGTCCAACATTTCAATGCCGAGAAAGGGATGTTGGGCCTCTCCCGTGGCGAAAAGTTGTTCAGCAATGCGTTGAGCCGTTTCAATGGGGATAGCAAACCCCAACCCCTGAGCGTTGGCCCGAATGGCGGTGTTGACACCAATCACTTCACCGCGATCGTTGAGTAAGGGCCCCCCGGAGTTACCGGGATTGATGGCCGCGTCGGTTTGAATAAAGCGAACTCGTTTATCACTAATCCCCACCTGGGCGCTCGATCGCCCGGTAGCACTAATAATTCCCACCGTCACGGTATTATCTAATCCGAGGGGGTTGCCAATGGCAATGGCCCATTGTCCGGCCACTAAGCCTTCCGAGGAGCCGAGCGTGGCGGTCGGTAGGCCGGTCGCGGCGATGGTCACAACGGCTACATCCGTTAAGATATCGCGGCCGATGACCCGTCCCTCGAATTTTCGTCCATCTCGTAACGTCACCTCCACCACATCGGTGCCTTCAACGACATGAGCATTGGTGAGAATTTGCCCGTCGGAGGACAAAATAAAGCCCGAACCGGTCCCGCGTTCAGTCCGTTCTGACGGCTGTGGGGCGTCTGGACTGAAAAAGCGGCGAAACAGATGCTCTGGGACTGAGTCAGGAAGCGGAGAGCGAACGCGACGGGTGGCGTCGATGCGCACCACGGCTGGCCCCACTTGCTCGGCGGCTCGGGCGATAAAGTTAGGATTGCCGTTTAATTGGCCGTTTAATTGACGATCGCTCTCCTCAGTCGAAGGGTCAGTAGAAGACTCAGTAGACGGCTCGACTTGCCATCGACTTGGCTGCAAGACCACTGGATCTAAGGTTAAGTCTGAGGCTGGAGTCGATGAGTCCGGGGGGGTTCTGCTCGTCTGACGACTGACCAGACCACCGATTCCTCCGCCAAGCAGCAACAAGAGGACATAGAGGCCCAATTGTCTCCCGGAAAGCTTCATCATAGTACTAAGGTATTGACACTTAAAAATGAACAAAAAAAATAGAAGAACTGTCTCGGGGAAAGGACTTACGTCGTTGTAATTGTCCTACTTGCCCTGGCAAAGTTAGGGTGTTAATATCCGGATCTCTATTTTGGCATTTTCAGTTCGCCTTTGGCAAAGATTGCCCCAGGGGATGGGGGGAAATCTGGACTCAAATCCTTGGGCTTGCTCGCTGAAGGGCTTAAAATCAAGGAAACTACTCCTGTCGAGGTCCGTGAATTTTGTGAAGTCTGTTCTTACTCCAGTTTACGCGGCGATCGCAGCCCCTTGGGTCTCTATTTGGGGCCGACTGCGGCGATCGCCTCTGTTACTCGTCGTTGCCCTAACCACTGTACTCCTGTCGGGATGTGTCCGCTACGATGTGGGGATTCACTTCGACAGCCAAACCCACGGCGAGATTGTTCAGGATATTACCCTATCGCAACGATTCGTCAATCTTAGTAGCAGCACCGTCGATCGCTGGACTCAAAGCCTGAAACAGCGGGCGCGATCGCTGCAAGGCTCTACCCAACAGGTTGGCGATCGCCGCTGGCGTGTCGTCATTCCCTTCAACAACGGAGATGACCTGGTTGAGAAGTTCGAGAGTTTCTTTAACCCCGTTGAACAGAATGGCCTGACCCCGGAACAAGCGGGAGAGATTCCTGAACTTGAAACCCATCTGAGCCTAAATCAGAAAAACCTAATCTTCGCCATCGCCAACCACCTCAGTTTAGATGTAGATTTGCGGGCCTTGGGAGTCTTATCAAGTGAGGGGAATGTCCTGATTAGTCCCACAGGACTCGTTGATATCAGTTTCCGCCTCATCACCCCCTGGGGAGCCAGCGTTAGCTCGTGGGTTGGCAAGACCGCACCAACCCGAGAAGACAACACCCTGATTTGGTCCCTAGAACCGGGGGAAACTCAACACCTAGAGGCAGATTTCTGGGTTCCTAGCCCGATTGGGATTGGGGCGGTACTGATTATTATTGGGGTGGCGATCGCCTCCTACCTCAAAGAAACACTTCTCCCGGCCCTAGGGATTGGCCGCCGTCCTCAACCTGCCAAACCCGCCAAACCGACCTCAGAACCAGCCTCAGACCCCCCCACGTCCTAGTCAGTCCTAGTCCATCAGTCCTAGTCCATCACTCGTCAATCAAACCAGATCTTTCAACGAGACGGCCGCTTGATTCAGGCGTTGGGTTCCTTCTTTAACCTGAGTAATCCCCGTGGCGGTCTCTTGAGCCGCCACATTGAGAACCGTCATGGCTTCAATCACCTGTTCGACGGCATTCACTTGCTGTTTGAGGGTTAGGGTAATCTGTTGATTGCTCATCACCACCTGATTGATGCCTTCTCGGACGCCAGCAAAGGCGTGAGAGGTGTTCTGACTAACGTTCACCCCAGTTTCAACGCTTTTAGTCCCTTCATCAGTGACCATGACCGTGGTATTGATGGCATTTTGGATATCTTCGACGAGGGTGTTAATTTTTTCGGCGGATTTTTTGCTCTGATCGGCCAGTTTGCGGATTTCGCTGGCGACCACTGAGAAACCTTTACCATGTTCCCCCGCTCGCACCGCTTCTACAGCGGCATTGAGGGCTAACATATTGGTTTGGTTAGCCAAATCACTGACCAGGTTGGAAATGTTGCCGATTTGGTTGGTCTGCTCACTCAGACGTAAAATCTGTTGGGCGATCGCCGAGACTCGATCTTTCAACGAATACATGGTTTCGAGGGTTTCCTCGACCGCGCGAGTGCCATTGTCAGCCTGGTTCAACACCTCATTGGCACTTCCTGTCGCCGACTCAGCCTGGTTCATTACCTGACGAGCCGAGGCCCCGAGTTCATCCATCGTGGTGGTGGTTTCGTTGACTGAGGCCGCTTGCTGACTGGCGGTCCGTTCTTGCTGTTCCATCGTCGCCGCAATTTCCATCGATGAACTGGCCACGGAACTGGCGGCTTCATTCATTTGTCGGGTAATGCGGCTAATCACCCACCAGCCCACAAAGGCAGACACCACTAGGGTCAATAGAGTTAAACTAATGGTCGAGTTAAGCAGGGCATTCAGAGACTCTTGCTGGGTTGCCTGACTCCCGAGGACTCTGGACTTCTCATAGGCACTAAAGCTGGTGAACAGATCTTGAATGTCTTCAGCTTGAGCTCGCCCCTGTAGTTGCTTCCAACTCTCAATGGCTCCGTTGCGATCGCCCCCTTGAACTTGAAGGAAAATACTCCGGTGAGTTTCGATGAGTTGTTCGACCTTATCTACAATCTCTTGTAACTGCTCTTGTTCCTCACCGTCTCTCAATCGTTCCATCAGTAAGGGGATGTCCGTGTAGAAGTTTTGCCGAGCCTCGTTATAGCTATTGAGAGAGATGGCACTCGGTTCGAGTAAATAGCCTCGTAACGTCCGCGAGAGAACCTGAGTGTTTAACTCCAGGCGATCGACGATGGTATCATTACCGAGAAATTCTTCAACTTGTTCGGCTTCTTGCTGTAACGTCCGGACACTGTTCCAGACCATGACAAACGAGAATAACGAGAGTACAATAGGGACGGCGTACCCCCCGATGATCCATATCCGGATTCTTTGCTGTTTGAATGAAATCATCCTAATTCACCTTACGTCCTGGTAGAGAGGGTACAGTAAATTGTGACACAATACGGAATTTATCTCATGAACTGATATAGAGTTCCGATTCTAGCAACTTTGACTCCCTGACTCCAGATTCAACACTGTTATCGTACATCTTTTTTCTGGTATTTTCCAAAAAATTAACTAAATTTAAAATGATAATCAAGCCTTCATTAAGGCTATCTAAATCAGGGAATTTAAAACAAATTCATGGCTGTATTAATTCACGGATAGATAAACTTATCTCTGTTTATGTCCAACTAGCCAATAGGTTTTCATTGTCCCTTTCCCTTTAATGGGAATCAAACCACGCTCCTCAAACTCAAAATGATTTTGTAGCCGTAAATAGGTGGTTTCAGAGACTTGAATCCGACCGGGAAGTCCTGTCGATTCCATCCGACTTGCCACATTCACGGTATCTCCCCAAAGGTCATAAATAAACTTCTTAATGCCAATGACCCCAGCGACAACCGGTCCCGTATTCACACCAATGCGAATTTCTAAGGGAGAGTTCCCTGCGGGCTGAAAATCCGCCATCGCTTGTAACATATCTAATGCCATATTGGCAACAGCTTCTGGGCTATCCGATCGAGGAATTGGTAGTCCTCCAGCTACCATGTAAGCATCACCAATGGTTTTGATTTTTTCTAACCCATGTTTATCCGCTAAACGGTCAAAAACCGAAAAAATTTGATTGAGAATATCGACGACTTCAATCGGAGATATGTGGGATGAAAGAGTCGTAAAACCAACAATGTCGGCAAACATGACCGTCGTATCATCAAAACGGTCGGCGATCGCACTTTCGAGTTGTTTGAGGCGATCGACAATGGCTTGGGGTAAAATATTCAAAAGTAAATGTTCTGATTTTTGTTTCTCCGCCCTCAGAGCTTCTTCAGCCAGTTTACGTTTCGTAATATCTTCTAAAACTCCCAAGATGCCAATCACATTCCCATGACTATCATGAATCGGGAGCTTATTAATATCAAGCCAAACCGGGCGACCTTCGGTATCGAGTTTCTGTTTTTTAGCCGTAATATGCAGTTCCGGTGTATTAGTTTCAATAATACGCCGATCTTGTTTCCTAAATTTTTCAGCGATTTCCGTATCGCCAAACATATCGTAGTCTGTTTTTCCGACGACTTCATCGGGAGACTCTAAGTAAGCGGCATTTGCCCAATTCTGATTACAACCTAAAAATACCAAATTCGTATCTTTCCAAAATACTTGTTGTGGGATATTATCCAGGATTAAGCGTAGATATTGTTCCTGCTGACGTAAGGAGTCCTCGGCTTGGATGCGATCGCGGATTTCCGCCTGAAGCCGAGCATTCTGGGCTTCAAGTTGTTCTTGCAACCGTTTCAACTTCAGTTGATTCTCAATCCGGGCAATCACCTCAGCCAACTGAAAGGGTTTTGTAATATAGTCCACACCGCCCGACGCAAAGGCTTTAACCTTATCGATCACATTATCCAACGCACTCACAAAAATAACCGGAATCCCGGCCGTCTCCGGTTCAGCCTTGAGGCGGCGACAAACCTCAAAGCCGTCGATTTCGGGCATATTAACATCTAACAGAATTAAATCCGGGTCAAGGTGTTGGGCGACCCCAACAACCTGCTTCCCCTCCGTCAAACGATGAGTTTGATACCCTTTGCGCAATAGCAAACGCGACAGCAAATCCAGATTTTCCACACGGTCATCGACAAGAAGCAGGGTTGCCATCCATGAGGTCTCACATGAGTCAGGTCGATCAATCATAGATTACACGTCAGTTGGGAAAGGGAGACACAAGGTAAGAAACCAGTCCAGAGGTCAGGCGTTAACGCGTCAGTGGTGCGCACTCTTGAGAGAACAGAGAACACCACAACAGACACGACAGGGGACGTGGCGCACCCGAGAGAGTTGGGTGTAGGGTTGACATGGTTCCTTCTAGGGTAAACGCCGGCTCGAAAAAGGAATCGTGCCAAAACACTCCAAAACACTGTTAGAGAATCCCTTTCTATGGCAATGTAAAACTAGACATGCCCATCAAACGACTTCTGGCTACCGTAACCAGCTCCATCGGACTCATGCAAACATTGCCTACTCAATCCCCCAACGACGCCAGCAATGGCTCATCTCCAGACCTGGCCGCTGCCTTTGAGACTACCATTCGTCGCCGTAAAACTCGTCCTGTTCCCGTCGGTCGTGTCACCATTGGCGGTGGACATCCCGTGGTCGTTCAGTCGATGATTAACGAGGACACCATGGATGTAGATGGGTCTGTGGCAGGGATTCGGCGGCTTCATGAAATTGGCTGCGAAATTGTTCGGGTCACAGTTCCAAGTATGGCCCATGCCAAAACCCTAGCCCAGATTAAACAGAAACTGCGGGAGACCTATCAGGATGTTCCCCTAGTGGCTGACGTACACCACAACGGCATGAAAATTGCCCTGGAAGTGGCCAAACACGTTGATAAAGTCCGCATTAACCCTGGATTGTACGTGTTTGAGAAGCCCAAAAGCGATCGCAGCGAATACACCGACGAGGAATTTCAGGAGATTGGCGAGAAAATTCGCCAAACCCTCGAACCTCTGGTCATTTCCCTACGAGACCAAAACAAGGCCATGCGGATTGGGGTCAATCATGGCTCCCTAGCCGAGCGAATGCTCTTTACCTATGGTGACACCCCTGAGGGCATGGTGGAGTCGGCCTTAGAGTTTATTAAAATTTGCGAGTCTCTGGATTTCTATAATCTGGTGATTTCCCTCAAAGCCTCTCGGGTTCCTGTGATGTTAGCCGCCTATCGTCTCATGGTTCACCGCATGGATGAGTTAGGGATGGACTATCCCTTGCATTTAGGGGTCACCGAAGCCGGAGATGGTGAGTATGGCCGCATTAAGTCCACCGCCGGGATTGGAACCCTGTTGGCTGACGGAATTGGCGATACGCTGCGAGTCTCCCTCACGGAAGCCCCGGAAAAGGAAATCCCCGTTTGCTATAGCATTTTGCAAGCCTTGGGATTACGCAAAACGATGGTGGAGTATGTGGCCTGTCCTTCCTGCGGCCGGACTCTGTTTAACCTCGAAGATGTACTACATGAAGTGCGTCAGGCCACTCAGCATCTGACGGGGTTAGATATTGCGGTTATGGGGTGTATTGTCAATGGCCCCGGTGAGATGGCTGATGCTGATTATGGCTATGTGGGGAAACAGCCGGGCTTTATTTCCCTCTATCGGGGTCGTGAGGAGATTAAAAAAGTCCCCGAAGCCCAGGGTGTGGCGGAATTGATTAACTTGATTAAAGCTGATGGCCGCTGGGTTGACCCCTAAGGGTCACAGGTAAAGTTAAAGTCGGGTCAAATCCAGAATCCCCAAATCCCACCTTGAGGGTTACTGGTGCGGGAGAACCCGGTGTTGGCTGGATATAAGGATCTCGATTCTGAGATCTCTGGTCTGCCGGGTTCTTCGTTGGCGGGATGGATGATTGAGGCGCATCTGGGGGGAGGGAGACGGTTTTTGAGCAGGAGCGGGCTGGCGATCGCCAAAATTTGATTGTGTTACAGTAGGCCCAACAGCATCCAGACATATCTTTTACATTTTTTCACACTCTTGAAGTTAAGGCAGATCGACATGGCAACTCGTGGGTTGGTCGTTGGCGCAACCGTCGTCATGCTCAGCACAGTGACGATTATTGGTGCCGGCATTCATCTAAAAGGACAGGCATTTTTCCAGGATAGTCCCAAAGAACTGGTAGATGAGGTTTGGCAAATTATTGATAAGAACTACGTCGATGCAACCTTTAATCAGGTCGATTGGCGGGCGGTTCGCACGGAATATCTCGATCGCTCCTATGAGTCTGAAGAGATGGCCTATGATGCGATTCGAGAAATGCTCGAAAAACTCGAAGACCCCTATACGCGCTTCATGGACCCCGATGAGTTCCGGAGTATGCAGATTGATACCTCCGGTGAATTAACCGGGGTTGGGATTCAACTGTCTCAGGATCAAGAGACGGGACAATTAATTGTAATTTCTCCGATTGAAGAAACTCCGGCTTTTGAAGCTGGGATTCAATCTCAAGATATTATCACGAAGATTGATGGCCAAAGTACGGAGGGGATGGATATTAATGAGGCGGTTAACCTGATTCGGGGTCGCATCGGTACGGAGGTTGTCCTAACAATTCGTCGGGGTGAACGAGAAATAGACTTTCCCATTACTCGCGATCGCATTGAAATTCACCCGGTTCGTCATAGTTTCAAGGACGATTTACCCGGAGGAGTCGGCTATATTCGTCTGACTCAATTTAGCCAATTAGCCGCCGATGAGATGCGCACGGCCATTCAAGAGTTAGACGATGAGGGGGTTGAAGGATTTATCTTAGATCTGCGATCAAACCCCGGTGGGCTATTACAGGCGAGTATCGAAATTGCCCGTATGTGGTACAACGAAGGGGATATTGTCTCAACGGTGAACCGCCAAGGGGTGGCCGAAGTACAACGGGCCAACGGTCGCGCTTTGACGGATAAACCCCTAGTTGTCCTCATTGACGGTGGTTCAGCCAGTGCAAGTGAGATTCTCTCGGGGGCCTTGCGAGATAATGATCGCGCCACTCTCGTGGGAACGACCACCTTTGGTAAGGGGTTGGTTCAATCGGTGCGTCCGGTTGGAAATGGTTCGGGGTTAGCGGTGACCATTGCTCGTTATCTAACTCCTGACGGCCTTGATATTGACAAGGAGGGGATTCCTCCAGATGTTGAACAGGAGATTTCCGAAGAGGTGCGTGAGGAAATGCGTCTGGATCGCACCCTGATTGGGAGTCAACAAGATCCTCAATATGTCCGGGCCTTGGAGGTGTTGCGACAACAGATTACGGCGACTCATGAGGAGGAACCGACTGAGGATGAGACAACCCGTCTTATGCCAACATCCGCCCAGTAGGGTTCGAGACGGGTTTTCGGAAGTCCCTAATAGATTCGTTGAATACGATGATCGCTGTCTAGGGTAACGACGAGGGCCGATTTGGCGGTGGGGGCTAATAGTGGGGTGATAAAGAGTTCTGGATGTAAGGCTTTCCAGAAGTATTCGACGAACTCTCGCACCTCCTCATCGGAGAGTCCGGCTTTCCCCTGGGCGATCGCCTCCTGTTCGGCCTGAAGTCGCCAGCGTTGACTGAGGCGATAATCGACCGGAGACAGGACCATGAGGCGATCGCAACAGTCCCACAGGGGCAAATACTCCTCTAAGCGGCGGTTACAATCGCGGGCGAAGGTTTTGTCGGCCTCGCTCGCGATCGGCGGGGGAGGGTCGTCAAAGCCACTTGGATCAACGGGGTCAACCCCCACAAACCAGCCTTCAAAGAGGATAATCTCGGCACCTTCGATGAGTTCCGGGTCCGTGCGATCGCCATCTCCAGCAAACGCCGACTTATCAAAGCGAGGAACACTCACCCTCGCCCCTCCCTGACGCAGCTGCTGCAACACCTCCAGTCCGAGATTCACATCATGGGTTCCTGGGGGACCGCGACGAATTAGCCGGGGATCTTCGGCTTTGAGTCGTTGTCGTTCAGCGTGGGATTTATAGAGGTCATCGAGAGACAGTCCGACGGTGCGATAGCCCAGATGCTCTAAAATTAGGGTCAAGCTGGTTGCTAAGGTGGTTTTCCCGGTTCCCTGCCCCCCTAAAATCCCCTGCACAATGGGTCGAGGCGACTGTTGCCTTAATAATACCAATTGCAGGGCTAGAGGTAGCCAGAATCGCCAGAGAGTGGGCAGTATGGAACCCTTTTGAGCCTGGAGGGGGAGACGAGATCCGAGGCGATCGAGGACATCTCGCAACAGCAGCAATCGTTGTTGAATCGGCTCAACTCCCTGCTCTGGTGTCAGTCCCAAAGCCTGGGCCCGTTCAGGCTCTTGCCACTCCCAGTCCGTCAGGCTAGAACACAGGTCCATGTTGAGGGAGCCGCTGTCCTGAAGCTGGGTCAGCGCATGATGGAGTAGGTGGGTAAGATGACTCATCGAAAACCTGGGCCGATGGCTTAAGAGCCTAGTTTAAAGGCTTCTACGAACAGACTATACACCAAACCCACTTTGGTCGCGCTGAGACTGTCAGAGAACAATGAAGATTGCCGTAGGCGACCATACACCAACCAATTGATGGCTTCGGTCAACAGTAACATTAGTAAGGCGACGGTCATGTCTAAGAAGGCCTTTTGTCCGGCGACCGTCGAGATGGCGTTACCGAGAAAGTAGCCAAACAGGAAGCCAATAATGGTTAAGGAAGTACGCCGCCAAGGGTTACGCGCCCAAGTGGTCAAACGGGCTAATAACACGTCGAACAGCCGATTTAGACGGGTATTTTGCACAAGAGACTCCTCGTAAGGCTAATGTGATATGACTTAGACCAAATCAAAAATTTGAGCAATAAACCAAGCATAGAAAATTACAAACAGATACCCTTCCCAGCGAGTAATTTGTTTGTCTTGGACGACAAAGAACATCAAAATTGTGCCACAGAGCATTTCCAGTAACCCTTCGATTAAAGTGGTTTTGGGAATAATCAATGTGCCAAAAAAGCGAGGAACCGCCATCACGACCAGGGCGTTAAAGATATTGGAACCTAGGACATTTCCTACCGCAACATCATAGCTGCCCCGTTTGACGCAAACCAGGCTCACACTCAGTTCAGGAAGCGAGGTTCCCAACGCTAAAACACTGACTGCGATAATTTCTTTGCCAATATTGAGCAATTCTGACAACGCCACCACTGATTCAACGGTGTATTTAGCCCCGAAGTAGATAAGAACAACACTAATAATTAATAGCAGTAGGGACTTGAAGGGGAACGCCTGCTTCTCAGAGGAGTCGCCGGCTGAGTGATCATCCTCGCTCGACGGATTGGATGCTGTTGATAGGGGAACTCCTTGCGGTTCACCCGAAGGCTCTGAGACTCCCCCCTCAACCGCCGTCGCACCGACGGAGGCTTCAACTTGGGTTTCAAGGGGGTTTGTTACGGCTAAGGTTCCACTACCAATATCCCCCTCTGAGGTGGTGGTGGTATATACCAAATAGACACCATAGGCTAGCAGGCATAAAATGGCTTCCCCGATGGAATACTTACCGGTAAAAAGCATCAAAGCCAAGAGAAACGAAGATCCGACAAAAAGAGGTAAATCAACGCTGGTTAAATCATATTTAAGCTCCATTTTGCCGGCAAAAATCGCCGCGACTCCAGTAATCAGAAAAATATTGGCGACATTAGACCCGATCACGTTACCGAAGACGATTTCCGATGATCCCTCCTGCACAGCGGTGATGGAAGACATCAATTCTGGCAGGGATGTTCCGACTGAAACAATGGCAACCCCCACGATAAATGGGGACAGTCGTAGAAAAAATCCTAACGTTTCCGATGAGTCGATAAACCAGTCTGATGCCTTAATTAGCACAAACAAACTCACCGCAAATATACCTAACCAAGTGAGTAATTCTAACATTTTAAAATTTAAAGGATCTCCAACCTTTAATATAACGCTAAAATACGCCCAAATAGCGACGAGCGCTAAATTCAGCCCGACGCTCGCCATGAAGATTTATGAACAAGCGGCCTCCTAAAGAGATTGAAAACTGCCGCGTTTGGGGGCCACTTCAGGAGGACGACTCAGCGTCTGATTCTGGGGTTGAGGCCTGATTCCGTGGCTTGTTGGACACACTAAAGGCGCGAAAATGTTGGGCTTGCTGTTCGATGCGGGCCGCGAGGCGATCGCAGACGAGATGACACAACTCAAAGGTGAGTTCATCCTCAACGCAATAGTAGGCGGAGGTTCCTTCAGTGCGTCGGCTAAGGATCCCCGCTTGTAGCATCACTTTTAGATGCTTAGAGACATTAGCCTGACTGGTTTTGGTGGCTTCAACCAGTTCCTGCACACATCGCTCCTCATCGCGAAGCAGGTTGAGAATTTTCAGACGCATCGGTTCGCTGAGAATACTAAAATACTCAGCGACGTGTTTGGTAACTTCCTGGGGGATAGGCTGCTGCACAGGTTTAATCGGAGTGAACACCAACGGGGAAAACAGAGTTTAGACTCCCTATGGGGGAATCTCACGAGACGAGAGTTAAGACAAAAGGCAAGACTTAGGCCGGTAAGACGCGCATTAAGGGCTGATTATACTCAACGGGTTCACCGTTTTCGACCAGAATCTCGATCACCTCACCCGTCACCTCAGACTCGACCTCATTCATCAGCTTCATGGCCTCAATGATACAAACTGTTTGCTGACTTGAGATGCGATCGCCCACATCAACAAAAGGCGGCTCATCGGGGGCCGGTGCGCGGTAAAAGGTTCCCACCATCGGCGAGACAATTTCGACCCATTTGGCCGCCGCCGAGGGAGGAGGCGTCGGAGACGAGGGAGTCGCCGGGGAATCGGCTGTCGGGGAATCGGCTGTCGGAACCGGTTGCGGGAGCGTCATCATCGGCGTCGCCGCTGACACCACCCCAGATTCTTTACGAATCGTCAGTTCTAAATCGTCATTCTTGAGCGTGAACTCAGAAATATCGGTTCCCTCTAAAGCCGCGATCAGTTCGCGGAGTTGGTTAAAATCCAATTGCACTGTTTTTTTATCCGTTCGTTTGAAAAGCTGTATCCGCACGAGACTGAGGCAAGGTTGCCCAAGAGTGCAACCTTTCCCCTTCGAGCCAAACTACTCCCGCCCCAAATAGCTATCGTTGCGGGTGTCAATTTTAATCCGTTCACCAATGGAAATAAACAGAGGTACCATCACCTGAGCGCCCGTTGATACAGTCGCAGGTTTGGTTCCTCCTGTCGCCGTATCCCCTTTGACACCTGGATCGGTTTGAGTCACTTCTAAGACAACTGAGTTGGGAAGTTCCACCTCAACCACCGTGTCATTCCAATAGATCACGTTAACATCCATCCCCTCGGACAGATATTTGGCACCATCGCCAATCTGTTCGGGGGCTAGGCGGGTTTCTTCATAGGTTTCCATGTCCATCAAGACAAAGGCCTCGCCTTCTCGGTAGGTATGTTGCATCACCCGTTTATCGAGAATGGCTTGGGGAACTGTTTCCCCAGCGCGGAAGGTGCGCTCGACAACACTCCCACTGTGCGCGTTTTTGAGTTTGGTGCGGACAAAGGCAGAGCCTTTACCGGGCTTTACGTGTAGAAATTCCACCACACGCCAGACTTCACCGTCAATTTCAATGGTGGAGCCTGTTCTAAAATCGTTTGAGGAGAGCATGAATCTCAATCCGTGCAGAACAATCGGCAACCTATTTTACATCCGTGCGGTTCGTTTGCCCTATTGGGGGGGG
>LSZA01000054.1 GCA_001637315.1 Phormidium willei BDU 130791 | reverse complement strand
GCAGAAAGAGACACTCGAACTAACGACGATCGCCAGCCAAGACGATCGCCGTTTTGCCATCTTAATCCGGCCTCAAAGCGTATAGTGGGCGGTGCAGGAGTTGAACCCGCCTAAGGCGAATTATGAGTTCGCTGCCTAAACCGCTCGGCCAACCGCCCAAAACCCAGGGGGGTCTCCAGTCTCCGAGAGACAACCCGGATTCGATTCTAGCGCGATCGGCCAAATTTCAGCTAGGGGGTGAGAAAAATTCCTCAAGGATGATCCCTGTAACCCGATCGCACAAAACTTAAGATAGAATAGTGCGGACTTGGCCTGACCCACTGTTCTGCCTCCTGTAGCGTCAATGTAGCGAAACACCTTCGCCTGAACCTGACTAACAAGACGTTAGCGAAACTCACCACCATGAAATTTAACTGGACTGTCTTCTTAACCATCACCTTACTACTACTCATGATGGCGGCGGGGGGTCTCAGCGCGATCTGGGGATTTTCCCTAGGACGAGAGGCTCTCAAAGGAGTCACTCAGCCAGAATTTAGACCCGGAAGCAACCTCAGCAACCAACCGGACAATCAACCCAACAGCAACAACCCGCGATTTCTTGACGAAGAAGATATCTTGCAGGATGTTGAAGCTCAAATCCAAAGTTATCAGTCCGAGGACAGCGCTCACCGGGCCTAGAACAAGACATTGTCAAACCTAAATTGTCAAACTTAAGAGGTATCAGTCCAGGACAAATCTTGAAACTCGTGAGCCTTCGCAAAGCGTGCAGGACCCGCAATCGCCACCAACCCTTGATTCAAAAACCCAACCCCATTACCCGACTCTTGCGCCTGGGAGGTATCGGCCTGTTGGCCCTAACACTGGTTCTCCTGATTCATCCCCCCCTACTGGCCTTAACCCTCGGCCTCGAAGCCGAGACTTGGCAAGATATCCTCTTGAGCTTACTGTCAGTCTTGGGTTTGATTGCCATCAACGCCTTCTTTGTCACCGCCGAGTTTTCCATGGTATCCGTGCGGCGATCGCGCATCAACCAACTCGTCGATGCCGGAGATCTCCCGGCCCGCAGCGTGCAGATTCTGCAACAGGATATCGATCGCCTCCTGTCGACCACCCAACTGGGAATTACCCTATCGAGTCTAGCCCTCGGTTGGATCGGTGAGCGGACTATGGCCTCTCTCGTGGCCCTACTGCTCACAACCCTTCCCCTAGCCCCTCCCGTTGCCAGCATCGTCACCCATAGCCTGTCAATTCCCCTGGCCTTCCTGCTTGTGGCGTACCTACAAATTGTCCTCGGGGAACTCTGTCCCAAATCCTTGGCCCTCCTCTACGCCGAACAATTAGCCCAACTGCTTGGGCCTCCCAGTTTGGCGATCGCCCGCTTCTTTAACCCTTTCCTCTGGATTCTCAACCAATCCACCCGTCTCCTCTTGCGACTGGTGGGGATTCGCGACGTCGACCGCCGCTTCTATAACCGCGTCACCCCCGAAGAACTGCAACGCATCATCGCCCTCGAAGGAGAATCCACTGGCCTCGAAGCCGAAGAACGGGAACTACTGAGCAATGTCTTTGAATTTGGCGACGTCGCCGCCGAAGAAGTCATGGTTCCCCGCACCCAAATCGCCGCACTTCCGAGCGATGCCACCTTTAGCAGCTTCCTCGAAGAAGTGGCCCATTCGGGTCATTCCCGCTATCCCATCATTGGCGAATCTCTTGACGATATCCGAGGAATCGTCCATCTCAAAGAACTCGCCGAACCCCTCGCTCGCGGACAAATGTCCCTCGACACCCCCATTCAACCTTGGGTGCGTCCGGCGCGCTTTGTCCCCGAATGTACCCTCCTCGGGGAACTCCTCCCACTGCTACAACGCTCGGCTCAACCCATGGTGATGGTCGTCGATGACTTTGGCGGAACCGCTGGGTTAATTACCATGCAGGATATCATCGCCGAAATCGTCGGCGAAAGTATCGAGACGGAACGCAAAGAAGACTTAGCCGTACAAATGATTGACGATCGCACCTTCATTGTTCAGGCTCAACTCGATCTCGAGGAAGTCAACGAACTCCTAGATTTAAACCTTCCCCTCATCGACGACTATCAAACCCTCGGTGGCTTCCTCATCTACCAGATGCAGAAGATTCCCGATATTGGGGATTGCTTCAACGTCCACGGTCTAACCTTGCAAGTTGTGGCCACCGATGGTCCACGCTTGCACCAAATTCAGATTCAACGACGAGAGACCTCGGTTCCTCTCGATACCCACCTCCCGGGGAGTTTGTCCTCGGAGTCGTTACCGGCTGAGGATCTCGATTTTGCAAACGATCTCGTCGATGAATCTTCCTCAGACGAATCCTCAGTCGAGGACACCCGAGACGCCGACACCCTAGAATCTGACTTGGGATTAGCCGAAACCGATCCCCTTTTAGATGAGGAACCCGATAGCCTTTCAGTCAACCCCGACACCGAGCGATAGGGATAGTCCCTATCGCTGTCATGGCGGCATTAGCCGAGATATCCCATCTCCTTGAGGGTATTGAGAACCTTATTCACACTTTCCTCGTGGGATTCTAAATCCGTCCGACATTCAATGGTGGGATCGGTGGGGGGTTCATAGGGATCGCTCACACCGGTGAAGTTGGCAATTTCACCACTACGGGCCTTTTTGTAGAGGCCTTTGACGTCACGATCTTCACAAACGGCTAAGGGTGCATTGACAAAGACTTCCACGAAATCGCCAATGCGAGCTTTGACTTCTTCGCGCACCGCTCGATAGGGAGAAATGGCTGACACGAGAACAATCACACCGTTGCGAGTCAACAAATGAGAGACAAAGCCGATGCGACGGATGTTTTCATCGCGATCTTCTTTACTGAATCCCAAGCCTTTAGTGAGATTTTGTCGAACAATGTCGCCATCGAGGATTTCTAACTTACAATCGAGCGATCGCAGCTGTTCCGCGACGGCCTGACTAATTGTTGTTTTTCCGGCTCCACTCAAGCCGGTGAACCAAACCGTAACACCACGTTGTTGAATCATTCTAGGTTGTCTCTGCTACTGTTATCTTAGGTATCCTACCCCAGCCACAAGACCCGGGTAGAGGCATTGAAGCCAATTCAAAATACCATGTTTAGGGAAGCCCGGCCCGGAGACTTGGCCAATAACGGCGCCTGAGTTCTACAAGCCATAGAAGCTTATAATTAGCCAAGGAACGAGAAACATTAAACTTAGGGTTAAAGGCGCACCAACGCGAGCAAAATCAGTGAATTTGTAGCCCCCTGGCCCATAAACCATCGTATTGGTTTGATAGCCAATGGGACTGAGATAGCTATTTGAAGCGGCAAAGGTCACCGCAAACATGGCGGCAAAGGGATTCAAGCCTAGAGTTTGGGCGACTTCAACGGCGATGGGTAGCATCAGGACAACCGCAGCATTATTAGAAATAACTTCGGTAAATGCCGAGGTTATCACAAAGAAGAAAACCAAGACCCAGTAGCCAGGAAGATGCCCGCCAATTCCAACTAAATGTCCAGCAATCCAGGCAGTTGTGCCGGAGTTTCTCATGGCAATCCCTAAAGGAATTAAGCCCGCCAACAAGAAAATAATATCCCAACGAATTGCCCCATAAATTTCGCCGGGACGTAAACATTTTGTTAAAATCAAAGCAATTACACCCGCCCAAGCACTCACTAAAATTGGCATAATATTGAAAGCGGATAAGCCAATCACTGTTAAGCCAATAAGGATCGAAATCCAGGCTTTATCTTGCCGTAACATCTCAACGTCGCGCTGCTCTAGAACCAAGAGTTCACGAGTTGTTTGTAAGCCGACAAAGCTTTGCTTCGGTCCTTGGAGAAGTAACAAATCACCAAAGCGTAAAGGAACTCGCCCTAAGGGACCTTTGACCAGTTCTGACCCCCGACGCACGGCTAATACCGTTGCGTTATAGCGTTGTCGAAACCGGATCTCTTTGAGGGTTGTCCCAATGAGGCGAGAGTTGGATAGAATTAAAACTTCACCAATTTTTTCTTCTTCAGAACTTAAGACCGATTCTAAGGAGTTTTGTGTAAACTTCACATCAGCAAAGAGTTCTAATCCCCGTTCTTCACGAATTTTTAGTAAGTCTTCTCGGCTACTCCGAACCACTAAAATATCACCCGCTTGTAAGATTTTATCGGCTAACGGTTGTGCGAAGCGAACCTTATCTCGTAGCAATTCTAGGACATCCAAATCAAATTTTCGCTGAATCTCACTGTTATTTAGGGTTTCACCTACGAGACTCGATTGAGGGGTGATTACTAATTCACTGACATAATCTCGTAAGCCATAACCTTGAGTAAACGATTCATTGTCGGTTTTACGATCAGGTAATAGAATAGACGCAAATAGGGTTAAGTAAAGGAGTCCAAATAAGAATATAAAAATACCTGCCTTGGAAAACTCGAAAATCGTAAAAGTTCGATACCCCAACTGTTCCGACAGTCCACTGGCTAAAATATTCGTTGAGGTTCCGACCAAGGTTGTCATTCCGCCTAAAATCGAAATGTAGGAGAGCGGAATCAACAATTTAGAAGGAGAACGCTTCTGTTTGCGGCACCAATCTTCAACAATTGGCAAGAAAATAGCAATAACTGCTGTATTATTAATAAACCCAGAAATGGGTCCAACGAGAATCCCCAATGTAAAAATTTGACGATTTGATGTTTGTCCTCCCCAACGTATTAGGAAGTCACGAATAATTTGAATCACTCCAGTTTTAGCAATTCCCGCACTGAGAATAAACATAGCCATGACAGTCATCGTGGCTGAGTTACTAAATCCAGACATTCCTTCTTCGGGACTGACTAGGCCGCATAGCATCAGTAAGACGGTGACAGACAACGCAATAATATCTGGCGGTAGGAGTTCACTGACAAAACCAATCAATGCCAACACCAAGATAACCAGAGTCAGAATAATATCCATTTAGGGGTATCTTGAAAATCTGGAGGACAGTCTCCTATTCTAGTTTAATTTCTCTGAGAATAGGGGATTCTTTTGTCTTTACACTCCTGATTCGGTCAGTCGGGATAAATTGACGGGTTCTATGGGTCTTGTGGGACTCTAAACTTTGTTAGTATGAAGATTAACTAGCTCAGTTCGGGATTTAACGATGAAGCGTTTAAATGGTCGTGCCTTAGGGATTCTACGGGAAGCGCTTGAGAAGGACAATCGAGGCGATGTGGGGGAGCGCGTCGTTCGTAAGTTGTTGCTTCAGAAATTGCAAGGATTAACGAAACAAGAGGGGACTCCCCTGAATGAATCTCAACTGAAACGAGTCATCCATGCCGACTATCCTCCCTTCCCCGTGGCGGTGATTCAACAGGCGGCGAAGGCCAATAACCCCTCTAAAGCTCGAACCTTGGCCGTCGGCCTGGTAGCTACGGTGGCTGGGGGGGCAGGAATCGTGGGGTTTATCGCCCTGGCTAATCTCCCCTATCCGATGATTCGTCGCCCCATTGCTGAACATGCTCCGATTCTCTTGTTACCCAGCTTTCTGAGTATGGATAAGAATTACCGAGAGGCGATCGCCCTTGTGGAACAATCCGATCAGTTAGTCAACCAAGCCACCAGTGCGGCGGATTTGCAGTTGGGGCAAGAGAAAGTGACGCAGGCCCAACATCATCTTGATCAACTTCCCGTCTGGTTTCTTGGCTATTACCCGCAACGGTATTGTACCTTTTTTGGCTGTTCTTGGAACTTTACCCACGATGAGTTTGAGACGGCCCGCAAGGCGATCGGACGGATGGATGTGGTGCTATTCCAAGAAAAGAATGCTCATGATGAGTTAGAGGAGGTCTTAGGGGAACTCCAGGCTGCGCGATCGCAATACCGAGAGGCCGCAACTTACCAAGGTGCTCAAAATGCCCTAGACACCTGGCAAGCAGCCATCGATCGCCTACACCTAATTCCCTCACAAACCCTCGCCGGCGAGTTGGCCCGAACCCACATGACAGCCGCCAACCGGGATTTACAACAGGCCCAGCGCCGTCTTAACGGCAATTAACCCTCCACAATCGGCCCCACATTCTCCCCCTCTTGCCTCAAAATGGTGCGTTCGGGCCGTTTTGGCCGGGTTGGTTGAGGCCAAAGACGTGATGAAGCCCGAACGCACCCTACCCGACTCCCCTACAACTGCCCAATCATTTTATGGGTTTGGGGAACCACTCGAACTTGCCCGACGGTACGTTTCATCATGGTTTGCCAAGCCAAAACCTGCTCAGGATCAGGGACCACAGCATCGCGAAACGAATCCCGGCGTAGGGCTTCATTCGTAGCCCGTAGGACTCCATTCAGGGGCGTCACAGGTTGCAAATAAATGGGGGTATCAGGGCTAACTCGGGCCACCAAATGGGCCACTCGTTCGAGTTCCTGGGCGGGGGTGCGATCGCAGACAATCGTTTTCACAAACACCGACACCCCAGCCTCATGACATTGTCTCAAAAACAACTCATGTTCCTCCCACCAAGTTTCCCCACTGGTGCTGGGTAACTTAATATCCATCCCCACCAAATCCAAATAGGGGAGAACTAGCCCTAACTGATCAGGACGATGTCCCCCAGTCTCTAAGTAAACCGGCAGTTGGGTTCGCCGGCGGATTTCGGGCAAAAACTCCGCCAGAAACGGGGCATGTAAGAGGGGTTCTCCTCCCGTCAAACTGAGACTGTCATGAAGTCCCGGTCGATTTTGGCGTTCAACCCAAGCGGCCAATACCTCCACCGTAATCGGATTATCATACTCGTCAAAATCCCGTAATCCCGGTGTCCGTTCAACGCGACAATGAGTCCGAGCCTGCCAGGTATGGGCGCTATCGCAGTAGAGACAGCGTAAATCACAGAGGGCAAAGCGGATAAAAATTTGCCGAGTGCCGATATTTGCGCCTTCTCCCTGAATGGCGGAAAAGACTTCAACCAGTCGCGCCGTTTGCCCCTTACTCATGGCCACATCCCAATTTATCTACTCAGATCACTCTCAGACCACGATTCACCTAGGTTCTAGCCCTTGCCCCCTAAGGTCTGGTAGGCCTCTAAAATTGTGGACTCCGTTTCTTGCCAACTCAGGCATTTGTCGGTCACGGAGACACCATACCGGAGATCCTTGAGGTTGTCGGGGATCTTTTGGTTCCCTTCAAAGAGATTCGACTCCAACATCATGCCCACAATAGAAGAGTTGCCGGACTGAATCTGTTGAATGACATTTTGAAACACCCCAGACTGACGGCGATGGTCTTTCTGGGAGTTGCCGTGACTGCAATCGACGACGAGGCGCGGGGGAAGTCCCGCTGCTTTTAATTGTCCTTCCACCTTGGCGATAGAGTCGGCATCATAATTGACGGTGCCACCGCCACCTCGGAGGATGATATGGGCATAATCGTTGCCGCTGGTGGTGAAAACACTAACGGAACCATTTTCGTCAATTCCCAAAAAACTATGGGGTTCTCGGGCGGCTTTCATGGCGTTGAGGGCTACTTCGATGCTGCCGTTAGTGCCGTTTTTTAAGCCTACGGGCATCGAGAGTCCACTGGCCATTTCGCGGTGGGTTTGCGATTCAATGGTGCGAGCGCCGATCGCCGACCAACTCAGGACATCGCTAATATATTGCGGCACGATGGGATCGAGGGCTTCGGTGGCGGTGGGTAGCCCGAGATCGGCAATGTCAACGAGGAGTTGGCGGGCCAAGACTAATCCTTTTTGGATGTGAAAGGAGTCATCCATATCGGGGTCATTGATTAACCCTTTCCAGCCGACGGTGGTGCGAGGTTTCTCGAAATAGACGCGCATCACCAGCAGCAGTTTATCTTGAACGCGATCGCTCAACTCCCGCAGCCGTTGGGCGTACTCTTTCGCCGCGTTGACATCATGAATCGAACAGGGGCCAACCACCACAAAGCTACGGGAATCACGGCGATCGAGAATGGCCTCAAGTTGTTGACGAGATTCCACAATCGTCTGTTCGGCGCGATCGCTCAGAGGAACCTGGGCCTTCATCTCAACCGGCGGTTGCAGAACCTTGGCGTTGGCAATATGGGTGTTGAAGAGTTGTTGCGGCATGGTTTGCGGCATAGTGGGCAGTCTAGGTCGGGAGCGGTGGCGCTGAGGTTAAAGCCTGAGTTTTCATTTTAAACCAGTTCTCGGACGAAGGATATCTCGAAATTCTTACAAACCTGAATTTCTTGGCCGTTTCGGATGGCTGAGATGGCTCTCAGGATGGAGTTTGAGCGATCGCCGCCTGAGCGCGTTTCATCAACTCCGTCACCGTCACGAACTCATAACCTTGCTGTTGCAAGGTTTCAATCAGCTGCGGCAGGGCAGCAACGGTATGATGACGGGGTCCGCCGCCATCGTGCAAGAGAATGATCGCCCCTGGGTGAATCTGGGCGAGAACCTGATCGAGAATCTCTGACTGTGAGAGAAGGTAATCGGAACTATCGACAGACCACATGATAATGGTCTGGTTCTGCCGGATGCTGTAAGGGGTGAGGGCGTTGTTTAGGTAGCCGCCGGGGGGACGAAACAGTGGGGTTCGCACTCGCGTATAGTCGTAGATCAGTTCAGCGGTACGTTCAATTTCTCGGTCGGCCTCGGCTTCGCTGTTGACGATGTAGGGATGAGACCAAGTATGATTCCCCAGAACATGTCCGTCGGCGACGATTCGTTGTAACACCTCGGGATAGCTTGATATGACTTGGCCGAGTACGAAGAACGTGGCGAGGATATCGTAGTGTTGTAGGATATCCAGGATTGGCACGGTATCGGGCGACGGACCATCGTCGAAGGTTAAGGCGATGGCGCGATCGCCGAGTGCTAGGGGGAGCGATCGCACAATTTGACCCTGATACGCTTCAGGGACAAACGGCTCGATATCCGGGGGAATGCGATTCTGTTCAAGTTGCAGTTTGGTATCAGTTTTCAGGCGTTCTAATCGTGCCACAGAAATTGCCGTGTGTTGTTTGACATTCTCTTCAACCGGGGCAGCTTGCAACGGCAAAAGTCTTGGCGTATAGATCGCCGGACGCATGGCGAATAACGGAATTGCCCCGAAGAGCAAAAACAGCAAGACCATAACAGCCTGGATGGGGAAACGATGCCGAGTCAAGAGATGGCTCCATCGAGTTATGAACGAGGTCAGCAAATTGAGAAGTGTTAGGGGGCTGATCACGGCTCTTTAGGGTCTTGTTGACCATCAAGAAAACTTCATTGTTCTTTATACTCTGACGCCACTTCATCTTTTATAATTTAAAGTGGTGATGCAGTAGAGGTAAATGGGGTGCTTCAGTTTTTGAAATTATCGCAACGGGTGAACCGGGAATGGGTTAAACGGAATTACGGTTGGTTTCTCTTGTCTGTTCCTGTTCTGGCTTTGGCGATCGCCGATGTTCTGCCCTCGACGATGACGCCCAGTTCTCAGGCGATCGCCCAGGAACAGCCCGCTCCTTCGGGACGTTCTGCGGATGGGATTTATGTTTATGGAGAATCTCCTCGGCTAGAGGTTTTGGGCGTCACCTATTTTGTTTTAGAATCACGAGATCATCAGGTCGTGGGTGGCTTTTATCGATATCATTCTTCCTTTGATTGTTTTTATGGTCAAATGACCCATCACTCGTTACAGGTTACGGTGATTCCTACCTATGATCCGGCCAATTATCCTTATGCCGTTCAACGCTCCGATACGGCGATCGCCAGCTCGAACACACTCCCCATTACTCCTAAGTTTGAAGGCTTTTATCACCTTCAGCATCCTGATGAGGTCGCCAATCGAGTCCTGGACACCTGTCGCAACGAGTATGCAGAATTAGTCTGGCAGTAATCTGTGACCTGGGCGATAAAATGATTGGGGCAAAACTATCAAGAAAGACTTGACCATAGTCGCCCCAGTTGTAATTCAGTTAAGCTGACTCGATTTTTTTAGCTATTCACTAAATAGCGCCGTAAAAAACTTTCCAAAGATTCCATTTGAATATCAAACACCGATTCTAAACGATGAATCTCTTCAGAGGTACAGAAAAACTCATTCGCCAACAGAATCCGCAAAGTTCCGAGCGATCGCTGTAATTCAGGATTGATAAAACCAACCGCTGAGCGAACCCCGTCCAAAACACTTAAAGGAAGATTGACCACAAAGGGATCTTTCTGAAACACACGACCAAAGATTTTGGGGATATCATCACGGTTGAGAATTTCCGGGCCACCCACCGCAAAGACTTGATTTCGCGCCGCCTCTCGCTGGGTGGCTTGAATGGCAATTTCAGCTAAATCATCAGGGCTGAGAATTGACGAGCGGTTTTTGAGATCGCCAATTGCAAAATAGAGTCCCGTATCACGAAATCGCTCCGCCAAGGGTAAGAGATTAGACGCAAACCCCGAAGGACGTAAAATTGTATAGGTCAACTCACTCTTTTGTAAAGCATTTTCCACCTCACGTTTAGCCTTAAACACCGGTGAATCTTGATAGCCGCGCTCAGTTCCCAACACAGATACATAAACAAACTGTTCAACCCGATTTTCCTGACCAAAATCCATTAAATCAATATTGGCGCGGTAATCAATGGCTTGAGCTTGACCCCCATCGGAGCCATGAGCGCTGATCATATAGCGAACATCACGACAGGCCTTGCGGATATCTCGTTCTTGGGCTAAATCACCGATAAAAATTTCAGCGCCTCGTTGTTCAAGTTCAGCATAACTCGATGACAGTCGTACAAAGGCTCGCACGGGGAGATCGCGATCGCGCAATCGCCGTACAATACGTTTTCCGATACTTCCGGTGGCACCAGTCACTAAATACATAAAGCAATTTCCGTTTTAAACTAAACAGGTAACCATTGAAGGGCAATCGTCACCGTGATCGATCACCTGTGGGCATTACCTATGCTTGCTATTGTATTGGCCTTGGGCGCGTCTATCGGGAGTTTCGCCAATGTGGTGATTTATCGCCTCCCGGCTGGACTCTCCCTACTCTATCCCCCCTCCCGCTGTCCCCATTGCGGCCATAGTCTAGGGAAAGGCGAGAACATTCCCGTTCTGGGCTGGTTGCGCCTCAAAGGGCGCTGCGCTCATTGTCACGCCCCCATCTCCCCTCGCTATCCCATTGTCGAAGCGGTGACAGGATTGCTCTTTTTAGGGGTGTTTCTGCGCTATCAGGTGTCCCTAACCACCGTCGGCTATTGGCTGTTTTTAACCGGCTTATTGATTTTGGCTCTCATTGACTGGGATACGATGATCCTGCCCAATCCTCTCACCCGCTTAGGAGTCATCTCAGGCTTGCTCTATCAGAGCCTACAAGGCTGGCAAGGGGACTCAGTCATGGGGGGACTCATTCAAGGAATTTTCGGGGCTGTCCTGGGCATTTGGCTAGTAGATGCGGTGCGTTTTTTGGGGTCCTTGGCCTGGGGGAAAGAGACCATGGGCGCAGGTGATGGCAAATTGTTGGCCGCCGTTGGAGCGTGGCTCGGCCCCGGCTTGATGGTAATTACCGGCTTTTTAGGGGCATTACTCGGCGCTGTCATTGGCACAGGCGCGATCGCCCTGGGACTGTTGAAGCGATCGCAGCCTATGCCCTTTGGTCCCTTTCTCGCTCTGGGGGGAGCCATTGCCGCCATTTGGGGAGAGACGTTGCTCAACCTCTATTTAGAGATCTTTTTCCCCGCTGGACGGCTTTAAGTATTACGGCTTTAACCCTCACTGTTGTCCCGAGGACGAATCGCGCCGTTATAGATCAGATCTAACTCCCAAGTGTCGGGATTAACAACGATCACCGTTTCGGTCGTGTAGTTTGATGCCCCAGGCGCTCGTCCAAAAAAGTTAAATTCAAGCTGGCCCGCTTCTGTCACCCGATAGGGAGACTCGGCTGAAGGACCGTGCATGGAGGGTTCAGCCCGGTAAACCTGTAATCCGCCGTTGAGTCGTTCTGCGAATTGACGGGCCTGGTTCTTGGCGCGGTTTAAGTCCAAGGGTGACAGAGATAACGCCTCTAAAGCCGGATCAGTCATCGGCATCTGAGCTTGAGCCTGAGCTGGCTCAAGGCTGACCGAGGGAGCCGTGAGCAGGGTGAGCAGGATAAGCGGTAAGGCCGGTTTCATAGAAAATTTCCTCAACAAATTTAGAGTTAAATCGCCTACAGATCAGAGTATCCTGGGGAAAGAGCGGACACCCTGTGACAATTCCAGATCCCAATCTGCCACAAGAAATCGCGTTGGAGTCCCGGAATTTGATAGGATGCGATCCATGACAGAGATCCCTGACTTAACCGTGGCCGGCTGAAGTCTGTCATCTGACCTCAGCCACGAGATTGCTTTTAAAAATCCCAGAACTTCATGTCTCTATTTGATTGGTTTGCCGACCGACGTAAGTTAAATTCCATCGGTCAGAAGCAGCAAGAACGAGAAATCGCCGAAGGGCTTTGGACAAAATGTGAGTCCTGTGGCGTCTTGACCTATAGCAAAGACTTAGCCGCAAACCACATGGTTTGTCCAGAATGCGGCCATCATCGTCGTATTTTTAGCGACGATCGCATTCAACACCTCATCGACCGGGAGACGTGGCAACGCCTCAACAGCCACTTACGTCCGACGGACCCCCTAGGATTTTGCGATCGCAAAGCCTACCGCGATCGCCTCAGCGATTACCAACACAAAACCCAACTCAACGATGCCATCCAAACCGGGTTTGGAGACCTCGATGGCTTACCCGTGGCTCTCGGTGTCATGGACTTTCGCTTCATGGGAGGAAGCATGGGATCGGTAGTAGGAGAAACCCTCACCCGGTTAATCGAAGCCGGAACCGCAGCCGGCCGTCCCGTGATTATCGTCTGCGCCTCCGGGGGAGCGCGGATGCAAGAAGGGATGTTGAGCCTCATGCAGATGGCCAAAATTTCCGGGGCCTTGCAGCGTCATCGTCAAGCCCAATTGCTGTATATCCCCATCTTGACGCATCCGACCACCGGCGGCGTAACGGCCAGTTTTGCCATGTTAGGTGATATTATCCTGGCCGAACCGAAAGCAACCATCGGTTTTGCAGGACGGCGGGTGATTGAGCAAACCTTACGCCAGAAACTCCCCGATGACTTTCAATCAGCCGAAGATTTGCTCAAACATGGATTTGTCGATGCCATTGTGCCACGACCCCAACTCAAAGGACTCTTGGCTCAGTTGATTCGTTTGCATCATCGCTCTCCCGAGCGGGAGCATCATCGAGTTGCTCGTCCTCTGACGAATGATGTCATCGCCCTGGACGTTTCCGGGTCAAGTGAGTCAACGTAACGCTCTAAAGATGACAAATCCTTAAACCACCTGCTCTAACGTCCCCAGACTCTGGCATGATATGTGTACTGACAAGAAATTTCACAGCTTGTCCCACATTCAAGCTTTGCTGAACATCAATAACGTTTAGAGGAAAACAATGCTAAAAAGATTCTTTTGGCTTGCGATCGCTACGGTCGTCTTAGTTTGGAACCTCGGCAATAACAGCGCTATGGCGTTGGAACTAGATGCCGAAACCCGCACCGTGACCTTGAACGAACAAGGGGAAACCGTCACCTTGTCCCTCGAACAAGCCACCCGAGGAAAGCGTCTATTTGGGGATATTTGCGCCCAGTGCCACCCCGTTGGCTTGACCAAGACCAACCCCAACGTCAACCTAAGTTCCGAGAGTTTAGCCCTAGCCACCCCCCGCCGGGATAATGTTGAGGCCCTGGTGGATTATATGAAAAACCCCACCACCTTTGATGGTGAGTTTGACATTTCTGAACTGCACCCGGCTACCTCGAGTGCAGACATTTTCCCTGAGATGAGAAATTTAACAGACGACGATTTGTTTAATATTGCCGGGCATATTCTGATTCAGCCCAAACTACGTGGAACCCAATGGGGCGGTGGTAAAGTTTACAACTAAACCCCGATTTGCACCCTTGCAGGTTTGAGAGAACCGGGCGATCGGCTAGTGCGATCGCCGGTTTTTTTCAATTTTGCCCTTTTTTGCCGTTTTTAGATAGAGAACAATCATGGCTTTTTATCCCAGAGTAGCTGCGGGAACTTGGCTCAAACGCACCCTGGCCGCGATGGCGGCGATCGCCCTCGTACTACTCCAGACTACCCCCGCCCTAGCCGATGGCATTAACGCCGACGTGAAGCGTTATCTCACCCCCGATGGCCCCGCCGAAGTCAAACTCGACCCTCAAGGGAACAGCGCCCGTTATAGCGGCGAAGCCCTCACCCGAGGTCGGGATATCTTCATGGAAAACTGCGCCTACTGTCATGCCAACGGTTTAACACTCCCCCTACCGCAAGTCTCCCTTACCCTCGCCGATCTCGCCGGCGCGACCCCACCTCGGGACAACATTAACAGTTTTGTCACCTATCTGCGCGAACCCATGACCTACGACGGCTCTGAACCGAGTTACTGGTGTCGTGAAGTCCCCGAGAGTTGGCTCGCTCGCCCCGAACTCGAAGAACTCGCGGCCTTTACCCTCAGCGCCGCCGAGAAAGTCCCCGGTTGGGGAAGCGTCCCCTCCAACCGCTAAATCGCAAGGCCACGGACTCTGAGTTTGTTAAGACCAGCTACGAGGCGGAGTTTGACTCTCAGCCCGGTCAGAACGGTCAAGATCGGCCCCTTTAACATAAGCATCATCGAGGGAATCATAAAGGGCGGCCTCATACTCAAAACCCGGAGCCGTCACCGGTTCCTCAGGCTCCTCATAGGGAATCTCGACCGTGATTTCGGCCCCATTCACCACCGCTCCGAGAACCCGAACCCGATCTTCGGCTTCTTCTAGCATTTCGGCATATTCATTGAGCAAGCCACCCTGAGTGATACCGGGACGAGCAACCAGTAATAACCCATCTGTAAAGGGTTCGAGGGCTAAGGTATCATCACAGCGACTTAAGGCGGGGGAATCGACCACCACCAAGTCAAAGCGCGCTCGGGCCTGCATCAACAATTGTCGTAGCTCACTCGATTCGAGAATTGCCGGTACATTGCGTTGAGGGCCGGGACTCGGCACCACATAGAAATTGGGAATATCGGGGACCAGATGAGCATTTTGGTTCAGGCTGTCATAGTGGCGCAGGGGTTCCGTTAACCGTTGTGGATCGAGGGCAAGTTTCAAGACGTTGGCCTGAGACGGCGATCGCACATCTGCCTCAACCAACAACGTCCGTTTCCCGGAACGAGCCGCTGCGATCGCCAAATTATAAGCCGTCAAAGACTTACCCTCCGCCGCCGCAAAACTGGTCACCAAGACAATACGCGGCGGTGTTCCTTCGAGTCGTTGTAAATTGCTGCGGACCCGTTCGTAATACTCCAAATAAGGGGAATGAGGCGATCGCAGCAATGGGAAGGGATTCTCCTCAAACGGATCTAAAGACTCGATGTGAGGAATCGTACCCAAGACCGTCAAATCCCGTCCTTCTAAAGCCCCTTGAACCTCCTCCATCGTATAGAAACGTCCTTCGAGAGCCGATAGACCAAAAATCAACACTGCCCCAGCCGCCAAGCCAGCGCTACCACCAATCAGCACCAACATAAAGATATTCGCCGCCTCCTCCCGTTGTTCTTGCACCTGAGGCGCTTGAGCAATACTGAGATTACTCACCGTTTCGGCCCGTGCCGATTCCGCATCAATCAAGCGGGCCTGCAACTGATTAAACCGAGACTTATGAATCGCCACGACTTGACTGAGTCGTTCCCGTTCCAACTCTAAATTGGGGAGATTTTGGTACTCAATCCGTAACTCATTCTCAAGCCGTTGAGACCGGGCCAAGTTCTGCACCAACGTCTCGCGCTGAGTTTGTAACCCCACGAGCTGATTCGCCATATCCTGACGAACGGGGTCGAGGCTACTTTGGGTTCGCACCCGTCGGCTGTCATAAAACGGAGTCCCAATTCCATCACCACCAATGACTTCCCGAGCGCGGTTTTCGAGCAAGCGTTCGAGCCCAGAGAGCTGACGCTGCAACTCAACCACTTGCGGGTGATCGGGCCGTAGAGTTTGCCTTAAAAGGGCTTGCTGACTTTCAATTTGGTGAATTTGTCCCCGCAAATTATTCACAATCGGATCCCGACTCAGAGCCGAAGAGGTATAGGCTTCATCAACCGTTAACCCCAAACGTGCTTCGAGACTCTGCATTTGCGTGGTCACTTCCTCGATTTGCCGTTCGAGTTGTTCCTGTTGATTTTGCGCACTGCGAATGTTATTCACTAAAACGCCATCACGACCCAAAATCAGTGCCGCTCCCTCAATACGGTCAAATTGGAGGAGACGATCTTCAGCCTCTCGTAAATCGGCCTCAACTTCGGGAATGCGCTCGTTGAGAGCGGCAATCAGCACATCAAGTCGTGAGGTGTTGAGCATCAGGCTTTTCTCAACCGCCAACTCCATCAGCAACTGCACCACCTCTTCAGCACGCTCTGGTGTGGAATCGGTATAGGATACTCTGTATATCTGTGGCCCATTGCTTCCCGGCGTTTTGAGTTGGGCGGATTTAACCTTTCGGGGTGGAACCCCCACCTGTTGTGAGATCTGCTCAGCCACCTGGTCATCAATCAGAAATTCTTTATTTAAAGCCTGTAAGCCTTGCTCTTGAATAGTGGGTCCGGTTTCTGAGACGGTCACCGGTTCCTGATTAAGACTCATCACACCCGAGGCGTTATAACTCGGGGGAGGTGGTTCTTCTAATCCCAAGAGTCCTGATACGCCGACCGCAAGGGCAAAGACGGCAAACCCGGCGAATTTATACTTCCCGAAGGCAATGATGTACCGTTTGACGATTGAAGGGGCCACGATTGATTTACCTGGTTGAGTCCTGTTTCTAGTTTAGAGGCTAGAGACGGTTACACGCGAGTCAAGGGTTGGAGACAGGCTTAGTTTTGATTATCATCACCTCCCGGACCAAATAGATTATCGGCACTATTGGAGAGTTGATCAAAGAATAAAAGGAATCCTAAGACATCTCGAAACGGTTGGGTGAAGGTATTGAGAAAGTTCCCGAGTTGGGCAACTAGGTTCCGTCCCACGACGATCACATCTCGATCTTGCAGCAGAGGATTTTCCTCCATATTACCCATAATGGCTTCTCGCACGTTGTAATGTCGCGTGACCGGTTCGCCGCTTTCTTCATCAAAGCGAATTAACGCCACTCGACCTAAGCGAGCGGTGTTGAGGGGAACTCCGGCTACCGCATCGGCTAAGCGACTTCCGGCGGGTAAATCTTGTCGTCCGGCGGAGTTGCTTGGGCGACTAATTAAACGCACGACAATTCGTTGTTGAGAAAGACTGGTGCGGGTCATCAGTTCAATGTCATAACTCTCTCGGTCTTCGGGGCGAATTTCCGGGACGATAATGACATCGCCGTCTTCGAGACCGAGTTGGGGCAAGGGCCGTCCTTCAAGGAGGGGGGTAAACAGATCCAGTTCTCGTTCGATCGCCGTCCCGTCAGGAAGGCGACGACGGACGAGGATACGTCGGAGATCAGCGGTAGTTTTGGTTCCTTGGGCGGCGACGAGGGCACCGTCAACCTCGGGGGCGGGACGGGAGGAAAAGTCGTAGAAGCCGGGACGCACGACTTCGCCGGTGATGGTAATGGCGATGGGTTGGGCGGCGGTGGAGACGAGGGCGGTTCGTTGCAGGATGTCGCGATCGTAGTTCGAGTCAAATTCTCGCGGTCGAGTGGGAACCCGAATCACATCTCCATCCCGTAAGCGCACGTCAGGAATGGCTTGGCCGAGAATGAGGGGAGTATGCAGGTCAAAGGTTTGGACGATTTGTTCTCCGTTGGGAAATTGTCGCTCTACGGTGACTTGTCGCAAGTCTGCATCCAGGGTCACGCCACCGGCGGTCAGGAGGGCTTGAACCAGGGGAGAGTTCGGGTTAATGGGAAAGAATCCCGGACGTGCAACTTCGCCGGTGACAGTGATTTGAGATTGTCGTGGCTGGGCGAGAATCACCTGAACTTCAGGGTTGACGACGAATTGATTGAGGGAATCTTGGAGAAAGCTAGCCGCTTCGTCAACGGTGAGGCCTTGTAGGTTAATTGTTCCGAGGAGAGGGACGAAGATCGTTCCTTGGAAGGAGAGTTGAGCGGTGGTACTGAGGTCTTGAAAGGGGGGTTGCACGACAATGGAAATGCCGTCGCCGATATCCAGGCGATATTCGTCCCAGTTCACACTGTCAATGGGAACGTCGTCGGATTGAGGTCGGCGAGGATCTTGCAGGATGGCTGGGGGAAGTTGTTCGGAGGCGGGGAATTGGTCGAGGCGATCGCGTAACCACGTCTCTAAATAGTCGATGGTTTGGCGATGTTGCGTTTCTGACTGGGTCTCGATTTGTTCCCATTGTGGTGAGAACTGCGGTTGAGGAAAGGTCGGATCTAGGATACGCGGATTGGCTTCGGGTTCGGGGCTTGTCTCGTTGTCGGGGGAGGTCTGGTTGTCGGGGGAGGTCTCGATCGCAGGAAGTGTCTGGTATTGGGCGATCGCCTTGGCCATGGGCAGCACTTGAATGGCCAGGAGTACGGCACCTGAGACCACGGCGGTACGACAACGCCAGGAGGGTCGGGAGAAAAGGTGAAACTGGGTCATGGCGAATCTCGGGCTTCGAGAGGGCATGGCGGGGCAGCAGATGTGGATACCCTGAAATCGTCCTTGACAGTGTTATTGAGGGCTAGCCTCGGCGGTGAAGCCCTGTTCGATGAGAGCTTCATGAACCTGTCGGGCAAAGGTTTTGACAAAGGGACTAGCGGCTTCGACGGGACTGAGATGTTCGATGGGAACAATCAGAGATACGGCCACCCAGGGAACGCGACGACCTTGTAAGCGAGCCATGCGATCGCGCCAAAACCAACGGACTAGGCTCGGATGACCGCCGTTTTCCCAAGCATACCACTGGGCAATGGCAAAGCTACGCTGTTCGGTTCGGCCTCGGAAGTAGCGGACGTGAACGGTTGTGTCTTGTCCTGGGGGATTGCTCGGGCTAAATTCAATCTGTTGATATTGGTCTTCGGTCCAGGTTTGGCCCTGGGCGCGTCCAAGTCCCCGCACGTCGAGCCATTCCATTTGAGGTTGGGCGGCGGTTCCGGTTTGGACGCGCTGGGGACTCATGAGGATAGTAGCGCGATCGCAACGGGTACGAGACCCGCAATCGCTCGGGGCTTCGGTTGATTGATTGCTGTCCCAGGCCAGGGTTTGCATCACCCATTCGTTGGGACCAAGCCGCACGTTTTGACGATCCACGCTGATCCAATTTTCGAGGCTTAATCCCTCTTCGCTTAGCTGTTGTAGGGAGGAAATTGGAGCCTCGGGAATCGCGTCAATGGGAGGCTTCCCTTGCAGGTATTTGGGAATTGCAGCGAGGAGGAGCAAGATCACGAATAGGGCGATCGCCGCTTTGGCAAACCAGGATGAGCCGGATCTGGCTGTTGAGGGGTTAGCGGTTGAGAGAGATTTATCGACAGTCATAAAACTTGAGGTTCCTAGGCAGTCCGCAAGGGCGATCGCCCCCCTCTGTTATAGCAGGGTTCCCACCGTCTGTTTCAGACACCCTGGCTGGAGTGAAATCACCATTTTCCTGCACAGATGTTTCCCGCACAGGCGTTTCATGCACAATTTCATGCAAATCATGCACAATTTCATGCAAAAAGGCTAGAGGCAACAGTACCTCTAGCCTTGCATTTCTCTGATGGGCAGAGAGAGACTCGAACTCTCACGGCCGAAGCCGCCACATTTTGAGTGTGGTGCGTCTACCAATTTCGCCATCCGCCCATTGCGTTGGTTTTGCCACTATAGCACCTTTTGCTCGGGTTTAACAAGTCATAATAATTTTGGCTGCTGGCCCAGCGATCAATCTCCCGCGCTCGTAGAACCGGAACTGGATGGCTTAATTGTTCCGTTTGCAGTTGTTTGAGGGCATCGCCGAGAGCATCGTCGCTGATGTCATCATAGGAGCGGGCTTGCTCTAGGAAGGCATCTAAGTTTAACTGTGGGGATAGAGTCGGGGAGCCACCGGCCAGTTTCATCAACACGGACATCACTGTGCGAGGGTTTTGGGTGGCTAACAAGGCGGCGCGATCGCAGCTAAACTCGGCACAACGCAACCATTCCAACATTTGCGCCTGTAAACTCTGGGCCACGAGGGTTCCCCAATTAGGAACTTGCCCTACGGCTAGGGTAATGAGGTTGGCTAAGGTCAAATAGACCCCATGTTCGCATTTGAGATGTCCCAATTCATGGGCAATCACAGCCTGAGTTTCCTCGGGGGTTAACAGTTCAATTAACGAGGTATGCAGCACCACAAAGGCTTGTCGTCCCCGCATGGCAAAGGTGTAGGCGTTGGGGACTGGATGTTGGCGGACATACAATTGCGGTGCTTCGACATCCAACACCTCAGCGGCCTCAACCAGCAACTGATGCAGTTCCGGGAGTTGCTGTTCGCTGACACGCACCCCTGAGGCGATATTTTCCAGATAAAAATACTGTTCTCCCAAAGCCCCCAACAAATTCCGCACCAGTAAATCGACGCCAGGAATCTGTTTTAAGGCGGTGGTGGCCTGTAAGTCCAGGGGATGACGGAACTGTTCCGACTTTAGCCCCAGCAAAAGGGTTTTGGGAAAAGACATGACGATGACCAGGAGAAAAACGAATCTTTTCTAAGTGTACCTAGTTTGGAGCAGGCAAGAGGCATAACCCACCCCTAACCCCTCCCAAGAGGGGATGGCGAGAGGCCAGAGGCAACAGTCCATCAAAGGCAAACAGTGAGCCATCGTGGGATGGACTCACTGTTTAGGTGGGTTTTTGGGTGTCAGTGGTCAGATAAAACAAGACAATGAGAACAGCAGTAACTTTTGTCAAGTCAGTATTTAACACCTATCAACTGTTCATTCTCAACTGTCTATTTTCAGGCTCTCTCGGATGAAGGTTAGGGGGTGCTATCGTTAGTTACAGTGACGCGTTCGACTCGGGCGCCAAGTTTTTGGAGTTTACCGGCTAGATTTTCGTAGCCGCGATCAAGATGTCGTAACTCCTGGACAATCGTTTTGCCTTCGGCGGCTAACCCGGCTAACACCAGGGCCGCCGAAGCTCGTAAATCCGTGGCGACCACCGGAGCGCCCGAGAGTATGGGAACCCCACGAACCACGGCAATATTGCCCTTAACTCGAATATCAGCGCCCATCCGCTGCAACTCCGCCACATGACGTAGGCGATTTTCAAAGACCGTTTCCGTAATCACACTACTACCATGACTGAGGGTCAGCAGCGCCATAAATTGGGCCTGCATATCCGTGGGAAAGCCAGGAAAGGGTTGAGTTTCGATATCGACAGCCTCGATCGCCCCAGGGATGACTCGCAGGCGGTCAGGAGCATCCATGACCACCTGAGTCCCGGCGCTACGTAACTTGGCAATAGCAGCGGTTAGATGGTCAGGAATGACCGGTGAGAGGCTAATCTCGGACTGGGTAATGGCGCCAGCGACTAGAAACGTGCCGGCTTCGATGCGATCGGGGACAATGCTGTAGTCGGCGGTATGGAGCTTGGGGACTCCCTGAATCCGAATTGTTTTCGTACCGGCGCCTTGGATATTTGCCCCCATCGCGCCACAGAAGTTCGCTAAATCAATCACTTCAGGTTCTTGAGCCGCATTATCGAGAATGGTTTCTCCGTCCGCGAGGGTTGCGGCCATCATCAAGGTTTCTGTAGCACCGACACTGGGATAGTCGAGATAAATTTTGGCTCCTTGCAAGCGACGTCGGCCGCCGGTGATGCAGGCCCGGACAACGCCATGTTGAATTTGAACATCAGCTCCGAGAGCCTGTAAGCCACGAACATGGAGATCAACGGGACGAGCGCCGATGGCGCAGCCACCGGGAAGGGGAACATTCGCTACCCCAAGACGGGCGAGCAGGGGGCCAATCACGAAGAAACTGGCCCTCAGTTGACTCACGAGTTCGTAGGGAGCTTGGGATTGACCGATATGGGTTGCATCGATTTCCATCAGATCCCCGTCACGGTGCAGCTTAACTCCTAAGGCGCTAACAATTTGCGCCATTCGAGCAATGTCAACCAGTCCAGGGACATTGCGTAGACGACAGGTTTCGGGGCAGAGCAAGGCGCCGGCAATCAGGGCCAGGGCAGCGTTTTTCGCGCCGCTGATGGTGACGTCTCCAGCGAGAGACTGCCGTCCCCAAATATGCAGAACGGACTCGGTCACTTCCGTAGCAGGGGTCAGTTCTAGCGTGTTGGTTGGCATAGGGGGATGTGCAGTATCAGGGTGATTGGTGTTGGGATAGGGGGAACGGAGTTCCTTAGAGTCAAAAGAACGATTAATGGGTCTGTCCTCCAGAACGACAGTCTCAGCTCAATAGAGATGAAAGGTTGGTTTTGATTTTATCCAAAACCTAGAACATGAGGTCTCAACAGCTTGAATCCGGTCAAGAACCTTTATCATTGCGCTCTAGGCCAGGAACGATGCACCCTCAGGCGCGATCGCCAAGGGATCCGCGCCTAAATTTAGGCATTAGCGTTACACGATGTCATCAGGTTTGTCAATCCTATGACCGTGGCTTGACGTTGATGTGACATGAAAAAACTGGCAACGTCAGATGATACAGTCGGGCATCACGCAAGGGGTGCGGGATACAGCCGGTTTTAACCGACTAAGGCTTTGGGATCAAACGGCTTATGTAAGATCCCTTCCGCAGCTTGGGATTCAAGGGGACGGGAGAACCAATACCCTTGTCCGTAATGACAACCGAGATCCTGTAGGTATTGCAGTTGCTGTCGATTTTCAATGCCTTCAGCGATGGTTTGAATGTTTAAGTGTTGAGCCAAATTGACGATCGCCTGCACAATGGGAGGCTGGCCATCGCCATTAAACAACCGCTCGATGAAGGAGCGATCTAATTTCAGAATTTGAATCGGGAACCGATGCAGATAGTTGAGAGAACAATAGCCCGTGCCAAAATCGTCGAGACAAAGAACGACTTGACGCTGTTGGATTTGTTCGAGTAGACCGATCGCCGTATCAACATCTTCCATCAAGGCGGTTTCCGTGATTTCGAGTTTTAGGGTTTGTCCATCGAGATGGGTTTCGGCTAAAAGGGCATCGAGTTGCTCAATAAAGGCCTCGGAGAGTTGTTTTCCTGAGAGATTAATACTCATCGAGAGGCGATCGCAGCCGAGAACCGTTTGTTGCCAATGTCGCAGTTGATAGCCAGCCGTGCGTAACACCCAGGCTCCCAGGGCTTGAATTGAGCCACTTTCCTCAGAAATGGGGATAAACTCAGAGGGGGAGATATTACCATACTGAGGATGTCGCCAGCGGACGAGGGCTTCAAATCCGGTCACGGTTAGGCTCTCCAGACAAACAATGGGTTGGTACACCACATTGAGTTGATTGCCATTAATTGCTCCCCGTAGATCGGTTTCGAGTTGTAGTCGTCGTACGGTTTCACTGCGCATGGTGCGATCAAACAGGATATAGCCTTGGCTGGGTTTCTGCTTTTTCGCCCGATAGAGAGCAATATCGGCATCCTGTAATAAATCTTGAGGTTGACGATGACTCGGATCACCGGGGGCGATCCCGATACTGACTTGGGTAAAGATACGATGATTAGCCACCTGAAGCGGATCTTGCAGAGACTGTTGCAACCGTTGAGCCAGTTCAATCGCCTCGTCGAGATCGCGGATATTTTCCATCAAGATCGTAAATTCATCGCCACCGAGTCGGGCTAAAGCATCACCCGGACGTAAACAGAGTTCAAGTCGTTGAGCAATTTCTAACAGTAGGCGATCGCCCACCATATGACCGAGACTATCATTAACCCCTTTAAAATTATCTAAGTCCAGAAATAACAGCGCGAAACGATACTCCTGATGACGGCGCGATCGCCGCAAACTGCGTTCTAGTTGGGAGAGAAACCAGCCTCGGTTCCATAATCCCGTCAATTCATCATGAGAGGCGTTGTAGCGCAGTCGTTGTTCAGTGCGTTTGCGTTCTGTGATATCCACCACAGACCCCTCATAGTAAAGCAGCACCCCATGAGCATTACGCACCGCACGGACATCCTCAGAAATCCAAACCACTGAACCATCGCGGCGATAGACTTCCGCCTCAAAACCTGAGACAACTTTTTGTGTTTGTAACAGTCGTAGCAGTTTCGCGCGACGACTCGAATCAACATAGAGTTGGCGATCGATGTTATCGAGGGTACCAATTAAATGCTCCGGGGAGTCATAGCCCAAAATCGTTGCCAAGGCTGGATTCGCACTGAGGTAATAGCCTTCTGGAGAGATTTGAAAAATCCCCTCAATGGCGTTCTCAAAAATGCTGCGATACTTGGCTTCAGCCGTGGCCAGGGCTTGGATGGTCTGTTGGCGATCGGTAATATCATTGCCAATGCCAATTATAAATTCACAGCACCCCTGGGGCCATTGACGGACTGAGCGACCATGCCAAGCCACCCACAAGATTCGTCCATCCCGTGTCATGAGAGAACTTTCGCTATGAGTCATATCTTGAAGATGAACCAGGCGTTGAAACATCTCTCGCACCCGTGGTTGATCTTCAGGGGGAATGAACATCGAGAGATAATCTCGCCCGAGGACTTCGTGGCGGGAATACCCTAGGGCCGTCAGCATGGCTTCGTTCATGCGCAGCACCTTCCCTGACGGAGAAATCGCCACAACAAAGGCCGGATTCGCTTCAATCAGCGTGTGATTAAACAGACGTTCGCGATTAAGGGCAAATTCGACAGCGGTGCGATCGCCGCGCGGGTAACGAAGCCGTCGATACAGGCGGCGTAGAAACAGTAAAACATTCGTCAGCACGATTGTCGTCAGTACACCCATCAATGCCGCCAGCATCAGAGTTAGCCAAGATTCTAAGTCAAGTTGACCCAACTCACGTTGACTCCATTGAGAGGCGGCCAATCCCTGGGGGTCAGATAGATCGCCTTGCCAAAGTTTTTGTCCTCGCCAAATTCCTAAAACAATCGGAATCATGATGACAGCCACTTTTGCCGTGGTCAGCCCAAAACGATCTCGGTTAGCATCCTCGGCTGTCATACGGCGCCCATCCAATCCAGTACCCATCCTAATCTGTGTTCAATTCCCGAGCGGCAGTCTCACTCCTAGGTTAGAACGGGACAGACAAGTTTGAATGTTGTTTGAGACACAAAAGTCTGCAACCGAATCAGGGTAGTCTCAAAGGTCTGGCTTAACGTATCGGGAACAGCCATCAATCGTTCCAGAGGTAGGTCTGAGATCGCTCTGAGATCGCTCTGAGTGAATGGTCTCCCTTACCAGCCAGTTAGGAGTGGGATTTTCCGTAGTGTATCACCCCAATTGAAAAAGCGATTGGGGGGAATGTCCCTCCATTAATCTGGGGATGGGGAGATGGGAACCTGTTGACGGGAACCTGTTGACGGGAACTTTTCGATCGCACTCAACGACTTGTTATCATGTCCAAGGTTTTGGGGCTGTGGCTCAGATGGATAGAGCAAGCGCCTCCTAAGCGCTAGGTCGCGGGTTCGAATCCCGCCAGTCCCGTTGATGAACTGAATTAGCCAGGAGCGTCAGCCGCCGAACCCGGTCGTGGCTGGCAGGGGATTGCTATACACTGGAGGTCTCTCCCTTGTACGGTGATCTGGTTATGGTTCGCACCTTTGATCTGATTGTTTTCGGTGATGAAGTTCCCGGCGTGTTGGCGTTAGTGACCGCCGCTCGTGAGTTCCGTCAGCGGACTGGGAACTGGCCGCGATCGCTGCTGATGTTGAAAGGACCGGCCACGGGACTCATTGGCGGACATTTAGTGCGCGGGGGTCTCTCCTATCTCGATCGCAGTGGGATTCCGGCCGATGTCCGTCGCCGTCATGGATTAGGTACATTTGGTGATCCAGCGGCCATTTATCAAGAATTTCTCAACCGCGCCCAAGTCCAGTTTATTGCCCTCGATCCGTTGCGGGCTAATGCCGCCCTACGAGCCATGTTAGGGGAAGTCGGCGCTCTCATGACCGGACAGGCTGAGATCGCCGAGGTGTTGAAAACGCGATCGCGCCTCAGTGGTATCCGCTTAACACGGGGTGAAACCTTTTTAGCGGGACAGTTCATTGACGCTACGGTGAATGCTGAACTGGCCCAAGCAGCCGGAGTTAAGAAATTACAAGGGTTTGCCACCTTCGGACTTCCTGAGGCTGAACTTCCAGTCACCCTGTGCTTTGAAACCGAGGGGGTGAGCGTGGCCAAAGTGCGGGAGGTGGAAGATTACTATTTACGTCATCTCCTCGATCCCCAGAGTTCGATGGGACGACAATTATTAAAACTGGCCGCTGGGGGAGATCCCGGAATTGCGACGTTTTTAGAGAACTCCCTGACAGACGCTCAAGGACGACCGTTGAAACTCTATAGCGATCGCGATTTTATCGATGTGCGATCGCGCGCCCTCAGTATCGGCTACCATGCTCGCCGCAACAAGGCCTTTTCACTCAAAAACAGTGGCTTCCTCCTCGATAATGGCAATGTGGCCATTCTGCCGGGGAACCGCCTCTCTTGGAACTCCCTCTTGTGGTTTGTTACCGGTTCCGAAGCCGAGGCCCTGGCCCGCAACAACGCCCGTCCAACGGAGGCGATGTTAGGGGAATTTGAGCAAGTGCGACGTTGGTTTATCGAGAGTTTTGGCGCCTCAGACGTGCGCCCCGCCGAAGAACTCTATATTCGTCATGCGGGGAATATCAGCGGGGCTGTCAGTCCCCTCAGTGGCGCCAAAATGCTCAATGGTGGTGTGGATGCTGGTGAGGCTTTGGGAACTTTTGGCTATCACTTCGATGTGCGCGGCGGTATTGAAGGCTTAGGCCAGAAAGCACGGGCCAAGGGCTATGAGAGTGTTAGTATTCATGCTAAACCGGTGTTTAACATCGGGATTGATCATGCGCAAGTCAAATCAGCTCCCAATTTGGCGGTGGTCAGTCCCGCCTCTGATTTTCCCGGTTATGCGTCCTCCGCCGGCCGGATTGTTGAATATAATGCCGGAGTGGCGCAGGGGTTGGGAATTGCGGCGGCGGTGGCCTTGCATGAGGGACGACAACTCTCGGAAATTGCCAATTCTGAGGTGCGTCAGGTATTAGCCCAACGGGGTCAACTCTCGAAAGTTTATGGAATTCGTCAAACTGAGGCGGCTCAGTATCTTAAGGAATTTGAAACGGCATTAGCCCCGGCTGAGGTAGAACCGTCTCCCCCAGGGGAGTTACAGGATATTGCGGGCCATTGGGCGGAAGTATTTATTGAGGATTTGTTTGAACGGGAGATTATTTCTGGGGTGGGAAATCGCCGCTTTTTACCCGATGCGCCTCTGACGCGGGCCAGTTTTGCGGCCATTTTAGCTAAGGCCTTTGAGGTTCCCTCAGTGCGTGAGCCACAGGTGTTTTTAGATGTGTCGGCGGGGTTTTGGGGCTACTCGGCTATTCGTCAGGCGAACCAGATGGGATTTATGGCGGGGTTTCCCAATGGCAGTTTTCGCCCTGAGGACCCGGTGACGCGGACTCAGGCCTGGGTGGCAATTGTGAATGGCTTGGGGTTAGCCCCCCAGGCGGAAACGGAGGTGTTGTCGTTTTATCGCGATCGCAAGCAGATTCCCAGTTATGCTCAAACGGCGATCGCTCAAGCGACGGTGGCGGAGTTGGTGGCCAATTACCCCAATCGTCGTCGTTTACAGCCTCAAGCCTCCATGACACGGGCGGAAGTGGCGGTGACGGTGTATCAGGCCTTGGTACAGTTGGGTAAGGTGCCGCCGCTGGAGTCACCTTATGTGATTACGGCGGATACCCTGGCGGCGCCGCCGTTTACGGATTTAGATGATCATTGGACGGCGCCGTTTGTGTCGGTCTTGACAGCCAAGGGATTGGTAAATGGCTATCCTGATGGTAGTTTTCGCCCCGATGCGCCTCTATCCCGGGCGGCGTTTGCGACGCTGTTGGCGACGGCGTTTAATCCAGCGCCGGTTCGCGAGGCGATGGCCTTTCGGGATGTTTCACCGGGGTTTTGGGCGGCTGAGGCGATTCAACAGGTGGCTCGTGGCGGCTTTATGTCGGGGGTAGGGGGCGATCGTTTTGCACCTCAGTTGAATGTGCAGCGAGTCTCGATTTGGTTGGCGTTGGTGAATGGCCAGAATTTGGGGGATGCGGATGTGACGAAGTTGGAGCAATTTCGTGATCATCAAGAGATTGCCACGGCGGCGAAACCAGCGGTGGCGATGGCTCTCCAGCGCGGTTTGCTGGTGAATTATCCCGACGGCGATCGTCTCAACCCCAATCGAGATGCGACTCGCGGTGAAGTGGCGGTGATTCTCTATCAGGCGCTACTCGAGGCGGGATTATGGGATCTCGAGGCGATCAAATCACCCTACCTGATTTGACTCGCTCGGCAAGCTCAGTTAGCAATTGTTAACGAAGGTTGATCTCAGCCGGGGGGTCTTAAAATTAACGCTTTAATGGAAGTAGTGATTCTCCCGAAGCTATGGATACCCAGTCAAATCAAGCCAACACACCGCGAGAAGCGGTAGAAAACAAAAGTATGGATGAGATGCTTTTGACGCTAGAACATTTGTTTGAGCGGGAAGAGGCCACGGCGAAAATTGTCTTGGCGGCGCTCTATGATATGGGAGTCGAAAATATCTACTATCGCCAACTTCGCAGCCGCATACTTCGGGGTGCATTTCGACCGGTTACAAAAGTCTCTAAGCCTGTTTTTTTATTTTTTGGCCTGCGTTGGTTTAAGGCAAATTGTCCGTTTTTAATTGCTGATTGGCTCCGTTCATTGGTGGAGTTTGAGAAGGAAAAGCAGTCTCAAAAGACCGAAGTTGCCACGGCTTCACCGAGTTCATTGCAACCCGATGAACCCCTTCAGAAAAACTGGGTCGTTGTTGACCGGGGAAATCAGGAGGTTGAGCGCTTATCAGGGCAGGTACAGTTACTGACTAGCACTCTCTTAATTACGGTTGCAGTGATGGGCGGAATGTTGGCTTGGCTTGGCTATGAGTTACATCTAACTCGGGCGAATTTGCCTCAGGAACCTGCGGTTACTCAAACTCGTGGTCAAAGAATTGGCGAGTAATATTAAATTGGGTGTTGGTTGGTTCCCCAGGGATCTGTCTTTGTGCAGAAGTGGAACAATTTTTGTTGCCTTCGCTCCCTGTTCATCAAGAACATACCAATTTTCAGACGTCGTAACATCAATGTCTGTAGGGGAACCCACCCCTAACCCCTCCCAGGAGGGGATGGCTGTTCGCCCTCCCCGGTGTTAACGCATAGCAAGTATTTTGCAAAATAGTATCACCATCAACTTGGTTGGTTGACTTTAGTCTAATAAATCTAACAGAAACATTGTCGCTTCGTCCTTAGTATTAAACAATGTATCTGACAGTAGATATGGCTGAAAAAATTCACCACGTTGGGGGTTTAAAGCCACCCAGCAGATATCTCTACCGAACATACTTCCTGTACCAAAAACATTTTCGTATTCGGACTGGGCAATTTCTCCTAAAACTATCCAAGCAGGGTTTTCTGGATTTCTATACAAGACCACTTCACGATATTTCCCATTGCTGACATATAAAATTTCCATGACAAATTATTTATCTCTTTCAAAGGATTTTGGCTCCAATAATTTATAATCTTCTGTTTTAGTTGTAATGCGATTCTTCATTGTGTTTATTTGAGGTGAAATGTTTCCGTCCCCTTGCGGGGAAAAGATAGGAAAAGACATTGTTACTTTTGGAGATTTCCCAATTATGGCTATCGTTTCCGTCCCCTTGCGGGGAAAAGATAGGAAAAGACCTGGTCAATAGTTATTAACAGTAATAAGCCTGAGAATAGTTTCCGTCCCCTTGCGGGGAAAAGATAGGAAAAGACAAGCTTTAGACTTCACCTCGGCTGGCAATAACTCTGCTTCGTTTCCGTCCCCTTGCGGGGAAAAGATAGGAAAAGACGGGAGACGGCCCTATGACGCTTTCCACTCGTATTGC
>LSZA01000053.1 GCA_001637315.1 Phormidium willei BDU 130791 | reverse complement strand
AACGGGGAACGGGGAACGGGGAACGGGGGCAAGAGTCCCAACAATGTAAAGAAATGTTGCAACATATCCTCTCCCCTTGACATCGACTTGCAGAATGGTAACAATAGATACAGAAAGATAAATCGTTCATCTCTCCACATCACAAAACTCTGAACGTGTTGGAGCCAAGTGAGGGGAGACGGAAGTAGGGACAACTCCCGAAGGAACGCGCCTCTTTGCACATTTCACGCTTTGGAGGCGGAAACCATGGAACTCACATATCGCGGCATTACCTACAACACCAGTCCCGTTCAAGTTGAAGAAAAAGCCCCCACGGAAGTGGTTGGCAAGTATCGCGGCTTAGATTGGCGCTTCTGCAACGTTCAACCGACGTTGACTCAACAACCGACTGTTGAACTGAAGTATCGGGGTGTCAGCTATCGCACCGACGAAACGGGTCAAGCGCAATCCGTCTCAGAACGCTCTCGCCGTTTGATGATGAACAACACTCGTCGCAGCGAACGTCGTCATCTGAGCATGTTGAATCGCTCCTTCGCCGAGTTGGGTGCGTAGTCTCTGACGCTCACTCAGTCCCACTTAAAAGCCGCCAGCAGCACCTGTTATAAGATTGCTGGTTAATAAGAGAGCCGACCTAGAGATTCTAGGTCGGCTTGATGCTTTTTGAACCTGACTGGGGCTGTTACACAACTTTAACTTAAAAAATCAGAGACTCGACTGAGGTAACAATTGCTGTCGTTTGAGTGCCAGGCGATCGCAAATTGAGTAGAGTAGATCCAGAGAGACGAGCATCGAGCCGATCTGCTTCGAGACCGAGTCCTCGTTCCTCAGTCCCCTCGTTGGAGGCTAGAAAAAACATCTCATTGTTGTCAGTCCTCAAAGGAGCTTCTCAAGAAAACTCGCCACAGCACCCAGCCCAAGACTCACTGATTTCACCTTCACTCACTCGACTCAATCCTGTCGTCTATTGACGATAACTGAGGTGGAATTGCCCGATTCTCTAGGCTGGGTGTTGTTTTTGGTGTTAAAAAATAGCTGAGATTTTGACTGAATTGAATTGTGTAACGTTTCGTTAAATACCCTTGCATCAGGTTGTGAGGTTCCCTATAGTAGTAATCAGAAGCCAAGAGAAGGCTTCACGACAGATAACCACAGCGCAGTCCACATTAGTAAACGAGGTAAATACGCTGTTAACTCTAACATCTGTCCGACTCCAACACACAACGGCATCCGCCCAAGCGACTGATACTTCCTCCACTTAACTGACTGGGAGCAACACAGCGCAATAGTCTTCGAGCTACTGTTTTCGCTGCGTCTCCAGAGAGTCTCAACTGATATGAGGAAATCACTCGTCCGACTGGTCTGGGTGCCGTTGTTGTTTGCTGCGATCGCCACCGCAGAGACAACCTCCTCAAAAAACTCCTCAAAACAACCCTTCCCAAAAAAAAATCGATTTTTGTATCAACTGACGTCAAAGTCTGATATGATACTAAACCGTTGCCGAGATGAAGCGCTGCCATCATCCCGTCAGCAACATCCCCATCAGGGGCGGTTAGCTCAGCGGTAGAGCGCCTGCCTTACAAGCAGGATGTCACTGGTTCGATCCCAGTACCGCCCATATCTTCTAAATCCCAATCTAAATCCCAATCTAAATCCGGGTTAGGCCATTGCCGTTCCTGTAGCCGCCTGATGGGTTGTCCTAGGCTAGAGTCCAGTCTAGGCGATCGCGCCCCAACCAGAACCGGATTCCCCCGCTCATCCACCGTTAACCGTTCCGCCTCCACAAGTTGCGACGGCGAAATCGGTGCAAAACCCTCGCGCCGACTGGCCGTGGCCGCCATATCCGTCACCTCAGATAAAGACTCAGATAAAGACTCAGACAACTCCTCGGGGAACGCCTGCCAATCTTCCCAGAGAACCTCTCCCCTCAGCGGTTCCCAGGGATGACGACGCAATCCCCGTCGTCCCGTGAGAACAAAACGACTCTCTCCCGTATCACAGGTCGAGAGAATCACCGGATTAGAAATCGGTCTGGGTAGAGACACCAAGGCCCCCGAGAGATTGACCGTGGGGACATTGATACTGACCTCACCCGTAAACTCAGGACCGAGGAGAGAACTCGCGGTAATATCGCTGTCTTCTGTGAGGGAATCGCGAAATGCAAGACCCAACATCCCCTCCGCCGTAATACGAACCTGTCCGCCGCGACCTTCGAGAGCGTTGGCGGTAATATCACTATTGCCCGAGGCGAGTAACGTGGCAATATCTAGGGTAATGTTGCCGCCGTCAGCAGTTCCGGCATTGGTATTGATGCTGCTGCCGTTGTCTAATTGGAGATGTTGCGATCGCACCTGAATATCTCCCCCAGGGCCAGAACTCGTCTGCGCACTAAACATACTCCCGCTATCTAACAGAATCTCACGAGCGGTCACATCCAACACCCCAGCCGCACCCGGACCGAAACTGCGGACATCGAACACGGCCTCGTTGCTAATGAGAATGCGATCGCTGCGAACGCGGATATCTCCACCCGACCCCGTCACATCTGAGCCAAAATCCCGTCGGCCTGACGTTGAGTTGAAGGCGCTAGACGATCCCGTAATGGGTGATTGTCCAGATAAGTAAATCTCATTAGCCGTGACACTAAGGGTTCCCCCATCAGCCGGTCCAAAGGTTTCCGTCGAGAAACCCGCTCCATCCTGGATAATGATACGAGGGCTGTTGATGATGACATCACCCGAGGGAAAGCGGCCCAAGGTGGCGGTACTAATGCCACTTCCAAAGGTTCCATCCTCCGAGACTCCCCTCAAGTGCAGGGATTCTCGGGCCTCAATGGTGATATTTCCTCCCAACCCGCCTTCTGTGACCAGCACATTGGCCAAAAATCCGCCGCTATTGGAGGAGATTGTGCCACCGGCGACTCCTCTGAGATGAGTTGTGACGAGATTAATATCCCCAGCGGTCCCCGTTCCGAAGACGGAGTTGCTGAAAATTCCCGTAGGAATGAAAGTATCAACACGGGTATTGATAATCTCAATCGTATCGTTGGCCGCAATGCTAATCTGACCGCTGTTACCATCGCCAAAGGTCACCCCAGCAATCACTCCCCCATCACGAAGGCTTAAATTTTCGGTTTGGATGCCGATATCCCCTGCAATCCCCTGACTGTTGGCCAGGGTTAGGTTCAACATCCCTGATTCATGTAAATCCAGAGTTCGGGCCACCTCAATCGCGAGATCTCCGCCGAAGGCCTCGCCCCAAACCACCTGATCGATGATTGAGCCATTTTGTAGCGTTAGATCACCATCGGTGATCAGGCGAATATCCCCAGCGCGACCGGATACCGCCCGAGAAAAGATCCCCGTGATGACATCGTTCGGTTGTAGGCCCGCGCTGGCCATGGCCGCTAAATGCTGATTGAACTGGTCAAAGCCTCCCCCAGTCAGGGTAATTCCCTCCCTGGCCTCAATCGTGATTGCACCTCCCTGGCCTGGAGTTGTTCTCTGAGTGATCACGGCCGAGTTATCGCTGAGGCGGACGTGTTGCGCCTGAATCCGCACCTCGGGGCCATTCTGGGAGAGGATGCGGGACCCACTCTCTAGGTCAACAGCGTTTTGCATCTCAATGGCGATCGCCCCAGTCCCCGGTGAACTCCCCTCTGAGACACTTTCTGAGACCCCCTCTGAGACCAACTGCGACCCCTCGCTCATCCGTAAGTCATGGCCGAGTAGGCGAATATCCCCTCCCGCCAGGAACGCTTCTTGAGTCAATTCAATCGGGCCGAAAGCCGTCGCCGTCACATCCGTCACCTGTCCCTGGCCATCGAGATTGACAAAAGTTCCGGGGCCAAAACTGCCCAATTCCAGAGTTTGCGGCGATCGCGGTTCCCCCACGCTTCGCACTCGCACCTCGGCCCCGTTGACTAAGGAGATGCGATCGCCGCGCAAGTTGACGGCCCCGCCAGAGACGACCCCGCCGTCGAAGCGAATCTCTGCGCCGACAAAGGTCAGTTCAAGGGCGCTCAGTCCCACCCTCTCCCCATCACTATTGAGGTGTTGGGAGCGATTGAGAATGAGACCGGGGTTCTGGCCGAGTTGAACTCCCATCGGGGCCGAGATCACAAGCAAGGGGGGAGTCTCTGGGGCGATCGCACTAAATTGGCCCTCCTTAAAGTCCAGGGCCTCGGCGGTGGTGGCGAAGAATGAGCCTTGTAGGTTCAGTTGGGCGGTGTCGCCAAAGACAATGCCGTTAGGATTGATTAACACTAAATTGGCGATTCCCTCCACGCCCAAGGTTCCCGAAATATCTGAGAGGCTGTTGCCGGTGACACGGGTGATAATATACTCAACTCCCAGGGGATGACGAAACTCAACTGATTGCCCCATCTCGACATTAAACTCTTGAAAGCTATGGAAGAGATTGCTCCCGCGTTGCGCTCCCCCTTCAATAGATTGAGTGGAACCGTTGGGAATGACCTGAGAGACTTCGTTGCCTAAACTGCGATCGGGAATGAGTTGTCCCTGGGCAACAGATGTGGTCATTAAAGGTGTCATTAAAGGTGCAATCAGCGAGACGAAGCGGCTAACCCTCAAACTCATCTGAATTAAGCCGGCCTCAAAACTAAGCGGGAACTGATGTGGTGTTTTCATGCAAGGAACTTCCGTTTTAAGACGCTTAGTCATAACCACTTTAATGCCACCAAAACTCGAAATATCAATCGTTTTATCGATTATATTTGTCCTATTTAAATTAACTAAATTAGCAAGTCAGAGTTGAGTCGTGCTAAGTCCAGTTAACTGGAATCTCTGGCTTTGGAGGTCGGGTTGATGTCATGGATACTGAACCCTGGCTTCATTCTATAAGGACAATCATGACCGTCCTTATCTCCTCATCAAACTTGACTCAAAAAACATCTTAACTCAGAGAAAGATTCGGTCCAACGGGAACGATTCCGGTGGGATTGATGGCTTCATGGCTGCGATAATAATGGGCTTTGATATGCTCAAAATTGCAGGTTTTGGGGATACCCGGATGGTGATAGATGCGTTTGACATAGTCCCAAAGTTGGGGATAGTCCCAAATATGGCGGCGGTTGCATTTAAAATGACCATAGTAGACCGCATCAAAACGAATTAGAGTGGTAAACAGGCAAATGTCGGCTTCTGTGAGGCGATCGCCACAAAGGTAATCCTGTTCTTCTAACACCGCTTCCCAATGATCGAAGGCCGCAAAAAGCTCGTTCACCGCGTCCTCATAGGCCCGTTGAGTGGTGGCAAATCCGGCTCGATAGACGCCATTGTTAATCGGCTCATAAATCGCGTCAAGGGTGTGATCAACGCGCTCCTGGAGGTCTTGGGGGCAAAAATTGCGATCGCCATCCTCAATGTTACCGCCAGGGAAAAATGCCTGATCAAGCATTCGTATAATCTCACGGGATTCGTTGTTGACAATGGTCTGCTGCTGTTTATCCCTTGACACTCCCGCCGTTAAATCAAAGATTATAACGGGGGATTCTTGCTTCATCAGGTTTGTCTAGCCCCAGAGCATTTTTGCCCCGAAACCCCGTCCAGATTCCCCTCCACAAGCATCTGTTTAACGTCCACTGACTGTCCGGCAGCAGACGGCAAAACTTGGGTTACGCTTCGGTTTCTCATTCTTAGACTATGCCGCCCCTGTAATCAGGTACTTCTTTTTGGTCGGACATTCTAGCTGGCGAGAACCACCAATCTTGCCTCTCGTGGCACACTTGGGTGCGTTGGCTCCGCGATTTTACCACATATTTTTAGTCAAAATTCATCTCACCGCTAAGCCTTCGGCTCTAACGGGAGTCTTCTTTTGACATTTAAGATAAAATAGGAACTGTAACCCGGCCCGTCATCTGAGGATCGACCTTGAGATAGAGATCTCGAACATAAGTGGTTCCATTGACGGTATCGGGGATACAGCCGGGGGCCTGGGAGAAAAACCAGCCTTCATCTCCCATATAGGGATCAACCACAGAAATACTAATGGCTTGCTCTAAGCCCTTCAACGCCCGCATCATCAAGGTGCGATGAGCCCAGGGACAGGCGTAACTCACGTAGAGATGATACCGTCCCAGCTCGGGGGGAAAGCCTTGTTCTCCATCCTCGGTCATCCAGTTGCGAAAGCGAGTGGGGGGACGTAGGAATCGCCCTTGTTCGTCGTCTTGCTGACGCTTAGATGTCCATTGTCCGTTTACTAATTGTCCCAAGGCCATGATTTTTGCTCCGCAACAGTCTGATACGAGATTCGCTGATACTACGAGATTACCCAGTATTAAGTTCCTTGAGCAACCGACGTCGGATGCTTGGATTGAGCAGGCGATCGCCCATCTCGATACGGTACTGCTCGATCACTCCCATTGTGAACGCAAGGCGGCGGCTAATGCACTCAATTTAATGTGTCGCTATCCCTCCGATGGACCTCTGTTGCGGGAATTGACGCGGTTAGCGGAGGAGGAATTAGACCATTTCCGCCAGGTGAATGCCATTTTAGAGGAACGGGGGATTCCCTTAGCACCGTTGAATGCGCCTCCCTATGCGTCACAGTTAAAGCGACAATTGCGTCATAATGAGCCGGAGCGTAAACTGGATTTGTTGCTAGTGTCAGGGCTGATTGAGGCGCGATCGCATGAACGTCTCGGCCTGTTGGCGACTCATTTACCTGACCGGGAGTTGGCGGAATTTTACCGCAGTTTGATGGCGTCGGAAGCCCGTCACTATGGGATTTTCTGGATTTTAGCCAACAACGAGTTTCCCCTATCTGTGGTCAATCGCCGCCTCAGAGAACTGGCTCAGGCGGAGTCGGCGATTTTAGCGACGTTGCACCCGCAACCACGCATTCATAGTTAGACGCATCGTTAGACCTATACGTTAGACGATCCGAGTGAGACCATCCGAGTGAGACACTTTTGGGCTGGTGAGTTTTGAGTCTATCCCCTCCCGAACCGCCTAAACCGGATTCTCTGGGAAAATTGACCCCAGAACAAGAGCGACAGGTACAGCATTGGCGACGGTTTGCACCCTCGAAGTCTTCCCGTCGTGGGGGGTTTCCCTGGCGTTTAGTGGCTTGGGGATTGGGGATTTGGGCGAGTTTGCTCCTCGCGGCGATCGCGGCCTTTATCCTCCTGAGTCATCCTCGTTATGTGGGGATGAGATCCGAGGAACCCCGGGATCGCCCTTCTCCCTGGTTCGGGGTGGTGGTTGTCGTCACCTGTATCAGCGGGAGTCTGTTACTCGGGCGTTGGTTGGACAGACAACAGCGACGTTAGACTTCACAAAGACCTTAGACCCCATAGAGACCCAAGAGAGGACCCCTCAAATGCTCAACGTTACCGACATCTCGATTAGAATTAGGTTAATCTATGCAAAGCTGCTGTTTAATTCTACCTTAAGCTAGGCGATCGCCATCATGAAGTTCCCGAATGCGGGCAATATTCTGACGACACTCATCCAGGGAGATGGCGTCGGAGGGTTAGCCCGCCGTGTTGAAGGCTTAGAAGCCCATCAATTTATTAGTTTGCTGGATTTCATTACCGCAGAATTTCAGCAATATACTCGGGCGATCGAATTTCTCAATGATAGTACCTTAGAAACGATCCTCGAAGAACTTCTCGATGCGTTTACCCTCAAGATTGGGCAAATTTTAAAAGCCCAACGCACGACGATTTTTCTTCTCGATGGCGATCGTCAACAATTGTGGTCTAAAGTCACTCTCGCCGATGGAACCTCCAAGGAACTACGGCTTCCCTCCAATGTGGGGATTTTGGGTCAAGTCGCTAGCACCGGAAAAGGAGTCACCGTCGCATCTCCCCAAGAACATCCTCTGTTTAACAAAGAAGTGGATGAATTTTCCGGCGATCCAGTCCATAATTTGCTCTGCGCCCCCATTTTTAGCAGCAAAGACCGCCAGCAAGTCATGGCGGTCGTTCAACTCCTAAATCAGACCGATCACGAACAATTTACGCAAGACGATCTAACCACCTTTAATACATTCTCCGACACCATCGGCATTATTCTCGAAAGTTGTCAATCCTTTTATCGCGCGGCTCAAAATCAACGTGGTGTCGCGGCTCTTCTCAATGCAACCACCTCTCTCGGGCAAAGTTTAGACCTAGAAACGACCTTACGAACGGTCATGGATCAGGCTCGACAACTGCTAAAAGCCGACCGTAGCACGTTATTTCTTCTCGCTGAAGAAAGTCGCGAACTTTGGACTAAAATCGCCAAGGCTGACGGCAAAACGATGATGGAAATTCGCATTCCTAGCAATAAAGGAATTGCAGGATATGTCGCCTCTACGGGGAAACCGTTAAACATTTCTGACGCTTATGAAGACCCCCGTTTTGACCCCTCCACTGACCAAAAAACTGGCTACATTACCCGGAATATCCTTTGTATGCCCGTCTTCAATTCCGAAGGCATCCTCATCGGTGTCACCCAACTGATTAACAAGTATCAGGGGAGCTTCACCCGCTCCGATGAGTTTTTCATGGAAGCCTTTAACATTCAAGCAGGAATTGCCCTAGAAAATGCTCAACTTTTCCAAGACGTTAATGTTGAAAAACAATATCAAAAAGACATTTTACAAAGTCTATCCGATGCCGTTATTTCAACGGACATGCAGGGTAAAATTGTTACCATTAATGAAGCAGCATTAGAACTGTTGGGATGTCCGATTAAATCTGCAACCGGTAAATATCATCAGCGGGTTTGGGAAGAAAGTTTGATCGGCTGTTTTGTTTGGGAAGCCATCCCCATCGAAAGCCTAAAGTTTCGCCTTGAAGATAGTTTATCCCATGCCGCACGTCATTATGTCCCCGAGCAAAATGTAGTGTTAGGGATTTATACAATTTCTGAGACGAACATCCTCGATGAAACGGCGATTGAACCCGACATTGAAACCTTAGAAGAGGATATCGACAGTATCGAACTACCGCTGTATCTTTTGGCGACGCTGGAAACCGAAGAACCTGAAACCTATCGTATTTGGTATGGCAGTACCCTCAAGCATATCAAACATCCGACCCGGATTCCTAAAGCCAAAGTTTCTTCTGTTGAACGCAGTATCAATTTAACGGTAACGCCGTTAACAAACCCCGAGGGAGGTGTACGAGGGGGATTAGTCGTTCTCGAAGATATCAGCCGCGAGAAACGCATGAAAACGGCCATGTATCGTTACATGACTCCGAATGTCGCCGAACAGGTGATGGCGTTGGGGGAAGACGCCTTAATGGTGGGGGAACGCAAGGATGTGACGATTCTGTTTTCCGATATTCGCGGCTATACCACCATGACGGAAAACTTTGATGCGTCGGAGGTGGTGACGCTTCTCAATCAATACTTTGAGACGATGGTTGAGGCGGTGTTTAACTTTGAGGGAACCCTCGATAAGTTTATTGGGGATGCGTTAATGGCGGTATTTGGGGCGCCGCTTCCGTTAACGGAAAATCATGCTTGGATGGCGATTCGTTCAGCGTTGGATATGCGTCGCCGTTTGGCGGAGTTTAATGAACAGCGAATTATCGAAAATCAGCCTAAGATTCGCATTGGGATTGGGATTAGTTCTGGAGAAGTTGTTTCGGGAAATATTGGCTCCCAAAAACGCATGGATTATACGGTAATTGGTGATGGGGTCAATTTAAGCGCCCGTTTGGAAAGTCTGACGAAGGAATACGGCTGTGATATTATTTTGAGTGAGTACACCTATAATTTGTGTGCCGATCGCGTCTGGGTTCGTGAGATTGATAAGATTCGCGTTAAGGGGAAGAAAACCGCGAGTAGTATTTATGAGTTGATTGATATTAGACGGAATGATTTAGACCGGGAAACAACCAAGTTTTTGCATTTATATAAAGTGGGGCGAGAAGACTATTTGGGGCGTAATTTCGAGCAGGCGATCGCCTGTTTTGAAGCAGCATTACAACTGCGCCCGGAGGATAAACCCTCGCAAATTCTCTTAGAAACATCGCAACAGTATCTCCTCGATGAACCCCCACCCGACTGGGATGGAGTCAGAACGATGACTCATAAATAGACGCTTATAAATAGACGATAGAGGTTTATGGCAATTCCCAGATTGGTGAGAGAAAGAGCCGATTGAACGCTGATGGAACGAGGTTTAGATCGCTCAGGCTGACTATCGTCGATGCCGACGGAACCAGATTAACCCTTGAGTAGCCCACCAGGCCAGCACGGCTGAAGCGATACTCAGCAAGACGGCGATGGTAAAGGGATGCCAAGTCTCCCCCCGCTGGGTTTGCCCGGGAAGAGTCATGGGTTCTTCAAAAATTAAGGGAGAGGTTGAGGCAACGATCGCCCCGGCGGCAATTCCTACGCCAACGGTTTGGATTTGTCGTTCTAGGCTGCGATCGCGCTCCGCTTGGTCAATTTCGACTAATCCCCGAATTGTACTAATTGCCGTATCTAACAGCCGTTCCCCTTGCTGAAGATACACCCAATTGGCGTTAATTTGTCCCTGAAATATACCAAACATTTGCTTAGCCTGATGTCGCCATTCGGTTAAATCAGCTTGACTTTTGACCTCCATTCGTGTTAAAATATCGAGATAGTTTTTCCGGTTAATGGCGATCGTATTCTCGAAGGTTGCTAAACTCCGCATTTGCTGCGAATAGCGCAACGATAAATCCAACAAATTCTTGATATCCTGTTTTAAGACCTGTAACTCCGTCTCCGACAAATCTGGAGGGATAGTGGTGGCAATATTCGGCGGAAAAGTACGAATGGTGGTCTCGATGGTGTCAATCTCCTGATTCGCCTTTTCATATTCCTGGCGACTGTCGAGATAATTTTGGCAAATCTTGCGTTCGTAACAAAATAACTCCGGTAACGACCATTGAACAGCATTGAGTTTCTCTTTACTCTCCTCTGAAAAAATCAGTAAAATCAGAATCTGTCCGTAAGGGTGACGATGATTTAGATCCTGATACTCATACAAAAATCCCCCTAAAAACTCCCGACAGGCCAAGAAAGGCGGTGCAGTTTTTCGGGAATCTAGTCCTAACAGATGTTGTAAGAGTTCATCGGCTAAGGGTTTCCCCTTCTCCAGAGTGGCTGGGGGAGAGTCGATAAAACCACTCAACAGCAGGGTAGTTCCCCAAGCGGCCTGTTTGAGATAAGTTTGTAGGGGGTCATCTAGGGTTGACGAGGTTCCCGCAAAAAATGACTCTGGGGGTCTTAATTCGGCAATATCGGAGAAGTTCACCCCATCTTGTCCCAGTTTTTGGGGATGGAAGAGGTGTAATAAAAAACTATAGCTATCATTGATATATTGCGGGTAGAAAAAACCGCGATACTTAGGCGGTAAATTCACTCGTTGAATGCCGATTTTTCCAGGATTATTGATGAGCTGAAAAAACGGATGATGTGCGTGTTTTAGGTCTGCAACGTCTGGACGAAACACAACAGTACAAAGCACGTCAACGATATCTGTCTCAAGAATGAGTTTCCATAACTCTATCCTAACCTGACACCACCATAGGAAAAGGTGACTGTTATCAATCCGGTCAAGTAATGTATCCAGAATCAATAAGGGGGAGAAAATATAGATTTTTAACTGTTGAAATAGCAAATTCTGCAACACCCCATAATCTGCCAACAACTGCACATAATAGGCAACGATTGACCTCAAATTGATGTCCCGATCGGGGGTATTTAGGTTTGTGGTTTTGAGGAGGCTAACGTGATAGGTGAATAAACGAACTTCTGGGGCATAAATTACCTTGTCTGTCATCATGATTGCTGCTCATGTTGTCCTTTAGCTTGGCTAATGGTTTCATCCACAAATCGAATTGAGAAGTTTGTGAGTCTGAGGATTTGCCGTTCCGTTTCGTCATCAACCGGGTCTTCATCCTCATCAATGGCATCACCTTGGACGGGGCGTAGTGCTTGGAGAATTGCGCTATAGTGATGGTCTTTACACCATTTTGTAATGGCTCGTGCTATGGTTTTAATATCATCATTAGCGGAGGCGAGGCTGGCTTGCAGTTCGGCTAAAGTTTTCCAAGCTGTGGGGGGAATAATGGCACTGTCTGGTTTTTGGCTTTCTCGATGCAGAAGTAGTAAAAAATCCCGCACAATTCGTTCTTTTTCAGATAGTGGCATCCCAGTTAAACCTCATCATGACTCAACCCACCCCATTATAACCCCGTTGCCGTAAACGCAGACCAATAACAAGGCTCGGCAAACGGGAGGTCATCAAATAAAGTCAAACGGTCTTCGACTTCTTCGACTTCCTCCTCCGTCGCCTTCTGCTCATGTTTTAGCCAGTTGAGAATACCAGAACTTTAATCTCTACTTTCCGGTAATGTCCGTTGGACTTGAGCCAATTTTAACCTGAGAACTCTTTGCTTATTATGCAAAGTTAAGATCAATTCATGCTTTTCTGGATAGCGCCACTCCACATAATCAATGAAATCATCAATTGTACAAGTTTTTTGGGTTCCTCCATGCCATTGATGAAAATCTTCATGTAGTTTTTTGTCAATTGTTAAGATGTTATCTGGATCGGCGCTGAGAAAATGATATGCTTTTTTGTCATAAAGATGATGACCAACCAGTTCAATCCGTTGGTTATACTTATCTCGAACAACACCTGTCACCTGACAAGTTTTTTTATCTCTATTTTTGGCGAAGTTCATAGCTTGCTCAATCTGTTTTGGCTCTGGAGAAGGTGCGATCGCCAGAAATTCTAATACCGGAGGAGCAACTTCACTCACCCGTTTACAATAATCACGCCTCTCTTCTGAACGCAATTTTAAGGACAATTCTATACTGAGTTTTTCTAAGCCAGACAACGAGAAGAATCTCAGTCCGTCATAATCTTCAAAATCTATATTTATTCTCATGGGAAAATCCGACCTTTGAATATCTATAAACGCCTGCCTTAACCTTGTTGAAGTCGTCATGAATATCTTCACTACATCTTCTCGACTAAGCCAGTGACGTTTGTTTTTATAAACTAAAGAAGAACTATTTTGATACACTGCTCTACGAATCTTGGCATCTATTTGATTGAGGCTATATTGCTCTAGTAAGGCAATAACTCCGTTTAGGGAAATTTGAGTGGCATCACCTCTCAAATCCAGATAACTGGCAATAGCCAAAGCTCCTTCCCGAGAAAATATCCGAATCGGTTGTTGCTTAGTTACATGATTTTGGATTGCAAAATGCAACCATTCTTTGAGTTGAATACTTTCATCAGCCGATGCCTGTAAAAAATCCACTATTTCGTCTAAACTTTGTTGATTTAGCCCTAAAGCCTCAGCCAGCTTTATTTCTTCAATATAGAAAACTTCTTTATCAAAAGGCATCTTCAGAATCCAGCAATTATACTCTTGTACATATTTTCGACCTGCTCAAAAATAGCTCTGTCACCCGTCACTAAATTGTCCGGATGATAAATTTTTGATAATTGATAGTAGGCAGCTTTAACATCATTCTTGGTAGCCGTTTTGGGATCTAGTCCAAATACCTGCCAAGGTTTAAAGTATTTAAAGATATCAATTCCATTAATACAACCATATCCTTCCTGGCTTTGCTCATGGGGAAGAATACCTACAAACTTTCGATAAAGTGTTTCCCAGGTTGGTTTTAAGCGGAAGTCTAACGAGTCCATGCCATCAGTCGCCATCCTGAAAGCACCCGATTTTTTCAACTCTGATGTATTCTTCACGCCAAACCGCTTATAAATAGCTTGTTTTAGCTCATCAGTCTTCAGCGCCTGAGCTTTCTTGCTTGACTTTTCCTGTGATATCTTCAGAACGAAATAGGCAAACTGCTCCAACAGTTCCGAGTCAACTTGCCTGACTTGAGCAAGACGATCTATCTCAGTCTTTACTTGTGGATCTAGAACTACCTGGGGCATGGGAGTACCACCACAACTTTACTTTATTATGGCAAGACATTCAGGCTAAGTCAAGGAAAGTTATTCTGGCAAAAAGGTGTCGTATTCGCCGGGGGTTATCTCGCTATGGGATAGCTGCGTTACCCCTAAAAACGCCCCCACCGCCTGCGCCACATCAAGTCGGCATCGTCTAACCTCATCATCACTCAACCCACCCCATTATAAACCCGTTGCCGTAAACGCTGACCAATAACAAGCTTCTGCAAAGGGCGGGTCATAAAATAAATCCAAACGGTCTTCGACTTCCTCCAATTCCTCCTCCGTCGCCTTCTGCTCATGTTCGAGCCAGTGGAGAACATCATCACAAGATACCCCCCGCAACCAGGTTTGAGCCGCTTGCAACGCGACTGTCACCGAGGGATAGTCCGGTAAAATTTGATAGAGGCGCAGCGTCACCAGAGTCGCCGCCAGTTCATCCACTTCCCAGAGACTGGCGACCACGGTTCGCGCTCCGGCGTAGAAAAACGCACTGGATAATCCCACATAGTCATCTGTGCGGGAGGTTTCCACCAAGCCGGTTTTGCAAGCCGACAGCACCAGCAGGCGACAGAGGGGAATATTCAGACCGTTGAAAATATCCAGAAACGTCAGCTTTTCCTGATTAGCCAGTCTCAGATGGGCGTTGAGGGGGTTGCGCTGGTCAAACTCACCGTGACAGCCAAAATGGACCGCGTGTGGGCGGGGGGTGTACTCTTTGAGAAGGAGCCTTAGCTCGTCTTTCGAGAAAATCCTGCCATCATCAAGAAATCAACCATCATCAAGCTATCAAGCCAATGAAAAAACTAAGTGCTTCTCTAACTAGCTTAATCACTACGACTTTGAATGGTGTCATGTGTTGGGGGATTAATCAACTCCCAGGAAAATCCGAGCTACCAATTGGACAAGAACTATTTTTTGGTATAACCGTATTCTGTATGGTAGGAATTGGCTTCTGTAGCACTCAGTCTGGTAGTTCTCAAACGGCATCCGAAACAACAAACCGTGCTTGGTTGATTGGACTACCCCCAGTGATTGGAAGTATTGTCCTTTTCCTATTGCTCAAGGGAGATCATTTACCCAGCGATCTAGTTCAATATGCAGGTTATGCGTCTTTATTTTTGTTTGTCATGGGAACATTATTACCAACTCTTATTGCTTTTTTACAAATACGGCAAAAACCCATAGTTGCACCCTCTGGCTTATCAAGTTTAAGCCCGCAAGCCTACAAGAATCGTCAAGCACTACTAAACAAAGTTAAAAACTATTGGATTAAAGGGGTTTTAGAAGGATCTCTATCTAACCGAGCGCCACTTGAGTTAGGCTTAGAAGAGCGATTTGATGCCGTGCAATTAGATTGGCAAACACCGGAACAGCCTCGCAGGAGTTTGCCGAAAGGCACTAAAGCAATCAGCCAACTTGACAAAATGGGTAAAGGTTACACCATGCTCATTTTAGGGGAGCCGGGTTCGGGAAAAACAACCACTTTACTACAAATAGCAGAGGAGTTAATTCAGCGTGCAGATGAAAATACTGAACTTCCTATTCCTGTAGTTTTTAACCTTTCTTCCTGGGCAGCCACCAAAAAGCAAAGTCTTGAAGAGTGGCTGTTGGAAGAACTAGAATCTCGATATCAGATACCTCAAAAAATCGGCAAAAATTGGCTAGAAAAGCAAGATTTATTATTGTTATTAGACGGGTTAGATGAGGTAGCGGAGGAACACAGAAATGATTGTGTCATTGCTCTCAATGACTTCAAAAATAGTTACGGAACAACCGAGATGGTTGTTTGTAGCCGTATCAAAGACTATGAATCTCTTTCTAGCCGGTTAGAATTTCAAGGGGCTATTTTTATCGAAGATTTAACCCGAGAACAAATCAGAAATTATTTTGAACAAGTAGGCAATCGACTAAAAGGAGTAAAAGAAGTATGGGTCAAGGATAAGGTGTTGCAAGAATTGACCAAAACACCACTAATGCTTTCAATTATTGCCATTACCTATGAGAACATTTCTGCCACGGAATTACCCCAAATGCCTTTAGAGAAAAGACGGGAGGATTTGTTCAGTCAGTATATCCAGAAAATGTTAAATCGTCGTCAGCAGAATCGGCAATATTCTGATCGACAGACGCTTCACTGGCTCACTTGGTTAAGCCAAAATATGTCAAGTAAATCTCAAACTGTGTTTTTCATTGAGCGGATGCAGCCTAGTTGGTTGTCAAAAGAAGAAAAATTTTGGTATAGCACGACTTTTTTTACTGTTCCTATGTTATGGGTGGGAGGAAGTTTTGTATATTTTCTAAATATATCAATTTTCTTCAAAGTATTAGCTTTTTTATTTTTATGTGTGTTTATAAGTGCGTTGTTTCTCGCGGGTTTTGAAGATGAAATCAATCCTATGCAATCTTTAAAAATAAGCAACTTGTTGGGTGGGATAGGTTGTTCAGCATTAATTATGGGTTTTGCTGCATCAATTTTACTTGTACTTGTGGCAATTGCTCAATTTATTTTTCAAAGCCAGTATATAATTTTGTCCTACCCTCTTATAGCAGAAGTTTTATTGAACTGGTCATTTGTATTCGGGGTTTTAGCATTGGTTATCTGGCTTATATCAATAGGGGATTCAGAAGAAAATGTTATCGAATTAACTATAAAACCAAATCAGGTAATTTACACATCATTAAAAAATGGATTTACAATATTATTTATATTGATTACTGGGTTTGGCGTACTGACGATTTTGACAAATTTTTCGGTAGTGTGGAGTACGTTTATTGTCGTCTTTCTGTGGATTTTTTGTCCACCAATGTTTGCCTGTTTTCAACACTTCGCACTGCGAGTTATCTTAACCCTAACTGGTAAAACTCCTTGGAATTATGCCAAGTTTCTGGATTATGCCACGGAACGAATATTTTTACAAAAGATTGGTGGTGGCTATATATTTATCCATAGAATGTTGTTGGAACATTTTGCGTCAAGAGATAAACTTGGACAGGTCGATAATCCATAGCGTTTCACCGGGTAGAGGAGACAATACCCATTTTACCCCAATCCCCGCGACTGAGAAATCGGGGTTCTTTCTTAAATTTTTGTCAAGAAACACCAGATGCTGCTAGAAGCCGGGTTTCTTTTCCCCCACCCCAAACGCAGATTTTTATCACTTTATCATTCCCCAGCAGCCGCTAAAACCTCTCTATATAAATTTGGGCTAATCCGAAAATTAGCCTCCAAGATTAAACTATCCATAATCGGTCTAATCTGAGTAATCAAACCCCGACGCTTTGCCACTAGCAAAATTCCCAATAATCCCGTAATCGACAATCCCAAATCAATCGCTTCCCTTCGTCCTAACCGTTCATCAATCAATAATTCTTCTGCATTCACTTCCAATGCCAAAGCGATCGCCTCTGATTCTCCTCGATCTAGATGACGTTCAGTTTGTAGAACATTTACCAATTGTTGATTAGTGGGATCGCCAACCTTAATCCAATCGAGACCTAACACATCTGTGATGCGCGGGTCATCTTCTCCTCCTCGCTGTAATTCATGCCAAACCCCCGAAGGAATCAATACCCGTCCGTAGAGTTGTTCTAATAACCCAAGATAACCGGCGATCGCCAACCCACTTAACGGAGAAGTATCACTCACAACAATCATAGCCATCCCTTAGCCGTTAAATGCTGTATATCCTCCTGCAATTCCTCCAAATCGTAATGAATATTGATGCCCCTCTCTGATAGAATTTTTTGGAATCTAAACTGAGAGATATTCAGTAATTCGGCTGCCTTACCCAAGCTAATTTTTTCTTGCTGAAACAGCAATAATACCAACTCGATAATCAACTCTTGTTCAGAGAGTCCACTAGCTTTAACAATGTCCTCGGAAATCACTAGGCTCATAATCTTGCTCTTACCTCAAAATCAGTAATTTTTCGCCTTAGCTTGACCCTCACTCGTGGCTAGTCCAGATGTTTGACTGTTGAAATATTCCCCCACCTCCTGCGCCACATTCCGCACAAACTGCGCCAGGTTGTCTTGTCTTTCTTCCTGAAACTGTGCCGCCACCAACTCGCACGCCTGTACAAACCCCTCATCCAACAATTCCAAATGACGGTTGAGGATTTGTGGCTCCTCCCCACTGGGACAGCCGAAGAGCTCTCGAATCCGCGAGAGATAGGCTTGCACTCTGTGTGCATCCATCGCCACACACCGGGTAGGGGATACCATCCCGATTTTACCCCATCCCCGCGACTGAGAAACCCGGTTACTAAAGACCTCTGATTTTCCGTAAATCCTCCAAAAACCCCTCCCGCGTCACCGACTCTAAAACATCACGCCGTTCCTGGGTATAATCTCCCTGACCCCAACCCATTTGTTGCAAAAAGCGAATCGCATCAGACTGTCCCAAATGATTGACTAAAATCTGATAGCCTTTTTCTCTTAGCTCTACTGCATTCATTATCCATAACTCCTTAATTATTACTCCTGTAAAACCTGAATCAGCCACACCACTGGATTGCTAATAGCAACCTTTAATTGAGATGCGTACCTGCGAGCGGTTTTGAGCAGGCGATCGTCTGTAGAAAGAAAAATATCTGCCCCAGCCGCTTCAGCACAAGCCAGATGAAAAGAATCGAACAGTCCAAACCCAAACTGTTCTAATTGTTGTGAACGTTCCTCCACCGTCGGATTAATTTCTTGCATCTGGGTTGCTAACGCCAAAAGACTAAGATTGAGACAACACACATCTAAATATACCGCAACCATTAAACCCCCTACAGATTAGCTACCACCAACTCGCACACCTGCACCAACCCCTGATCCAGCAACTCCAGATGACGGTTGAAGATTTGTTCTCTCCACCCGGACAGGTAACGAGTTCTTGAATCAGGGGTAGATAGGCCAGCGCTCTTTGTTCATCCATCGCCACTCACCGGGTAGGGGATACCATCCCGATATTACCCCACAAGCCAGAAACCGGGTTGCTTCCACCGACTCATTTTTCACAAAATCTCACAAAACCTGTCCCAGAAACTGGATCGTTAACACCCATTTGTAAACGCTACCTCAAGTTTGTTCCTGCTCAAAATCCCGAATTTTCTCATATAAACTATCCACTGTTTCATCCGCAAAAGTATCATCTTTACTCAATAAATAATCACCTTCCCCCAGTTAACAAGCCACAACAAATCTAGCAAATTTGACAGGTTCCATGTGAGCAGATAGGATTTTTAGCGCCTCTTCGATTTTTTTTTCCCTCAACCCAGTCTCAGAACACCGCTTAACTTAGGGACTGATGAGGAGAAGTTCAGGGAAATAGGTTTGATAACGGGTGGTATCACGAGTTAGCAGGGTGTACCCACACACAAGCCCATGAGCGCCGATATAGAAATCCGGTAAAGGCGATCGCCTCACCCCACCCCTGCGACGATATTGCAAAAAGGCTTGACCCGCTAAAAATGCCGCTTCATAAGGTAATCCGTCCCTCTGAAAAAAGCTAGCAGATAATACCGATTCCACTTCCGTTACATCTTTAAAACCAATGGATATTTCTGCATAAATAATAGGGTTGATATGCAGTGTTCCAGTTTCGGCACAATCAGCCAGTTGCGCGGCTGACCAGTCAAACCAATGGGAATCTTCAGTTAATACATCCAGAATCACATTACTATCTACGAGGAAATCCGTCATTCCTCACCCCGCGTTAAATTCAGAATCTCATCAGTGGTCATATCCCCTGTGGCTTTTCCCCGCAGATTTGCGATTAAAGTTGCTCCTTTGGGTGATGTGTTTTGATATCGCCAAGCTAAAAAGTCTAAGAATATTTTAGCTTCTTCCAGGGCGGGTTGGGGGAGGTTACGCAGAATCGCTAAGATTTCAGTTTCGGTGGTTAGCATGATGCAACAGCTTCAGGGTAGTATCCCCATTTTACCCCATCCCCCCAACGACGCGAAAAACCCTTGACAATTTCATAGAGTTCTGCCAGTTTATTCTCCTCTAGTCTGCTAATTTCCTCATCAATCAATTGCCTGATATTCATGGTTATTTTTCGAAGTAACAATAGAGAGTTTATTTAGGCTTTACACCTCACGGGTTGTTTCCACCGACTCATTTTTCAAAAAACTTGTCCCAGAAACTGGATAGTTAATACCATTTTTCGAAATGCTTGCTATACATCTGGCCCCGAGGAGGGCGAACAGCCGTCCCCTCCTGGGAGGGGTTAGGGGTGGGTTCCCCTACAGACATCTATGGCACGACTTCTGAAAATTGGTATAACACCCATTTGTAAACGCCACCTCAAGTTTTTCCCTGCTCAAAATCCCGAATCTTCTCATCTAGCAAGCGAAGGTTCAGTTAAGACACTCTTTGCCAGGAAAGGGCAACCACGAGGGATTGCCCCAACATCGTTTTTGTCCTATCCATCCCTGCTATTGCTATAGCCCCCAAAATCAACCGTAAACAGTGATTGGGGCGCAGGCAAGGCAACATCAAGATGGCGAAAAAATCAGCCGCACCCCTCAATAACTTTGCCGAATCTATGTGACGCACGTATTATCAGAAAAGGTCAGCACCCTCATGCTTCAGCCAGGGATGCTGACCCTGAATCTCTAATCAGAGGCTTCGATAATTCCGCCCCCGAGTAGCACATCACCGTCATACCAGACCGCCGCCTGGCCGGGAGTAATCCCAAATAGGGGTTCATCAAACTTGACCCGAATCCGTCCTCCATCCAAGGGAACCAACGTCGCCTCAGCCGGACGAGTGCGATAGCGGACTTGCACTTGGGCGCGGACTGGAGAGGCGGGGGCGGCCATGCCCACCCAGTTGACCCGGTTCACGGTACAATCGGGATGGTGTACACTGGCGCGATCGCCCACCACAACCTGATTCCGCCCAGTATCCAACGCCACCACATACAAGGGATGGGCCGCTGCAATCCCGAGGCCCTTGCGTTGGCCGATGGTGTAGTTGTGAATCCCCTCATGTTGTCCCAACACCTTGCCATCGAGGTCCACAATATCCCCCGGTTTGGGCGCGAGATATTTCTCCAGAAAGGTCTTCATGGACCCGTGGGACTCCACTAGACATAAATCCTGACTTTCTGGCTTCTCCGCCGTCAGTAGATTAAACTCGGCGGCGATGCGGCGCGTTTCGGATTTGGGATATTTCCCGAGGGGAAAGACACAGTGCGCTAAAACCTCTTGAGAGAGATCATAGAGAAAATAGGTTTGGTCTTTTTGCCGGTCAACGGCCCGCAAGAGACGATAGCGGCCGCTGTTTTCGTCAAACTCCACTTGGGCGTAATGCCCCGTGGCGATTTTGTCAACCCCCAATTCCTCACGGGCATAGTCAATCATGGGGCCAAACTTAACGGCCCGATTGCATTGAGAACAGGGCAGAGGCGTCACCCCGGCACTGTACCCGGAAACGAGATAGTTAATAATGTTGTTTTCAAAGACTTCGCGGCTATCTACCACATGATGGGGAACCCCTAACTGTTCGCAAAGTTCAGCAGCATCCACCATACCTTCTGAGCAACATTGACCTTTGCCCTTCATCAGCCAAAGAGTCAATCCCACCACATCATAGCCTTCGTGGTGCAAGAGAGCCGCAGCGGTTGAACTATCGACTCCGCCAGATAAACCGACAACAACTTTTTTGGGAGAGTGGGTCATGGGGAAGAAGGGAACAGGGAACAGGGAACAGAAAAGATGTAGGGGCGTACCGCAAGTGGCGCGCCCTTTTCTGGCAGTAGGCAGTAGGGTGGGGTGGGTTCCGGTTTGCAATCTTCGGGGCGAAAAATCCCCTCTTGGGAGGGGTAGGGGTGGGTTCCCCTGCCGGAACGAATTACCTAGGTTTTGGGTTACTTAATAGCCATTGGGGGGCGATCAGTCTTTTTCCATCCTAACAAAAGTCTGGGAGGGCTGGAGGGGGGTTAGGGCGATCGCTGCTGCCAGTCATGGATGAGTTCGCGAACCACGCCATTGGTCCAGCCGAAGCCAATTTCATTGGAACTGTAGCCAAAGAGGATTTCAGCCGAGACATCTGCCGAACATCGCTCCACATCGTATTTTTCCACAAGAGTCCCGCTTTTCTCAAACTCCGTGACCACCACGCTGATGAACTTCTCCGTCAGACGGTCCGCTTCATCCTGATAACCGTAGCGACGTAGGCCCTTGATGGCAAACAACTGGAGGGGCGCCCAGCCGAAGGGGGCATCCCATTGATTCCCCGAGACATGGGTACTGGTGAGGAGTCCGCCTTTTGTCTCAAATTTCGCGAGATTGTCCACTAAGCGTTGGGCTTGTTCGGGGGAGGCGAGTCCGGCCCAGAGGGGCATAAAGGTGGTGACAAACTCATAGGTTCCTCGGGTTTCGGTGCGAAAATTGTAGTCGAAATATAACCCCGTCTCCTCATTCCAGAGAAAGCGATCAATTTCCTGTTGTCGGTTGTGGGCGTATTTCTTCCAGACTTCTACAGAGTCCCAATGTCCCATGAGATGGTGAATTTCGGCGATGTCTCGTTCCATTTGATAGAGAAGAACGTTGAGACAGACGGGAACGTAATGGACAATATCGGCACTAAATGGACCAAAACGGTTAGTGATATCAAAGCCTGATTCTCGCATAGAGCGATCGCCCTGATAGAAGAGTTCGGTCAAACTATCACTCTTGCGGTGGTAAAACAAACTCAGGTCATAGGCATCAACGGGATAGTGACGGTAATAGTCTCGTACCCGTTCGTAGTGAGTTCGTCCATGTTCGTCTCGTTCCGAGTTGACCACTTCCGGGGCGGGGGTGGTTCCTCGGGCGTAATAGCGAGAGAGGCCAGTAGAGGCGTTGAGGTGAGGGGGAACGGTCCAGTAGAAATAATAGCGTTCTAGGGCCGGTAGCAGCGATCGCAGCCAATCGCGGTCTTCTGTGTAGGCAAACACGTCTAAGGCCCCCCGTGCCAATAACGGCGGATGAGACCTCTCCAACATATAGGATCGATTGGCGTTTAAGACAGTTCCATAATGTTCAATCTCGTACACCAGCAAGTCTACGGCGTTCTGGGCCAGGTCGAGTTCTCCATCCCGCAATAGCCCTAAGCCAATAAAGTAACTATCCCAGCCGTAGAGTTCGTTAAAGCGTCCGCCGGGAACCACGTAGGATTTGGGCAGATATAACAAACCATGTTCGTCGATCTGATCCATTTCTGGCGGCAAAATCCGTAACTCAATTTGAGTTAACTCTGAAGGGGGCAAAATCTCTTTTAATTCAGCTTGAACCAGATCGCGATCTTCCTGAGGCGAGATATAGACAATCCAGGGAGAACCGGGGGGACGCTCGATTTTACTATCCTTGGCGGCTTCAAGGATATGGGCCTGGGTGCGGGTCAGGGTTGTCCAGGTGTCGCGGATGTAATGGATAACCGGTTGTAGGCGGGGGCTGTTGGGGAGGAGAGGCATAGTAGGGAATAGGGAACTGGGAACTGGGAATAGGGAACACTGGAACTGGGGGGTTAGTCGGAAATCCAGAGGGCGATGGGAAAGTCGGCCAGGAGTTGGCCGACGCTGAGGGTGGTGTGGCGGGAGAGCGATCGCCCGGAGATGGCTTCAACCCAGGTTTGGGCGGCACTTCCGGGGATTTCTACAGCCGTGTTGCCCCACACCTCGTCGCCGAGGGGGAACTGGCCCGGTTCGACGAGTTCGGTACAGAAGCGGGGGGCGATCGCGATCGCCTGGGCCTCTCCTGATTTTCGCAGAAAGGCCACGACGCGATCGGCATGTTTGCCAGTCACCCGTAGAGGACGATATTCGCCGCGATCGAATAACTCTCGGTATTGGTGACGGGTACTCAAGAGACGGTGAATACTAAATAGTTTAATTCGTCCATCGGTGGCGTTGTATTTGAGATCCGCCAACAGTCCCGGTAAATCGGCGGCCGCCCAGTTTTGTAGGTCGTTCAGCAGTTGGGCTTGGCGGCCATAATCAACGGGGCGGCGGTTGTCAGGGTCAACTAAACTAAAGTCCCAGAGTTCGGTTCCTTGATATAAGTCGGGAACGCCGGGGGCGGTGAGTTTCAGGAGGGTTTGAGATAGGGAGTTCAGCATCCCGTAACTGGCGATTTTTTGTTGAAAGGGACGGAAGGCGGCTAAGAACGCATTGTCATCGCCGTCGGCCAGAACTTGGCGGACAAACTCGACAAAGGCCGCCTCATAGTCGGTGTCGGGCCGTAGCCAGGCGGTGTGGACTTTAGCTTCGCGAACGGCTTTGACGACGTACTGTTCAACGCGATCGCGGACGTTTCCTAAATCATAGGGATCGAAGGGAAACACCCCCACCAGGGTTTGATAGAGGAAATACTCATCGTTCGTATCGGGACTTTCTGAATCCTCCTGGCGGCGATTTTGGTTGATTTGCTTCCAACTGGTTACAGCCGCTTCCCATTCTTCGGGAAGTTCCGAGAGAACGTTGAGGCGTGCCCGCATATCCTCGCTGCGTTTGGTGTCGTGGGTGGAGGAGGCGTTCATCGATTCAGTCCAATAGGTGGCCTGTTGTTGGTTGAAGCCATGAAACTCCGAGAGGGTAATGCCAAAACGACCGGGAGATCCCCCCACTTCATTGAGGGAAATGAGGCGATTGTAGATATAAAACAGGGTATCTTCAACCCCTTTTGCCATCAATGGCCCCGAAAACTGTTGCATTCGCATCACGAAATGAGTCCATTGGGCTTTTTCAGCCTCACTCATGTCCTCGTCATAGTCTAATAGCCATAACTTTTCAATGAAACTCAATTCGTTGGCCAGTTGCGGTTTTTGTCGTTTCGCGGCTTGAACGGCCCGTTCGATGTGGCTGCGATCGCGGCGATTTAAGCCCGCTGGTGTAATATAAGTGCGATAAATGGGAAACACCACCAACAGTTCCTGGATTGCCCGTCGTAAGCCCCCTAGAGTGAAATCACTAGCATAGCGATATTGACTGGCCAGTTGTTTGAGGAAGTTGGCCAAGTTCTCGATATCTCCGGCGAGATTGGTTTCGGCGATGAGTCGCTTGCAGTGAACTTCTAACTCATGATACGACCGCCATTGTCCAGAGAAGCGTTGATAAATACGGGTGAAGGCGGCTTCGTTGGCCGTTTGACAAAAGAGATTATTGACGGTGTAGAGAAAGTCATAACCAGATGTACCTTGAATCGCCCAATCTTCCGGGAGGGTTTCGTTGCCCTCTAAGATTTTTTCCACGACAACATAGGTGTCGCCGAGTTGTTCGGAGAGGCGATCGAGATATTGTTTGGGGTCATAGAGTCCATCAATATGATCCACGCGAACCCCCTGAAATGAACCATTTTCGACTAACTCCTTGATATAGCTATGAGTCAGGTCAAACACGGTTTCTTCTTCGATGCTGACACAAATCAGCTCGTTGATGGTAAAAAAGCGGCGATAGTTGAGTTCTTCTGCCCCGACTTTCCAGAACGCAAGACGAAAGTATTGATTCCCCAAAATCCGATCTAAACTATCAAAACTATCGGGATCTCCGACGGTTCCATTAAAGGTTTCTACGTTGCGATCGATGAAGGTACGAATTTCCGGGTTCGATTGATAAAGTTCCCAAATTAACCCTTTGACAAATGCCGCTTGGTCTTTGTATTGACGTTTTTCAGTTTCTGTGATAGCACCTTTGAGGAGATAGAGAACGCCCAACAGTTTAATAAAATCAGGATGTTCACGCCCGAGAAGTCGCCGCAGTTCGCCTAAATTGTGGGTGAGGAGTTCAGTGTAAGACTCAATGCGGAGGGGAAATCGTAACTGATAATAGTTGATGCTTAACCCGGCTTCTGAATACTCAAGTTTGAGTTCGCCCTGTTCGAGACATTGTCCGTAAAAATCTCCTAGAAATGGGGCAAGAATTTTGCCATTAATATCGCGATCGGGATGTTCCCATTGAATGTCAAAAAAGTGATAATACTCGGAATTTGTGCCATATTCTAGGACATCAACAAGAAAGGGATTATTACTATCATACGCCATATGGTTGGGAACAATATCTTGCAACCAACTCATCTCACACTCATGGATTTTTTCAATGAGTCCGCTAAAGGTTTCGGGGCTACCCAATTCGGGGTTCAACACTCGGGGATCGACGACATCATAGCCATGGCTACTGCCACGACGGGCTTTAAAGATTGGCGAAGCATAAATGGTTGAAACACCCAGATTATGGAGATAATCCACAATTTCTCGGGCAGCATCAAAACCAAAGTTTGGATTGAATTGCAGGCGATAGGTGGCGATAGGGGGAGTCATGGTTTTAGAGGCAAGAGGGGTAGGGTGTGTTCCGGCTTGCAACCCTTGTGGGGGTTTACCGATAGGCTATATGCTGCCGGAACGCACCATTTCGGGAATACAGGGACAGATTTTTAAGAGTTTCTCTTCTTAACCCGATTTAGATTTGATACGGGTATTGATGTTACGATTGACAATCAACTGTTCTCGTATAGTACAACAGTTAGGGGAGGAATTTTGATGGATTCATGACTGTTTAGAGTTGTGGGAGAGAGGGGGCCAGAACCTTGCCAGATGGAGTCACTTGAATCGAGGGTTTTAGTCCAGGTTTGATTGGGGGCTGGGGGCGATTCAATGATGGTCTCGTTAAAGTTAAAGATAGCCCAAATCGCCTGATTGGCTTGGGATTGGTGAACGCTGAACCAGCGGGATTCGTTGTTGTATTGGGTTTGGATTTGTTGGCGATCGCAGGCTATAATAGCCCGATTCATGGTGCGTCGTTCAATGAGATGTTTATAGAAATTGAGTAAAACCTGATGATGGTCACCTTGGCGTTTGTCCCACTTGAGCGTTGAAGTTTTGAAGGTCTCTAAACTCGCCGCATCCGGTGGTGTTCCGCTGGCGTGGAAGGCTTCAAATTCCCGTTTACGACCTTGGCGGACGGCTTCAACTAAATCGGGATCTTGATGGTCAATAAAATAGAGAAAGGGGGAGTCTTCTCCATATTCTTCCCCCATAAATAACAGTGGGATTCCCGGATTCAGGAGAGTAGCGGCGGCGGCGAGTTTGAGGGCATCAAAGGAGACAAGTTGCGAGAGACGTTCCCCTAACATCCGGTTGCCGATTTGGTCGTGATTTTGATGACAGACCACAAACTGGGAGGGGGGGCGATCGCGGGCATCGCTGCCGTGAAATCGCTTACGGTGGGGAGAATAAGTCCATTGATAGACAAAACTATCTCGCCAGGCCGTAGCCAGTTGTTCGCAACGGCCAAAGTCTTCATAATAGCCCTGTTGTTCTCCCGTTAACAGGGTATGCAAACTATGGTGAAAATCATCACTCCATTGGGCATCCATCCCGAGGCCATCGTCTGAACGAGGGCGGATAATTCGCACATCATTGAGATCACTTTCAGCGATGAGATAGCGAGGATAGGTGGCGGTTTCATTAAACTGGGCGAGGCGATCGCTCAACTCGGCCAAAATATGCTTAGCCCCGCCATCATAAATGGCATGAATCGCATCGAGACGTAAGCCATCCAAATGATACTCCCGTAGCCAGTAGAGGGCATTTTCAATCACAAATTGGCGAACGCCGTAACTGTAGGCCTCATCGAAGTTAATCGCCCCACCCCAGGGGGTTTGGTATTTTTCCGTGAAATAGGGGCCAAAATCACGGCTGTAGTTCCCTTCTGGGCCAAAGTGGTTATAGACGACATCCAAAATCACCGCTAATCCCGCTTGGTGGGCGGCGTTGACGAGGGCTTTGAGGCCATCGGGGCCGCCGTAGGAGTTCTGAACCGCAAAGGGATAGGCCCCATCGTAGCCCCAGTTCCGCTGGCCGGGAAACTGAGAGACAGGCATAATTTCGATGCTGGTCACACCCAGGGCCGTTAAGTCAGCGAGGCGGGAGATGGCCGCCTCGAAGGTTCCGGCGGGGGTAAAAGTGCCGATATGGAGTTCGTAGAGAATCGACTCGTCTAGGGGAATCCCCCGCCAAGCCGCATCTTGCCAAGAAAAGGCCCCGTGATCGACGACGGCGGAGGGGCCATGAACTCCCTCCGGTTGAAAGTGGGCCATGGGATCGGGGCGGAGTGTTTCGCCGTTGAGACGATACTGATAGCAGGTTCCTGGGGGAATGCGATCGAGGCTGGCCCGCCAATAGCCCCAGTTATCTTGTTCGAGGGGATGCGATCGCGTCTCAGGAGTTAGGATTTCCAGGGTAACCTGATCTAACGTTGGCCCCCAAAGGGAAAAGTCACAGCGATCGCCACCTAAATAGATTGCACCAATGGTCATGTTCACGGTACCCATAAAACGGACAAAATCACACCGGTCATTACACCCGTTGTAACAACACTGTCGAACGAGATTCAACCTCTAAGGGGTCAGATCCACTGTAACGGCTACCATGAGCCACTAGGGTTGGTTTTGTGGTGTCTAAAACCACACACCAAATTGACTCTTGTAACCGTTCAGGAAGCTGGAAAGTCAAGGATTCATGATGAGCGTTAAACAGCAACAAGAAACTATCATCGACAATCCGTTCTCCTTGTTTGCCTCGGGCGGGAATTGCATCTCCATTCAAGAAGACGGCGATCGCCTTAGCAAACCCTTCTTGCCACTGTTCTTCATCCACCTCTTCTCCATCGGGGTTAAACCAGCCCAAATCAACGACATCTGAGCCATAAATGGGTTGTCCTTGGAACCATTTGCGGCGACGAAATACCGGATGATCCGCCCGAAATTGAATCAATTGCCGAGTAAAGGTCAGAAGATCAGCATTGGAATCCTGTAAGTCCCAATCTAACCAAGCCAACTCATTATCTTGACAATAAACATTGTTGTTTCCCTGTTGAGTTCGCCCCAATTCATCACCACTGACCAGCATTGGCACGCCTTGAGATAACAGTAAGGTTGTCAAAAAGTTGCGTCGCTGGCGATTGCGAAGACTTAACACTTCCGGGTCATCCGTTGGACCTTCGACACCACAATTCCAAGACCGGTTATGACTTTCTCCATCCCGATTGTCTTCGCCATTGGCTTTATTATGTTTCTCGTTATAGCTCACTAAATCATTGAGCGTAAAGCCATCATGGGCGGTGATAAAATTAATGCTGGCACTGGGACGACGCCCATTAAATTTATAGAGATCTGAACTCCCGGTTAGACGATAGGCAAACTCCGCCAACGTGCCATCTTCGCCGCGCCAAAAATCTCGTACGGAATCACGATAACGACCATTCCATTCTGACCACAGTAGGGGGAAATTACCCACTTGATAGCCACCGTCAGCAATATCCCAAGGTTCAGCAATGAGTTTCACTTTTGAGAGGATGGGGTCTTGATGGATGATATCAAAGAAAGCGGCTAAACTATCCACTTCATAAAGTTCTCGGGCTAGGGCAGACGCCAAGTCAAACCGGAAGCCATCGACATGCATATCTAACACCCAATAGCGCAAACTATCCATAATTAGTTTGAGAACTTGGGGATGGCTCACATTAAGGGAATTGCCGCAGCCGGTGAAGTCCATATAATAGCGAGGATCATCTTCAACGAGGCGGTAATAGGTGGTGTTGTCAATCCCCCGAAAACATAACGTCGGTCCGAGATGATTCCCTTCACCAGTATGGTTGTAAACGACATCTAAAATAACCTCAATTCCCTCAGCATGGAGGGCTTTCACCATGTCTTTAAATTCCCGAACCTGATCTTGAGGATTGTCACTGGCACTGTAGCCACGGTAGGGGGCAAAATAGGCGATAGAATCATAACCCCAGTAGTTTGTCAAGCCCGTTTCCGCTAAGTGGCCCGGTTGGGAAACAAAATGATGAACCGGCATCAGTTCGACGGCGGTGATTCCCAGGGATTTGAGATAACGAATCGCCTCAGGATGGGCCAGCCCCCGATAGGTTCCTCGCAGTTCCGGGGGAATATCCGGGTGTTGGCGGGTGAAGCCTTTGACGTGCATCTCGTAGATGACGGTGTCCTGTTCCGGGATGTTGAGGAGGCGATCGCCCTCCCAATCAAAGGACTCATCCACGACAATCGCCTTGGGAATCCAGCCAGAATCATCAAGATCGTTGAATGAGAGATCCTCATCCTCATCGTCCCAGCAGTAGCCAAAGATCGCCTCATCATAGCCAATTTGTCCATCTAAGGCTTTGGCGTAGGGATCGATGAGTAATTTGTTGGGGTTGAAGCGATGGCCCTGTTCCGGTTCAAAGGGACCATGAACCCGGAACCCGTAGCGTTGGCCGGGTTGGATACCGGGGAGATATCCATGCCAGTTATAATTCTCAATTTCCGTTAAGGGAACCCGAGTTTCCTGACCCTGTTCATCAAACAAGCACAACTCAACTTGGGTCGCATTTTCGCTATAAATAGCAAAGTTGGTTCCTTGGCCATCCCAATACGCCCCCAAAGGATAGGGTTCACCGGGCCAGATTGGCATATCCATACAAGTTATCGTGTTGTTCTCATCTATCAGTTGCGGGAGTTTTGTCCCTTGAGGGCTAATATATCCTAAGTCTTCAAACTCTGTGCAGTTCTCTGTGCCGTGAAGCTCAAGAGATTCTCCCTGGGATGAGTTTTCCGGTTCTGTCCCTGTTTTATTCTGGTTTTGAACTATGTATGGTCTTCGACGTGGCTGGCTGACGTTGCCCGGCTTGAGCCTGATTGGGATGTGGCTGACGGCTGGAGGGGCGATCATCGCCCAAACT
>LSZA01000052.1 GCA_001637315.1 Phormidium willei BDU 130791 | reverse complement strand
TTTTTGTAACAATCCGCTGATGGTGGTTTCCATCACCCCCAACCGTTGACAGACTTCCGCAAAACCGGACTCAATCCCACGGGAAATATCCCTAAAAAACTCCTGCTGCTGGGTGACGTTTCCCCGTAACTGGGTTTCTACTTCCTGAAACTGTTGCAGGATTTGGCTGAATTCCTCAACATTGCCCCCCCTTGATTCGCTTGCAGTTGGCTCAGTTGTGCCTGCATTCCCGTCAGTAACTGCAACGTTAATCCCGCAAAGGCTTTCCCATCCTTTGCTTAGTTTTAGGAGCGATCGCCCGACACCCATAGTCATACCCTCAACACTGTCATTATTTTACCCCAGAAACCGGGTTTCTATGTAGGAACTGGGGAACCTATTTTTTTTTCAAGAAATCGATGCAAATGATTTGGCGGTGCAGTTGGGTGGGGAATAGTTAATCTGTATCATTACCCTCCTTCACCTCTTCAAAGGGATTGCACAATGTTAAATCAAGCACGCGCTTGAAATCATCCACATTTCGAGTCATCACACAAGCAGAGCAGTGCAATGCAGTTGCCGCAATCAGGGCATCGGGAAGTTTGAGGCGGTGATGTCGCCGTAATTGAATAGTGCGATCTTCAATTTGGGGCAGTAGGGGGACTTGTTCAAACTGCATCAACAAATCAGCAATGACCGCTTCTTCTTCATTGGATAATTCTGGAAAACTCAGCAACTCAATTCGGGCAATGCAGGAAGTAATTACCTCATTTTTGGCTGAGAAATGATTCTGAGAAAAATGGCAAGATGGCTGGTTCTTCAGCGAGGTAGTCAATAAAAATGTTGGTGTCGTAGAGATATTTCATCGCTCCCACTCCTGACGGATTGTGTCGAGATGCGCCCGCATTTTGTCTCGCTTATCTTTTAGCAATCCCTTGGCTTTGGCAACCTGGGCATAATCCCGTTGCCAGAGCGCGACCACTGAAGCAGGCACATCTACGGTAATAAATTCCTCATTTTGGTCAATTAAATACTGCTTAGAAATTTTAATAATGGGCATGATTTTTTCCTTAAATGTTTACTGGCAATTTCACTCGTTTATATCCAATAATTACAGGATGGTCGGTCATGGCAAATCGTATTGAGGATGTTTCTTTTGCAAATAATCAGCGATCGCCTTTTTGCGAGTAGCCCTTTCGGACAGATCCGGCGGCGCATCTTCTAACAGATGTTCAGGATGTCCGCCCAATCTTTCGACAATCGTTTGGCGGGGTTGTAAACTCAACCAGCGTTCTTGAACTAAGCGTTTAATCAATTCATCGCTAGTCGTTTTTGTCCTGGCTAAAATTTCCACTAAACGGGCTTCGGTTTCGGGGTCTAGTTGTATGTTCAGCATGAATCCCTCTGATTTATGAGTGATGTCTAACTCTACCTGATTGACGCCAACTCATCCTATTGTAGCTAAATGCCGAGAAACCGAGTTTCCTGTGGGGGTGACAAGGGACATAACGGACATCCAAAATCGAACCCTCATTATAGATTCAGTCCGGGTAAACAACTGCTGAACTTATCTATCGTCCAAGGGTGGGTGTCGCCCAATTTCGTAATCGGCGGCTCGAATGGCCAGGATGCGTTCCCGATTCAAGGCTAGTGCTGCCACCGTTGCTCGTCCAGTGGGAGTCATGCCCATAATCCTTAAACAATCGTCAGACCAGCGAAAATGATCCAGCCATCGATCCTGTCTGGGATTAAATAAAGCGACCGTTTGCCCTGATTCTGGATCGATCGCATTTTGATAGCGTCCTTTCCGACGATTGCAGTGAAAACAGGCCAGCGCCAAATTATTCAGATCGCTAGAACCCCCTTCTGCTAAAGGAATAATGTGATCGATGGTAAACTGTACATATTGCCACTGTTCCGAAGCATGACAATATTCACACAGCCCTTTGGCGCGTTGCCTAACCGTTGCTTGTATCTGTTCAGAAATCCAGGGACGAGCCATTTTATTTAACCTTGCGAATTAGGCGCAAATGCCAAATTATGAATCGTGCGATTGACAAAACTTAAATAATCATCAATTTCTTCGTAGGCATCTAACTCCTGTTCTTCTGCCTCAGTTAAGGCTTCAAGTTTCTGTTTATCCAACAACATGAGAATCCGATTCTGCACGGTTGCCGATGCCCGAAAAATAGGGACACCGGATTCTAACTCAATTCGCACGGCCCCATCCAGGGGTAACGAATCAGGGAGATGATGAAGGGGAGGGAGAGAAGGATGAACTAGCATCAGGGTAAAAGGTTGGGTTTTTCTTATTTTAATCACTCTGGGCAAAAAATCGCCAGATAAAGGTTTCCATCTGCTCCGCCTCAAAGGGTAAATTCCGATACACATTAAACCCGGAAGGCGATCATAATCCTCTGTCAGCAATTCTCATTTTGACCCGCATCCTGTCCAAGATGCCCAATCTTGAACGAAAAAATGCGGCTTTCAATAATCCTTATTAAGACGATTCTCAATAAGCTGGGGCAAAATTTCCATAATGAGAATTGCTGATCCTCTGTGGACAATGTTGACAAATCAGAATTTAAATAGTATTCCAACACCGCTGGTGGGGGTAGACAATCTGTTCACTACCAGATTGCACACAATCGTTCATACGACTGCTAATTTCAGAATAAAGTTCCATCTCAAACTCATCCTTCAAATTTGATTCTATCAAAAATGCTTTAGGCAAAGCATTAACGAGCTTGCCAGATTGGCGAGACTTGAATCCCTGAAAATGGATAGGGGACGTTAAGAAGTTACTCAAAACAAAACAGCCAGAAGGATTCCGTTACATTTTTCCTGTTAATCGTTTAGACGGAGAAAATAGAGGTTTACTGGAAAAACTGAAACAAGAGTTTCCTAGCATTGATATTCAGTATTACGATTGGGATTCAGTTGACAAGCTTATTATTGCTTTGAAAAAAGTTAATAGCTTACCTCAGCTAGTAAAATACATTGAACAAGCCAGGAAGTAGAATATGTCTCAATCTATACATTTCGCTCGGATTAAGTGTTTTTCTGAAGAACTTACTGATGAGTTGACTTATATCGATGTTTTGCGTTATTCAAAGAAAATCTCAGGGTTAGAAAAAAATATTGATGAGTCGGTCGAAAAGTTAGCTAAAAATGTCGAAAAGTTAACTGAAGATATAGAATCCGAATATATGAGCTTGACCGCTTATGGTGAGGTAGAAGAATTACTGAAAACTGATTCAAAATTTCAATTGCATCCAGAATTGAGGTATTACTTTGTCACAGAGGAAGTTTGGTCTGCTTTGACAAAAGAAATTATTGGCCAGTTTCAGAATATGGAAGAACGCGAAACCTATTTGGTCATGGCAGAAGATTATGAAAAAGTTAAAAGCTATTACAACCGCAAAATGCTAGTATTTGAGGCTTCTTAACTCCGAAATATCGTATATCTACTGCATTCATCTTCACTAAGGTGGTCAGAATCTGAATGGTTTCTAGTGTCGTCTTCCTTACAGCTTCTTTGATTGAATTTAAAAAAGTCTGCCCTTCTGGGTCTTCAGGGTTGGGAGTGATCAGGAATAATTTACGGAAGATTACATCTTTTGCGGTAGTAAGGACGAAAAATCTTTCGCTATTTGGCATTGAATGCAACCAATTACACCGTATGTCCTGAAGACCCACCATTCTTGTTTTTCATAACCAAATTTCTACCTCGCCGCCTGCTTAACAATCTCAATAGCTAGGGAACAAGACTGAATAACTTGATGGACACCAGCAACATTCCCTTGCCGACCCTCGTCTACCTGACTGGCCGTATTTTGGTTGTTATACCAAATTTTCAAAAGTCATACTACAGATGGCCGTAAGAACGAACCCTATAAAGTAATGACTATTGCTGTAAGACATAGTAGCGTAACTCAGCGGCCCGACTAGGGAACTGTCCGAACCCACCTCGACAGCCCCAGAAGCCAGAGGGTAGTTTGGAACATCCCCCACCCCTCACCCCCATGCAGAACCGTCCCCCGCTTCTCGTCCCCCTCAACCCTAACCATCGCCATTGTCTCGATGGACTCGACCATTGGCTGCAACTGGACCTACTCGACGATGACCAAGTCAAACACTTATGTCGTCAGGGATTGACCTGTCCTCTGCCCGCCTGGGAACCCGAATCAGCCCCCCCAAAAACAGTCCCCTACCGTCCCCCACAGCCTGCCTCAACCTCCCCCTCTCGCCCACCCCGTCACTGGACGATCGCCCAGGCCCTCAAAGATGAACTCAGTGTCCGCTGGCTACTCTGGTTGGGCCTCTTCGTCGTCCTCGTCTCCTCAGCAGTTCTCGCGGCCAGTCAATGGGGACGGTTCCCAGCGGCGGGACAATATGGGATTCTCTGGATCTATACCGTGGGATTTGCCGTCGCGAGTAGCTGGCTACACCGTCGTCAACGTCTGGCCTTAACCGCCCAAACCCTAGAAACCATCGTCCTAGGCCTAATTCCCCTCAACTTCTGGGCCATGGATGAATTTGCCCTGTGGCGATCGCCCCTGGGATGGGCCACGATGCTCCTGGCCAGCCTCTCCCTCAGCTTCTGGCTCTGGCGAGGCGCCCACTTACCCCGGCGACAAACCGCTCTGCTGCTTCTGTTTAGCCTCTCCCATTGGGCCGTCACTCCCCTGCCCCTCCTGGCTCAGTTCGGGGTCTATCTAGCCACTCTCGCCGGAGTCCTCGCCGATCGCCAACGAGCAGAGTTACCCCTCCTAGGACTCGTCGGCTATGGCTTAGCCAGCTTCTCGGGCCGGGAACTCCTCAATGATCCGATGCTGCTGTCCTATTGGGGGTTAGCTTGGGGCCTCCTGGGCTGGCAATTGGCGGAACCGAAACCAGGACTGCGATCGCGCCTCGGGGCCATTCTCCTCACCCTCGGCTGGGGACTCTCCCTGCTGAACCTCTCCTGGGCCGCAATCGCCGTCACTGTCCTGGCTCTACACCGACTCAGCCAACGCCTCCAACACCTGGGCAAACCCCGAGACTTACTCCTAACCGCTCTCGTGGGCCTGCAAGGCTACATCATCCTCGGGCAACTCCTACCCGAATCCTTCCGTAACGCCGTCTGGCAACAGGCCCAAGCCCTCCTCGGCCCTCACGTCCAAATCCCATTTCTCAGTTTCCTCTTCCTGCCCTATCTCCTGGCAAACCTGGCTTTGAGCCAATGGCTGTATCGCCAAACCCCACGGCGATCGCTGGCCCGACAAGCCGATACAGGAGCCTGGCTCGTGGGCCTAGTCCTCGCGGCGATCGCCACCCACAGTTTCCCCCAGACCTGGCTCGTCTGGATACCCCTAGCAAGCCTACTAGCCGCCGTCACCCAACATCGCTATCGCCAATCCACCCTTCTGGCCACCCTCTCACAACTGCTGCTCTTGGGCGGGATCGCCTCCATCCTAGACTGGCAAATCGACGGTGATTTCTCCCAAAGCGACTGGGGACTGATTAGCCTCAGCTTCGCCCTCCTGCAAGGGATTTGGACCAACCGACAACGGACCGGAATCTGGCAAACCAGTTCCTGGCACCTCAGCCTCGGCTTTGGGGCCGCCAGTTATGTCCTCCTCGTTCTCGCTTCCCCCAGCGAGACATTATTTCATCCCGGCTGGTTCTGGTGGCTGATGCCCCTGTTTTTGGCGATCGCCGCCCATGTTGGCGTGAGCCACTATCGCCGCCAAGCCGGCTGGCTGGCCATTCTAGGAGCGATCGCCCTGCAACCCCTCCCCGACCTCATCACCAGTTCCGACCCCCGTCCGGGCCTCATCCTCGCCTCGGGCCTAGGGTTACTCATCGCCTTAGCCACTGTCCGCAGTCTCCGGGAGACTCGGGCCGGCATTGTCGCCGTCGGTTTTGCTGTTTACTGGGCGATCGCCGTCTCGGCCCACCTCGTCCCCCTCTCGGGTCAAGATTGGCTGCTGTTCTTCTCCTGCTTTCCCCTCGGCTTATGGAGTTTGCGACGTTGGGGCCAACAGCGAGGGGGAGACCTCTCTCGCCTCTATCTGCGAGGTTGTCAGGTTTGGGGATGGGTCACCTGGGTAGCCATCATTATCGGCTTTACCCTGCGATCGGTCCTGTCCTATCAAAACGCCTTCCTAGCCCCCTCTCTCGGGATAATTGCCGGGTTAGGACTGCTAATTCTCAGCCTTGGCGTGCATCAGGGCCGCCGTCTCAACACCTGGGGACTCTATGGGATTGGCTGGGCCATCGAACTCATCGCCGTAGAAACGGTCTTTCTGTTTACCGACTCCCTCTGGATTGTCGCCCTCGTCAACATTGCCTTAGGCCTCTTGGTTCAAGGGGTTAGCCAACTCTGGCAACCGCCGCAAATTCCCCGCCATCGCCTCTCTCCCCTGCATACCCTCCCCATGGCCTATGGCCTGATTGCCCTCATCTTACGAGGAAGCCTAATCCACCCCTGGACGGGAGTTGTCAGCGTTGGGGTTTCCCTGATTCTGCTCAATGTCGGTCGTCAACTTCCGAGTTGGGGTCGCGGCCTGGTCTATGTGGGTGTTGTCGCCCTCTCTCTGTCGAGTAGTGAACTGCTGCTGGGTCAACTGTCCCAGGCCGGCGAGGGCGATCGCGGGGTGGCGGTGGCCCTGGTGATGGTGGTCTGGATGAGTCTCTATGGAAGTTTGTGTCGCCCGTTGAGCCGTTATCTGCAAGTTCCCCCGCAACGGCTAACGCAAATCGCCCATAGTCACTGGGGTGTGGGAACGTTAATGCTGAGTTTATCGGCCACTGTCAGCATTCGCCAGCCGGCCCTAGCTCTCATAGCTGGGGGTCTCCTAACCCGTTATGCTCTCTGGCAAAGTCGCTCTCTGGAGCGGTCTCGCCGTTCTCGTATTTGGCTCTATCTCGGGGTGGCTCAAGGGTATGGCGTTGTCACCATTGCCGTGGCGATCGCCGGTCAACAGGGGGTGATTCTGCCCGGATTTGGGGCGATCGCGGTCCTGTTATCCCTGGGAATACGTCAGGCCCCCTGGTCTGCCTGGGGATGGCATCCACAGCCCTGGCAGCAGCTTGCCCGAGTCTTCCCGGCCATTGTCGGAGTCCTGACCCTCCATGCTGTGCATCCTCTGAGTCTGTTGGCGATCGCCCTCTTCTACATGGCCCTCGGCCAGTGGGACCGACAAGTCCGTTGGCATTATCTGGGCCTGACGGCTCTCTGCGGCTTGGCGAGTCAGGGACTCAATGCCTTTGACCTTGACATTCTCATGCTCTGGCTGGCCCCGATTACCCTCTCGATTCTCTATGTTGCCCAGGTTGACCCGATTTTCCAAGACGGCGGCGATCGCCGTCTCCGCCATCAATTGCGTCTAGGAACCCTAGTCCTCTTTTTTGCCCTCAGCTATCTACCAAGCCATTGGTCGATGATCGGCAGTCTCAGTCTCTTGCTAATACTGGCGGGTTTGAGTTTGAAAATTCGTGCATTTCTATTCGTTGGCACGACTTTTTTTGTGGTTACGATTTTGGAGCAATTTATTATTTTTGGAACCCTCTACACCCTGTCTAAATGGATATTAGGCTTGGGATTTGGCTTGATTTTAATTCTCGCAGGTGCTATTTTTGAATCCCAAAAGACCAAAATCAAAAGCACCTTACAACATTACAAATTACGCTTACAAGATTGGGAATAATAAATAGGCAATTACACTAGCCTACACCTATTTATCTCCATATTGCTGTGCAAAGTGTTCTCGAAGTAAGCCATGCACAAAGTGATAGCCTCCACCGACTCGTTGCAAAAAACCCCGTTCCGTACAGTACCGTAAAAACTTGCTGTAATTCCAGGGACTATACCCAAATATCCATAAAGTAAAACGAAGAGCAAAATGAGAAATCACACTATTCAATCCTCCCGCAAATGCCCCAAAGAGAAACCCCAACACTAATCCTTCCCGCATCAGCCGCCAAAGTCCAATTGGTTCATTCAAATAATGAATTGACAAGGGAATTAAAAACCCTACGGGAACAAACATAAACCCAAAAATAAATGAATTCATTAAGGAACGATAAATACCTTGATTATCATCAGTTTTGCTGTCAATTTCTCCCCCCACAAATGCCTCGACTAAGCCACCAATGACTCCCACCACTGTACCAAAAACTTGACCGATCGCAATTCCCCCTAAAACGCCAATCCAAATTCCACCAAAGCGTTCCCCAATCAGTCCACCCGTTAGTCCTCCCATTAAACCCACTACCCAACCGAGAAACAAACTTTTAGTGATAATCCGAGAAAGCTGTTTTGAGGCAAGTTTACTCGAAAAATGAATTGTCTCAACAGTTTTAATCTCTCGGATCAGACCTCCCACTAACCCCACCATTAACCCGACTGAAATCCCCCCTAAAAGTCCTCGCGTTAGCCCATCAATCACACCATAAATCAGGCTAAACACTAAACCGACGACCATTCCTAAGACTAGCCCCATCACCAAGCCATACACGAGCTTGTAGGGGCGTTTTGACAAGAAATAAGGTTGTAATTTTTCAATGAAAAATTCAGTTTTATTCTCCTCAATCAATCGAGAAGCCAGCCAACCAAGCCAATGTTTAGTTTGTTCATCGTCTTGATAAGGTTTTTGGCCATGGCGAGTTGCGGCTAAGTTTGCACCGCCGAGATATCGCCGTTGGAGTCGAGTTTGGATATAGGCTTCAAAGAGAACTTGTCGCCGTTGTTTGGGACGAACAGACTGTTTCCAGATGTCTGGGGGTAAATTATCACTAGCTAAGACTAAAATCGTTAGAAATAAAGGGGAGCGAGCCAAGCCATAGTCAGGATTCATGATATCACTATCATGGCGAATGGCTTGCCAAAGCCAGTCACATTTAGCTTGCTGTAAGTAGGCTTCAATTTGACCGTCACTGAGAGGCTGAAGAATCAAGGCACCATTTAAGCCTAAATGTTGGTTATAGAGTTGATATTCTTCGAGGCGACAACAGACAACTAAGGGAATCCCACTCCAATCAGGAAGAAACTGATTTAGGGACTCAATACAGCTTTCTTGACATTGAGACATGAGTTCATCAAGACCATCAAGTAGGGGCAAAATACGCCCTCCATCAAGCCATTTCTGGGCGATATCTTGACGAATCCCATATTTAAGTTTGAGGTCGATGATAATCCAACTGCGGATATCTTTGAAATTGCTCGTCCAAGCCGAAAGATTAAGCAGAACGGGAACGGGATCTGTGGTGTTTTTTTCAGCGCGTTCAACGAGGGTTTGAGCCAATTGCAGGAGAACCGTGGTTTTCCCAGATCCTGGTGCGCCCAGAATGAGTAAGCGTCCGCCAATATCGGGGCGATCAAAGGTGTCAATAATTCGATTATTTCGGCAAACTTGTTGATGGGAAGTCTGACCTAGTTTAACATCAATAGACCAGGGGGCGATCACTTGACTGGGATCTTCAGTTTTATCAAGTTCGAGGTATACTCGATGGTGGAGCGATCGCGAAAGACGACCCGCCACCTCATTTTTAACCGCGTTGAGCAATTTGGCTTCACTAGAGTCCCGTTCTGTACGGCTTGAAGTCCCAAAATTCTGTACCATTTGGGAAATATTAACCTGAGCCGCATCATTGGGGTTAATTCCCTGTTGTTGATAATCGCCCCCCATTGTCCTCCTAGCTAAAGTTTTGTTGAATCGTTTCGTTGAAATTAGCGCTTCCTTGGTCGTTAATCACAATTCCCTGTTGTTTACGCTGGTCAACTTTGATTTCCATCGGCGGAAATTGTCGTTCAATTTCTTCGACGACTCCCGCCAGTTGCGGATCTTTCGCTTCCTCTTGAACCATCTCTGCCACCAGTTGTGGGTTATCAAAGGGGTTCGCCTGACTGGGAAAGCGTGATTCGAGTCGTTCCCCTAAGAGGCTGATTCCATTTTGTAGGGTTGTTGATAAACTCGATGCGGCTGATTTCATGGGCGGTAGAGCAATTTCTAGCATCTCTTTGGACACTCTCTCACCGGTATTTTCTGCGGCTTTGGTCAACATGACCGATGCAATTCCTGCTAAACCGAGTTCCAAAGGCCCCATAAACAACTTCTCCTAGTTTGAATGTACCCGTTCTATCTAACATAGTTTGACGGCATCAAACAAGATAGGGGTGAGGGGTCTTATCCTCCATTGAAGGGGTCTCATGTCGAGTCAATCTATGCCGTCTTCGTTCTTTAATTTAAGCGATCGCCGTCAGTTTGTCAGAGGAGTAAGACCCCTCATGGGTGTGATCAATTTGGAAAATTGGGGGCGAGAAACAGAACCCTGACGCTGGGATTGCACCCTCTCATGCCGTCTTAGGTTTTATTTTTAAAACGCTATCAAGTAATGATTGCCTGAATCTCTCAAATCTGGGTCGATTTCATGATCTCTTGGCTTAGATGTCATACAACATCGGGACTGTCACAGACTGCAACGAAATTTAGGTAAATTTCCGGAGATACTGTAAAGAGTTGGTTTAGAGACACCTGACAAAATTCACCTTATAAATTCTGTGATGATGACGCATACCTCTTCAATCTCGATTCCACTTACACCGCAGGAACAGGCCAATCTCAAAAAATCTCTGGATTACCGCTCTGTCAGTTCTCTGACAGAAGTTTGGTCCATCGCCAGCGATCGCTTCGGAAACCTCACCGCCCTAGATGACCCCCATCGTCAACCGGCGGTGAAACTCTCCTACCGAGACCTTTGGCAAGACATTCAGCAGTTCGCCACCGCCTTACAGAGTCTGGGGTTGAACTCATTCGATGACCGACCGCCGCGCGTGGTGCTATTTTCCGAAAATAGTCCCCGCTGGTTCATTGCAGACCAAGGGATTATCGCCGCCGGGGCCGCTAATGCGGTGCGATCGAGTCAAGCCGATCGCGATGAACTGCTCTATATTGCTCAACATAGCCAAAGTCAGGGTCTCGTCCTAGAAAACCTGGCCACCCTCGAAAAACTGCAATCCTCGAGCGATGAGGCGTTACGTCTAAGCCAAGATATTCCCTGGGTAGTTTTGCTGTCCGACGAAACCCCGCCTGACGACAGTCCCGTGCAAATTCTCAACTTCAATCAGTTTATGGCCTTAGGGGATGCAGCCCGCTTCAAACTCCCCAAAAGCGATCGCAACACCCTGGCCACCCTCATCTACACCTCAGGAACCACCGGGCGTCCCAAAGGGGCCATGTTGACCCATGGCAACCTCCTCCATCAGATTAACGCCTTCCGTCATGTCTTCGTCCCCCAAGCCGGCGATCGCGCCCTGAGCATCCTCCCGAGTTGGCACGTGTACGAGCGCACCTGTGAATACTACCTCCTCTCCCAAGGCTGCGCCCAACTTTACACCAGTCTGCGCTACTTCAAAAACGACCTCAAAGAACACCAACCGCAAATCATGATTGGCGTTCCCCGTCTCTGGGAATCCATCTATGAGGGGGTGCAAAAGAACTTCCGCGAACAACCGGCCAACAAACAAAAACTGATCAATTTCTTCATCGGTGTCAGTCGTCGCCATCTCCAGGCCCAACATATTCGCGATGGCCTAACCCTCGATGGGACTCCTCCCTCATCCCTCAATCGATTGACCGCTCGTTTACAAGCCCTGGCCCTGAGTCCTCTCCACAGCTTGGGTCATAAATTAGTCTATGGCAAAGTTCAGGCCGCAACCGGCGGCAAAATCAAGTTTCTCATCAGTGGTGGTGGCTCTTTGGCCCAACATATCGATGAGTTCTTTGCCATTATCGGTATTAAGCTCCTGGTGGGCTATGGTCTGACGGAAACCGCCCCCGTCTTAACGGTGCGTCGGCCTTGGTCTAATTTACAGGGGTCGGCGGGACTTTCCCTGGTGGACACGGAAATTCGTATTGTCGATCCGGAAACGGGGCATTTATTGCCGCAAGGGGAACGGGGATTAGTTCTCGGCCGCGGTCCTCAGGTGATGGACGGCTATTTCAACAACCCCGAAGCGACGGAGACGGCCATTGACCGCGATGGCTGGTTTAATACCGGCGATTTAGGCTGTTTACTCCCCGGCGGCCACCTGCGTTTGACGGGACGGGCCAAGGACACCATTGTGTTGACCAACGGTGAGAACATTGAACCTCAACCGATTGAGGATGCTTGTGTTCGCAGTGCTTATATTGACCAAATTATGTTGGTCGGACAGGATCAGCGGCAACTCGGGGCCTTGATTGTACCGAGTTGGGAGTCTCTGGCTCAATGGGGGACGGCTCAAGGATTGACGGTGAACAGCGAGGCGGTTCCGCCGTTGGATCTCAATCAGGAACCGGTTCAGCGATTGTTCCGGGAGGAACTCAATCGGGAGGTGAAACATCGTCCGGGTTATCGGGCCGACGATCGCATTGGCCCGTTTCGTCTGGTGTCTGAGCCGTTCTCGATGGACAATGGCATGATGACTCAGACCCTAAAAATTAAACGGCCCGTTGTACAGGAGCGCTACCGCGATACCATTAACGAGATGTTTGGCTAGGACCTGTGGCCAATTCCCAGACATCTCCCAGACATCAATGACCTATCAAGAGAGATTCATGGAACTCGATAACTCGAAACTACTGCTCAAGCGTAATATCACGATTGTGGCGATCGTCACCCCTAAATGGAAGGAGGAGGCGCAACAACAATTACAATTGCAAATGGATCGCCTCGATAGCCAACTTCAACAGTTGGAAATGCAGGCTCAGCAAGCCGTCTCGGAACTGAAAGCCAAAAGCACCCAACCTCTTGGTCCCCAGGCTCAACAGCAGATTGATAATTTGCAAATGCAAGTCAATCAGCGCAAAGCTCAGTTCTTGGAACAGAAAAATCAGATCTTGCAACAGTTGCAGCAAGTGCAAACGGTTGAGATGGAGCAAGAGGTGAACCAGGGTCAAATCGAAAACTTATTCTATGTGGGGAAAGGTGACAATTTGGTTCAAAAACTCAAAGTGGAAGTGGTGATTAAAGATGGAGAAATTATCGATATTCGCGGCGAACTTTAGGTCAAATCTTGTGCGATCGCCATTTTAATTTTTTTGAGTATTTAGGGACAGTTGATGTCCCTTTTTTTTGTCTATTTTTTTCTTCCGGTCTAACTTCCGTGTTTTTACGGAATTATCACCCGACCTGAAACGATATTTGCAAATTGCAATTGAGAATCTATACTGATAATTATGTTAAAACAGCTACAGTCTCTCCGAGATACTCTGATGCACTCCTATCTCCCGGTCTGGCTAACACTTGTGTTTGGCTCCCTTGTCTCAGGGGGTGCAGCGATTTTTGTCGCGACCCAAGAAGTGCAAACGCTGCAACGTCAATTTCCAAGACGGGTGAATCATCTTGCACTTGCTTTGCAACAACGTATCGAGGGGTCATTACAAGGAACCCTAACCACCGGACGTTTTGTGCAAACCCATTCCCAGGTCGATGAAGCACAATTGAACCACTTTACTGACTCGATTTTTCCTCAGTATCCTGGCTTACTAGAATTAGGTTGGGCCGTTGACCGTTTTGAGGATGAGTCTAGGGTCATCGCCGCTAAACAGTATCGGCTTCAGGCCGCTTCCGCGATGAGCCGCGAACTGCCGGAAATTTTCGACGATTGGGCGATCGCCAATGCGGTCCAAAGTCGCCGGAGTCGAGTGAGTCGTACCCGCTTTGACCCGCAGATTCGGGATTATTTGTTTAACCTTTATTATCCCATTTATGAGCAGGTTTTGCCTGAGAACGACGATCGCGCTCTCGGGGAAGAGAATTCTCAGGTGCTGGGGATTGTTTACGGAACCTATGGCCTTAAAGAAATGCTGCGGCTGACTCTAGGAACCCTGGATATCCGCAATCTGGATTTTTATCTCTTCGAGATGACCCTAGATATTCTCGACTCATCTGTACTCAAAGAAACCTCAATGGCTCAGGAGAACTTTTTGTTTTTCTATCACGCCGAAACCCATACTCTGGAGTCGGATTGGCAACAAATCCCGCCCATTCAGATGGCTGACGGAAATTACTGTCCAGTCCAGCCCAATCATAACTGTATTCGTAGCCTCAATGTGGGCGATCGCGAATGGTCGATGTTGATTGTGCCACGGTTAGACCGAGGTCAACTGTCTTGGCGGGTCGGAAGTACCCTTGCGATTGGCCTACTCGCCACCGGGTTGCTGGCCAGTTATCTGCGATCGCTCCTCAACCATCATAACCAAACCGAACTCCTGAATGAGCATCTCAGTGCCGAACTCAACATCTCGCGACGACTCCAGAAAATGCTCCTCCCCACCGCCAATGAACTGCAAAAAGCCAGTGAACTCGAAATCGCCACCTACATGGAACCCGCCGATGAGGTGGGGGGAGACTATTACGATATCCTCATCGGCGAGAAATCTATCAAAATCGGCATCGGCGACGTCACGGGCCATGGCCTCGAAAGTGGAGTTTTGGCCATCATGGTTCAAACCGCCGTCCGTACCCTGGAGGAATGTCAGGAAACAGACCCCCGTAAGTTCCTCGATGTCATCAACCGCACCATTTATCAGAATGTGCAACGGATGCAGAGTGACAAGAACCTCTCGTTATGTCTGATTGACTATCACGAGGGTCTCCTGAAACTCAGCGGCCAACATGAGGAGGTCATTATTGCCCGCGATGAGGGAATTGAACGGGTGGACACCATTGATTTAGGCTTCCCCATTGGCTTGGACACCAACATTCTGGAGTTTATCAACGGTCACCATTTGTATCTCAATCCAGGAGATGTGGTGGTTCTCTACACCGATGGGATTACCGAAGCCGAAAACCAGCACAAGCAACTCTATGGGATTGAGCGACTCTGTCAGGTGATTAGCCAGCACCGCCAATGCACCGCCGAGGTGATTCTCCAGGAGGTGATTGACGATGTACGCCGCCATATTGGCCGACATCAGGTCTATGACGATATCACCCTGTTGGTGATTAAACGTCGGCCTCACGTCTCCCCCTCAACGGGGGAGTTTATTGTGGCGAAAAGCGCCGTCCCAAGCCTTCGGTGAGGGAATAACTCATCGCTTGTAACCACAGCCAGAGGGAGGGATAGCGTTTTTCAGCCCAGGGTTGCGCCCAACGGCTGAAGCGGGGAATCCAACTGAGACTCCAACCCACTAGGGCTTCTTTGGTGAAGTTGAGATAACTCCCAGTCCAACGCACCAAGTCCCAGGGGCCGGCCAGTTGCCAAATCCAGAGTAGGATTTCGGGATGTTGGACGGCCGCTTTGAGGGCTAGGCGGTTGAATAAGCCCCAACTGGTACGGTCTTTGATGAAGGTTTCGGCCACTTCTAGGGGTTCGTCGGCTAGGAGGCCGAAGAAGACATTGAGCATGGCGTTGATTTTTTGCGGGGCGATGCTTTTGCCCGTCGGGACCATCATCCCTTTGGAGAAGAGCCAGGTGACGGCGACGTTGCTTTGATAGGCTCGGATGCGATCGAGATTGGTGGCATCGAGGAGATCATGGGTTAGGGCCGTATCGAGCAGTTGTGTCAGCCGTTCCATGTTCCGCACCAGGGAGCCAAAGCCAGTGAAGATGAGGGGCGACTGTAGGGAGGCCGCGTCACCGATGGCCACGAGACGGTCCCAGGCGACTTGGCGATCGCGGCTACCTTGGCTAAAATGTCCGGGAATATAGCCGAAGGTGGCTTTACGCCATTGCAGCTGGTCCACATCGCAGCGGCGATATTCGGGCAGAATTTGAAAGAAATCCTCGTACATCTCCAACAAGGAACCGGGGTTCTCGGGATGGATTTGGTGGTAGTGGAACAGATAAATGGTCACTTCGCCATCCCGGCCGGGGAAGAGTTCCCAAATCAGTTGTCGCCCTCGGGAGATGTCGCCGTGGGAGTTGAGGACATCGCCGAATTGATGGTCCCACACTTGGGGGTCGAAGCCTCCAGAAATGGCGGCGCCGACGGTGGGACAGACGCTGTTAAAGGTACGACCGCCGTTGAGTTGCCAGGCGATGGGAGAAGCGCTCCCCATGGCATCGACGAGCAAACGTCCGCGAGCCTGTTTGCTTTCACCGCTGGGAAGATGGCGGGCTTCGATACTGGCGACGGCGGCCCCAATGTCGGCACTAACAAATTCCGTTTCCTCCCAGATGACGCCCCCGGCGGCCCGGAGTTTGTCGCCGCAGATTCTTAGCAGTTGTTCGGCATCGACGGAGATGTTGAGGACTTTGGGGGTATGCAGAACTTTGGCTTGGGTTCCTGGGGGGTTGTTGGCATCGAAAAATTTGTTAAAGCCGTCGCTGTATTCGCAGGCGATAACTTGTTCAAATTCTTCGGGGCTGAAGAGTCCGAGGTTGATTAGGCTTTGGAATTCATCGCGGGAGATGTTCCATTCTCGGTTCATGCGTCCGAAGGGCAACCGTTCGATGAGCAGCACGCGATAGCCCCGCCGAGCCATGACGGCGGCGTGAATGACCCCCAGGGCGCCGCCGAGATAAATTAGGTCATAGTCGGGGTCACCGGAGTTGGCGGCTTCGCGGTTGAAGGCGACGACCTGTTTGGGGGTTTTGGGGTTGAGAACTCCCTCGCGCCAGCGTTTTTCCCACCAATAGACCCGATTGAGGTCATATTCGCCGTTGGGAATATTTTGGAAATGCTTGACTGTTTCTGGGTAATGTGGTAAAAGTGCCTCAAATATCGACTGCTGGGACAAATCAATGTTGGGCAGTTGGGGATAGTGAGGGGGAAACTGACGCATGGCGTCGCGTTTTAACTGGTTAACCAGTTGTCGTTCGCCAGCTAGGGGACGATCTGCCCAACGGAAAACTTTAAGATAGGTAGTTCGCTGTAGCGACCAAATGAATACTGAGAGTTCGCCATCCCCGAGGGGAATGCGGAGTCCATCAGGGGTGGCGATCGCCGCTCCTGGGTTGGCAAGAGTCGGGGGTTGCCAGTCCTGGTGCAGCCAATGGCGGACCGCAGCTGTATCCGGTGTAGGAAGTTCCCAGTAGAGAAGTTGTTTCATCACTAAGTTTACTGTTGAGTCGACGTCACTTGGGTTGTGGTCACCACAGGGAGAGTCACCCGCGTCACTGTCTAAAAAAAACCGTTGTTTGGGTTGTGTGTGATTGATTATGGATTATTCTATCCCAGAGACTGTACAGGATACGATGGAGTTGGGGCGAGAGCCGGTTAGCCCTGAGGTGGTGGCGGCGGCGATCGCCGGGGTGGTCCAGATGACTCGTCGCCAGGGCCGCAGTTTGGAGGATTTACTCTCGGAGGTGTTGGAGGAAGATCAGTTCCTCGATGCTGAGCAACGCCATTGGCTCAGTAGTCTGGTGCGTCAGGCTTGGGAGGCGTTTTAGGGGTGAGTCGGTTAGGGCCGGCTGATGACGAGAATGACACCGGTGATAATGAAGCCTAAGCCAACGAGGCGTAAGGGCGGGATGGCCTCGCCGAAGCCGAAATGGCCGATGAGAACAGCGATGACGTAGGCCAGGGCCGTGGCGGGACCGGCCACGCTCAGGTTGACTCGCGTCAGCAGCAAGATATAGACCATGGCCCCGGCACCGTAACCCATCAATCCTAGCAGGAGTTCTGGGGTTGAGAGAACTCCGATGAGGAAGGCGATCGCCCCTTGGGGAGCGGTGGCCCCCAATTTGATGGCTCCGGCTTTGAGTAAGAATTGCCCCAGAGAATTGGTTAAAATCGAGACTAGAAATAGTACAAACTCTTGTAGCGTCACAAGATATCCCCATTCGTTAGGACGAAACAACCGTAGAGACTTTAACGTACGCGATTTAACATGACTCAGACAACTGCATCGCCTCACAATCAACAACAAAGCCAAGCCTGGTTACGGGGCCTTCTGGCCATCGCCTGGGCTGATGGTGATTTTGACCAACGAGAACGGGAGGCGATCGCCGAGATTACCCACGATAACTCTCAACTGGCTCAACAGGATAGCCGAGAGGATGGCATTTCCCCTCAGGACTTGGCCGCGGCCCTGGGGGATGATCCTCATGTGGCGGAGAACTTTATGAGAACGGCGGTGATGGTGGCGATCGCCGATGGGATTTACACTGTTGGTGAAGATGAGCTATTACACCAGTTCTGTGAGGCCCTCGGCAATTTGGGCGATTGTCCTGAGGCGTTACGCAATTTGCGTCACACCCTTGAAGACTTGCAAGAGGGAGAAGATCGCGTCACGCTCCCATCCCCTGAGATGGAGGAGTACCAGTCCGACGACGGCGACCACAAGGGCGATGTTCTCACTCCTGTGCGACAATGGCTAGACCATGTGGAAGTCCATGATCCCAAGGTGGCCCGGTTTCTCTGTCGGATGATTCCCTCCAATTGTCCCTTTGAACGGGATATTAAGCTGTTTGGCAAGAAAATCGTCCATATTCCCGCCATGTGTGAGTTAAATCCCCTCTATGAGCAGTTGGTGGGGTTAAGGTTTCGCGCCTTGTCCTATCTAGCGGACAAATGCGGTGAAGATGTCAGTTCTTATCTTTGAGCCGAGATAGCCGCCAATTCTGTTTTCCGACTCTTACTCCCCACTCCCCAAGGTTAATTATGCAGTTCATTGATCGCGTTGAAATTGAAGTTGAAGGCGGAACCGGTGGCGATGGCCTGGTGGCGTTCCGTCGCGAGAAGTATGTCCCGGCTGGGGGACCGGCGGGGGGGGATGGAGGCCATGGAGGGTCTGTGTATTTGCTGGCGACGGATAATCTGCAAACCCTGTTGGATTTCCGTTACGCCCATCGCTTTCGGGCTGAGAATGGCAAACGGGGAGGTAATAATAATTGTACGGGGGCGTCGGGGGGCGATCGCACCCTAGAAGTCCCCTGTGGAACCGTCGCCTATGACCTCGAAACGGGGGAAATTGTCGGCGATTTAATTGAAGCGGGCCAAAAAGTCTGTGTCGCCGAAGGGGGAAAGGGAGGTCATGGAAACCGCCATTATCTCAGCAACCGCAACCGCGCCCCTGAAATCGCCCAGGAAGGACGACCGGGGCGCATTCGTCAATTACGCTTAGAGTTAAAATTGCTGGCAGAGGTGGGGATTATTGGTCTTCCCAACGCCGGGAAATCGACCCTAATTTCCGTGTTATCGGCGGCCCGTCCCAAAATTGCCGATTATCCCTTCACCACGCTGGTTCCCAATTTGGGGGTTGTCCGCAAACCCACGGGAGATGGAACCGTCTTTGCCGATATTCCCGGTTTGATTGCGGGAGCCCATGAGGGATTAGGGTTAGGTCATGAGTTTTTACGTCATATTGAACGGACGCGGGTATTGTTGCATCTCGTGGATGTGACGGCGGAGAATCCCTTGGAGGATTATCGGGTGATTCGTGAGGAGTTAGTGGCTTATGACCGGGGGTTACCCGAGCGTCCCCAGATTATCGCCTTGAGTAAATTGGATGCCTGCGATCGCACTCCCGAAGAAATTCAAGACCTCAGCCAAGCCTTACAGCCCGATTCCGACTATCCCATCTTACAGATTTCCGCCGTAGCTCAGCAAGGGTTAGACGAACTCCTAAACGCCGTTTGGGAACTCCTCGACCAACGGGAACCGGAGTTTGTTTAAGGCAGAAAATTAAGTGGAATCCCCAGTTCAAACACCGGCAAAGGCACATCTGCAAAAAACAAAACATTCTCAATTTATCCAGAATCAAATTGTTTCATGTCTCTCCTCTCTCTTTGGGCAAAAAACTATAAAAACTTAGAATTCTATTCTCAGGATTTAGAATTGCAGAACCTAAACATTTTAGTCGGTGCCAATGGCTCAGGCAAAAGTAATCTCGTTGGGTTATTCAACCTTCTCCAACTGTCAGTATCCCCAAATCTGGAAGCGGGTAGCGGTTTTGCTTATGCCTGTGACGATCTCGGAGGAACTCATCTACTTTCATTCAAGCAGAAACGCCCCGCAACTATCCAGATTCATTACAAATTTTAAGGAATCGAAAAAACACACTATCAGCCGATTCACCTTGATTTAAAACGTCGGGTTAGTCAATCCACAGAGTCCATAGAAACTCAATAAGAATTTCTCTACTCACCGCTTAAAGGAGATGAAACTCAGCCTTTTTACTATTATAAATTTCATGAGCAGACCGTCACATCGGGTATGCTGTCTATCTGACAACCAGATGGTCGTCAGAAATTTCAAAGAATTTCTGATATTCCAGTTAACGCTTTAGGCTTAATCAGCATTGATGAGCGGATTCAAAATGATGAGGAGGTGCGGGAACTCCTCCTAAAATCTAGTATCTATGCCGTGCGTAAGCCAGGGCTATTTCATTCTCTGAGATACTAGATTAGGATAAAGTTCGATGCCATACGAGGTCTAGGCAAGATGACGAGCTTACCTGTTCAGCCCCCAGCAGAGCGCCTTGAAATTCTGGAAGCCTTCGCCGACCTTCCAGACGTTCGTAAGGCTTCGGGCAAGCGACACCAGATGACCCTATGCCTCGCTCTGTTTACTCTGGCGGTTGGCGCTGGAAACCGAGGATTTCTGGCGATTGGCGACTGGCTGAGCGTCTATCGTTAGGACTTATTGGCACTGTTCAAACCGCCAAAACAACGCTTGCCGTCCTACAGCACGATTCGACGGGTGTTGCTGAAGGTAGACGACCAAGCCTATTCTGCTGCTCTGGCACGATTCTTCGATGTGCAACCGCTAGCGGGCGAGACGATAGCGACGAATGGCAAAGTTTTACGAGGCTCGTATCAGCTCGAAACGGACAACCCCGACTCGCCCCCTCACCCAGCCATCCAGTTGGTGAGCGCCTATCTGGTCGAGCGAGACCTGATTCTCGAACCAGATCAGGTGGAGAACAAAACCAATGAAATCAAGGCGTTGCCAGAGTTCATCGAGCGGCTGGCGCTGAGGGGAATCAGAAGAATTTGTACGAGAGCGTGCGGGCGAACTTCGTCGCCGAGGAGAGCTACGTCGATGTCGGTAAGGGGCATGGGCGCATCGAGCGCCGGGTCGTGAGTCGAGGTTCGAGCTGGGAGCCGATTCCCGACTGGCCGGGATTGCAAACCTTAATTCGGGTGGAGAGTCAGCGCCAGCTCAAAAAGGGCGGACAGCTTCGCGTGGAAACCGAGACGCGCTATTTTGTCTCCTCACTGTCTGAGCCGGCCAAGGAATTGGCTCGACGAATTCGGGGATATTGGGGCGTTGAGAACAAGGTGCATCACGTCCGAGATGTCGCTCAAGGAGAAGATGCCTCACGCATCCGGATGCACTAGCTTCCCCAACTTTTCGCGGTCGCCCGCAACTTGGTCCTGAATCTATATCGCTCGGATGGCTTTCAAAACACGGCTCAGGCGGAACGGTACTGCAAGTACGGCCTTGAGACATTACAGCGCCTCTTTAGAATGAAATAGCCCTGGCCCCTTGACAATTCATGATGTCACTAGATCATTTAGGCGATCGCCTGGTTGAGAAACCGAGTGTCTTGAACACCCGGTTTCTGGGATGTTGAGCCAAAGTGGTGGAGGTCATCGCCACAGTCATGGCCGTCCCCGCATCCACCAACAATAGACCAGCGTCAGCAGCAACCAGCCGGAAACCCGATAAGTCCCCATCTCACACACTCGAACCGGAGGAGTCGGCACTGGGTTGTTGGGAATCTCCATTACCGCATTGACATAGGGTTCCACGAAATTCCCATAAGCGTCTTCTAAGGCTTGCCGTTGTTTGAATTTGTCTTGTAGATTAGCCATGACTGACCTCATTTGTGTCTCTGAGGTCAGTGTTTTTTTGGGCTTTAGCCCGATCCAACCAACTGCTTAAATCCTGAAACCCTTGCTACAATGGCTTTACCTGGTTTGGGCAACCCTCCCGTTTGGGCAAGTTTCCCCAAGCCAGCACCAGTTTTCTATCGAGGGTCGTCATGGTGGGAAAATCGGGTCAGCCTTTCAAAAAAAGCCGCAAGTATGGAGAAAGCGCGGAGGACTTGCAAGACCGTCTGGATTTCGTGGCGGCGTTGCTGGCCCTGGCTGATGAGGAAATCGCGATTCCCCCAGACAAGCACAAAGCTCAGTTCAAACTGGAGTGGGTGAAGGCAGACGAGTTGAGGGTGTCTGGCATCCTTGAGCAAAAACAGCGCAATGGACAGATTAAGCGGATAGAAAAGGGGATTACTAAGAAGGAGTTAGGGGTTTTATTAGAAACCTATCGCCAGAAACCAATCTTGGAAACGGCGAGAGATGAACTGATTCAAAATGCTCTGGCTTGCCTTCGAGATTTGGGGATTCTGAAGGAGCATGAATCAGCCAAAAATCAAGGATATTGGAAGTTTTCACTCTTTCTCAAGCATCAGACGGCTCCAAGAGAAGAAAATTTACAGGTTATTCGAGACGCATGGAAAGAAGCGTTTGGGGAACTTCCTCAACCCAAATTTCAACCCACCCCAAACATCCTCAACCGTTGCCTATTGGGATTGAAGGGAAACTACCAAGACGCACAACATAAACTCAAAGAAATCACCCAAACCCTGCAAAACCGCCTCAACGATAAAACCCTCTCGATTACCAAGGTTGAAGAAGGCAGTATTCTCCTGATTGTGGAGAGTTCCCAAACGGGGTATGAGCAACTTAAACGCCTGATTGGACAAGAGATTGCTGGGTTTCCGGTGGAATATGCTATTGATGAATGGCAAGATATCTGCCGTCGGATGTTACTGGACCGGAAACCGTTAAGCAGTAATACGGTTATCGGTCAGGTTTATGGGAATCGCAATTTAATCGATGAGGATTTATTTGTCGATTTAGCCCTGGTGAAACCGAAACGAAGTCAGCACCCAAAACACCCCCAAGAGATTGACCCGGAAAAAGGTTCGGACTTGTACAATCGGGAGGAAGTCGAGAAACGGTTCGCTTACCGAGAGTTTCTCCAAGAAGTGATTGGTCAACGCACCGAGAAACGTCTGGCGATTATTGGGGAACCGGGGGCGGGAAAAACCACGTTACTCCAGAAATTAGCCTTTTGGTTATTACAAGAAACCGATGATTTAGTGATTTTGGTGGACTTGGCAGAATTGGGCAGTCAACCCCTGGGAGAGTATTTAGAGCAAAAATGGCTCACCGAGGCATTGAGGGAGTCCAGAGAGGAAATTAAAGCGGACTGGGGGAATAAATTTGAGGGGGGTGCAGTCTGGTTACTGTTGGATGGCTTGGATGAGATGAGCCAGACGGACCTACAGGGGTTAAAATTCCGAGGTTGGGTGACGGATGCGCGGATGATTGTCACCTGTCGCTTGAATTTGTGGCAAGCGAACCCCAGCCAGTTACAGGGGTTTCAAACCTATCTCACCCAACCGTTTCAGGATGAACAAATGCAGGAGTTTATCCGGCGCTGGTTTCGGGGGTTGGTGGCGGCGGGTGAGGATGTCCAGTTAGCGGAATCCTTGTGGTCAGAATTGCAAGAGTCGGGGAAGGAACGGATTAAGGATTTATGCCGCAATCCCCTGCGGTTAACCTTGTTATGTGCGACTTGGAAGGTGAAGGATGCGCTACCGGAAACGACGGCGGACTTGTATGCGGGGTTTGTGGAGTCGATGTATGAGTGGAAGGGAGAAGAATTTTTATTAACAGATGAGGAAAAGGCTCAATTAACAAATGAGCAAAAGGATAAATTAATAGATCAGATAAAGGATGATTTGAATGCAACTTTAGGAGAGTTGGCAAAAGTATCCCTCGATGGTGAGGTAAGTCGCTTTCGGTTAACCCATCGGTTGGTGTGTCAATACTTGGGTAAACCGAAGGCTAAAAGTTCTCTGTTATCCAGAGCGTTAAAGTTGGGCTGGTTGAATGAGGTGGGGGTGGCAGAGGAAAATCGCCGCGAAAAGGTGTATGGGTTTTATCATGCCACGTTTCAGGAGTATTTTGCGGCGTTGGCGGTGAAGGATTGGGATTATTTTCTGCCTCGGAATCATGTAGATTGCCCAGTGGAGGGGAAGCGGTATCGGATTTTTGAGAAGCAGTGGAAGCAGGTGATTTTGTTGTGGTTGGGGCGTGAGGATATTGGGGCTGAGGAGAAGGAGGGGTTTATTCGTGGGTTGGTTGAGTTTGAGGATGGGTGTGGAGATTGGAATTTTGAGAAAGTAGATCGAGGATTTTATGAATATCAAGCCTATTTTCTGGCAGCAGCAGGAATTAATGAGTTTAAAGCTTGTTCCCTCGCGGCTAAGATTGTTCGGCAGGTAGTGAAGTGGGGGTTTGGTGAGTTTGATATTCAGAAGCAGAAATGGACAACTTTTCTCGATCAGATTTCAGAAGGGGCAAGAAATGCGATACCTGAAACCATTCGACCACTGGCGATTTCAGAACTGATTAATATTGTTGAAAATCTCCCAGACCAGTATGTTATGAGATCCTCGATTGAAACTTTAGAGGCAATCGGGCAAGGAAATCTAGAAGTCATCGATCTGTTTATAAGGATTATAGAGCTAAATATCAGAAATGAATATATTTGTAAAAGTGCCATTCAGGGTCTTGGAAATGTGGGGCAATATAATTCAGAAGCAGTTAATATTTTAATTGAAATCATTAAAACTCCTCTCTTTAAACCAACCTTGCTGCAAGCACAAGCATTCAAGAGTTTAGAAAAAATTGGACAAGGAAATTTATCGGCAATTTCAGCTTTAATCCAAGTAATTGAACACGACTATTCACCTTGTCGGGATTGGGCTATTCGCACTTTAGAGATAATTGCAAAAGAAGAGCCATTAGCTATTGCAGCTTTTTCTGAATTTATCGCAGCTACTAAAAACAAATATTTTCTCCAAAAATATGAAAAATTACCAGAAAAAGCTTACTCCAGAAATACTGATTATATTGCTGATTTGGTTACACTCATTCAAACAACAAAAGATGAGGATTTATTAATAAGTTCGGCTCAAAAATTAAGTGAAATTGATCCTAAAAATCCGAATATAATTGAAGCCTTAATAGAAGCAATTGAAATCATTGAAAATAATTGGAACCCTTGGGATGAATGGATTTATTATGATGCCATAGATATTTTATGGAAAGTTAGTCCTGGAAATCAAAAAGTGATAACAGCTTTAGTTAAACTGATTGAAACTGCCAAGGATCACTGGGTTGCCAATGAGGCGGCTGAGGCTTTAGGAAAAATTGGGCAAGGTAATACTGAAGCAGTTTCTACTTTAGCCAAAATACTTGAAACCTCTAAGTATAAAGATATACTTTGCTTGTCGGCTGAAACATTAGGGAAAATTGACTTTGGTAATCGAGATGCAATTGCTACTTTGATTAAGCTCACTGACACATCTGAAAATGAAAATATCCGCCTGTGGGCAACTAAGAGTTTAGGAAAAATTGGACAAGGCAATCCTACAGCCATTGCTACTTTGGTCAAGCTTACCAATGACAACGCTATCATGATGATGAAGGATGCGGCGGAGACTCTGCGAAAAATCCTCACCACACGCCAACACTACGCAGGAGTTGTCACCGCCTTAAAAGACTGCCTCAGCGATGAAGTTTGCCAAAACGACTTTGACCGATTCAATAAATTGTACGAAGTCATCTGGAACTGTGCCGAAAATCTCCCCTATCCCGAATTTTACCAAGCATGGCACAATCCCCCCACCACACCCCATCCCGAAGTCACCGAACAAACCCCCCATAGCGGCGAACAAACTTTCGCCTCTCCCCTCACCTGGGAATCCCTGCAACACCTGCCCCTGTATTGCCTCAACGCCGACCTCCTCGCTGACGAAACCCGCGAACGGGAAATCGCCCTCACCCTCAGCGAACTGATTTGGGAAATCACCTGTCCCGACGAAGACCCCCCGGAACCCGCCACCCCCGCAGAACTGCGCCGCCACCTCAAAACCCTAAAACGCCGTAACCTCCTCCCCCACCGTGCCATCCTCTTCGGTAGCGAAACGGTTTCCACCCCGACCCAACCCACCCCAGAACTCATGGCCTTTTGCCAAAAACTGACCGGGGTAATTGCCGTTGCCTTCCTCACCGACGACCCCCTAGAAGCGCCCTTAAAAGGCTTTCCCCCCAATCAACCGAATCCGATATCTGCGATCGAAACCTGGTTAGGGGAGATTTGAGGATTGGCATTTTTTAGGTTAAAATATCCATAGATTAATAGACAAAAAAGGTAAAAAAATGGTTAATTATTTTGAATTTAAAGCGAAAATCAAACAAGGCATGATATAAATTCCGCCGGAATATCAACAAAGTATTCAAGAAGGAAGGGAGGTTAGAGTGATTGTGGTTTCAGAAGCAAAGCCCCAAACCAGATTAATGGATCAATTGGCAGAAAACCCCATTCCGGTTCAAGGGTGGGTCAAACCAACCCGAGATGAAATTCACGACAGAAAGTGATGAGTGATAAAACCCTATTTATTGATTAAAATATTTGGCGATATCGTTGTCAAGTTGATGAATTAACACTATCATTGATAAATAGAAATCACCTTAATACTTCGAGTTCGATGAATTGACTTTTGAGGTTTTTCATTGGTTATGAATTCCGTTGCTCCAACCGAGACTGCTGCTGCAATATGTAAAGCATCCATAGCCCCTAGTCCAAATTGACTAGATTCTCGATAGGCTTGTTCAATGATAGTGTTGATATCGTTTGCCCAGTAAATGACGGCATCAAAAAAAGTTTCATAAAACTTTATCTCGCTACTTTGTTGATGATGAATCGCTTTGGGTAAAACCTCTAATTTTAAAAAAATACTAGAGGCAAATTCTCGCTGGTCATCTTCTAAGATTTGTAAAGAAAGTTCAGCCATTTCATTTTCAGCGCGAGCCGCATAAATTAACACTCCAGCATCAACAAAAGTTCGGATCATTATTAGTCCACATAGCCTCCACGGCGTTCGGCTTTTTCTTGTTCTATTTCTTCTGGCGTTAACAAGGGGATGCCCGATTCTATAATTTCTTGGCGGATTTTTCTTAACTTTGCTCCAAGCGGGGAACTGGGTTTAGTCGGTTGGGGCGTTTGATGAAAAGAGTCAATAAAAGCGAGAACTTGTTGCTGTTGTTCAGGGTCTAAACGCTGCCATTTTTCTAATAGTTTTTGGGTAGTCATTTGGCTTGATTCCTGATTTTAGGCTCTGATTAATTGTAATATAGCCTGACTTGCGATCGCCAGTTGAGCAATACAACAATCAATACTACTCCTAACCGTTAATCCCTGTCGTTGTAAATCGTAATAAATTCGGGCAGCCGCCACCCAAGTATTAGGAGTGGGTTCGATTTTATTGTAATACAGATTTACTTATATTAACATTTTTCTGACTCAATATCCCCCTGATTTGGGAAATCACCTGTCCCGACGAAGACCCCCCGGAACCCGCCACCCCCGCAGAACTGCGCCGAGACCTCAAAACCCTAAAACGCGGTAACCTCCTCCCCCACCGTGCCATCCTCTTCGGTAGCGAAACCGTTTCCACCCCGACCCAACCCACCCCAGAACTCATGGCCTTTTGCCAAAAACTGACCGGGGTAATTGCCGTTGCCTTCCTCACCGAGGAACCCCTAGAAGCGCCCTTAAAAGGCTTTCCCCCCAATCAACCGAATCTGATATCTGCGATTCAAACCGGGTTAGGGGAGATTTAAACAGCCAAGAAACCCGGTTTTGACCCTTGGCGGCAAAATTAGCTAAAATGTCAACAACCCCTAGCCCCTGACTAAAAAATGACTCAAACTCTTGATATTACCGGACTCACCCCAGAACCAATCGAGCAAATTCACAAGATGATAGAAACGTTTAAAACTATTAATCAACAGCAGAAACAATCAACCCGAGAAAATCTCTCAGAATCAGACTTGAATTCTTTGTTTTTTGCCAGCAAAATTCTCCAGCCCTTTAATCGGACGATGCTTTATGGCAGGGGAAGCTAAACGAATTTATCTGGATACGAATATCCTCGCTTATGTTGCTAATACCAAAGCCCCTCAACATCAAGCCGCTTTAGAAATATTTAGACCCACCGAAAGGGAAATATAGACTCTTTGTCACCCCCCTCAGCCAACCTCCAGCGTGACCCAGCCCCCGATTCCCCGTTCCCTATCCCTCCATAAAAATGCCCCAGTTTGACAGACAATCCATCAAAGCTGGAGCAATGTATCGAGTGGTCAGCTTCAGTCAGAAACTCCGACTCAGGAGTCACCGCTGACCATGAGACTTGTACCTAAGATGAGCGGCGACGATAACGGCGGCGACGTTGTTTACGTAACGCTTCAGCCTTACGCTTGCGCTTCTCAATAGGAGTTTCAAAATGACGGTTTTTCTTGAGATCTAGGAAAATTCCTGCTCTCGAAACACCTCGCCGGAAGCGACGCAGTGCGGATTCGATACCTTCGTTTTCACCTACAATGATTTGGGTCATGCCCGATCGTTCTCCAGAATCTGTGACAACTGACATTCCCGCGCCCAAAAACAGCGGGATTCTTCCTTCAATGACTTGTCAGACTGGTGTCGGCGTTGACCAACTGACGCAGCAGACAAATCTCCAGAAGCGTTCTCAGGTAAAGTACCTGAAGTTTCGGTCTGTCTGACCGTACTCAAAACAGCCTTCAGGAGATTGAGGGCTGTCCTGTCATCTCGATCGCACTGGCATCCACGGCAACAAACCGGGATTCGAGGCGATAAAGACTTTTTGAACGTTTTACCATAGTTCGGAGAGTTTTAGCTCCTGTAGAGCGGATTTAACATTAAACTCAAAAACTGGCATGGCTCGATCTAGCCTTTCTACCGTTCACAATAGCATATAGACAATGGCAAACCCCAAGACAAACTCTCACCTCTAAATACTCAGGCAAGAGGTCTTCTTCGAGGCAAACAAAAGCATTGAGTCGTTGGCGAGCCGGCCAAGCTGATACCCTAGATCGAGAGTTAACAACAACCACCACTCTCTACTCTCACATCAACAGAGGATATGACTCTCTTTTCTCGAAACTGGCAACGCCCGATGGCAACTCTGTGTTTGGCGATCGCCCTCTGGGTCGCTTGTCTGTCCCCCGCCTGGGCAGCCCTAGACGATGATAAGTATGATGGCAACATTTTTGCCCTGTATGCGGGCAATGGCTCCATTGTCCCCCCCAGTAGCACCCTCCCTCAAGCCCTGACGGCTCATCGTCCCACCCTATTGGTGTTTTATCTCGACGATAGTCGCGATTGTAAACAGTTCTCGACAACGGTTTCAGAACTTCAGTCCTACTATGGCCGCGTCGCGACTATCGTACCAGTCAATGCCGATAGTGTGCTACCCAATCAACCCTATACGGAGACCGAAGCGGGCTACTACTACAGTGGTCAAGTCCCTCAGTCGGTCATCTTTGACGAGTCGGGAACGGTTCGCTTGAATGAATCGGGACAGGTCGCCTTTGAAGACCTCGATTCAGTCTTTCGCGAGATTTTTGACCTTTTGCCCCGTTCTGAATCCGTAGAGTTAAAACGACGTGCCGTAAATGAAGTAAATACGGAACTACGATAACCCCTTGAAGTGGGTTCAACCGAAATCCCCCGGCGCCCGGCGCCGGGGGATTATTTATAGGCAAATTGGAGTCAGCGAACAGTGTCAGGTGGTTGTTAGCGACTTGGGATAAAGGTCGGATAGGTATCTCGAATGCGATCAGTCGCATCGAGACAGTCGCTCATGGCCGCAACCGGGGCAACGTCAGACTGATTCGTGATTCCGAGGACACAGTTGGCATAACGCTCAGGCAGTAGACTACGACGGCAACTATCGAGAATGTTCGCTAGGTTGCCTCCATCGGTGGTTTGGGCAATGCCGACGGTGCAAGTGGCCAGATCTAACGGCCGACGCACCTGACGACAGGTTTCTAGGGCCGTGCTGGCTGTAATATCCGTGGCGATCGCAATCTCCGAGACACAATTGGCTAAATGGCGCGGTCGATAGGCCGTTCCGCAGGCCAACGACGCCAGTTCCTCCCCTAATTCGAGATTGAGCAGTTCGGAGGTACAGGTTTCATAGTCTTCGAGGGTTCCCCCTCGATAGCGACTCGGATAAAACGGCGAGGCAACCACCGGGGCCGTGATCGCCCCCAACAGGGTACTTAGACTAACACTGGCAAGGAGACCCTTAGCAATTGGGTTCATGAATCCTGTCTCCAATAAAAACAATACGTGGACTAATGGCTAGGGTACTGGAATTGATGAGCGATCGGCAGCTCAACCCCTTGCCAATTCCCAGAAATTGACCCGAGGAGTTTTGAATCTCTGCCGTGTTAGGCTCTATAATGGGGTGCTTGGGTGAAATTTTGTTTGCCAGCACACCATCAAAGGAATCCAAAAGTTAAGCTGTATGTCACGATATCGAGGACCTCGTCTGAGAGTAGTTCGCCGTCTGGGAACCTTACCCGGCCTAACCCGCAAAGATCCCAAGCGGAGTTATCCGCCCGGTCAACATGGTCAAGGACGACGCAAACGCTCTGAATACGCTGTTCGGCTTGAAGAAAAGCAGAAACTCCGCTTCAACTACGGCGTTACGGAAAAACAATTACTCCGCTATGTGAAAAAAGCGCGTCGTCTCCCCGGTTCAACCGGACAGGTGCTGTTGCAACTGCTTGAGATGCGCCTAGATAACACGGTATTTCGTCTCGGGATGGCCCCGACTATCCCAGCCGCCCGTCAGTTGGTCAATCATGGACACATTTGTGTCAATGGTCGCCGTGTCAACATTGCCAGTTACAACTGCCGCCCTGGCGACATCATTACCGTGAGAAATACGGAAAAATCTCGCGAGATGGTTAAGGTCAATCTCGACTCTCCGGGACTGGCTAACATTCCCTCTCACTTAGTCTTGGATAAAGACAAGCTCGAAGGCCAGGTCAATGGCGTTGTTGAGCGGGAATGGATTGCGCTACAAATCAACGAACTGCTGGTGATTGAGTACTACTCTCGTCAGGCTTAGGAGTCTTCCTCATCCTGTTCGTTATCTCGGCTATTCTGGGGGCAAGCTGGCTCCGGGGATGGCCGGTTTTTTATGGGAATAGGGAATAGGGAATAGGGAACAGGGAATAGTGAACAGGGGAGAA
>LSZA01000051.1 GCA_001637315.1 Phormidium willei BDU 130791 | reverse complement strand
AATTTAATTGAAGTTTGTAGAACCTGCATGAATCGCTACGATCGCGCGGTAGCCGCACAATTTCGGCAGCGCCTGGAAAACCTCACGCCCGTTTCCGATCTGCGTGTGTTCGGTTCGCGGGCGCGGGGCAGCGCAACGCCAGAATCGGATTTAGATATCTTCATTCAGCTTCCGACTGTAGAGGCCGAACTACACCGTCAGATTATCGATCTGGCTTGGGAGGTGGGATTTGAAGCCGATCGGGTGATTTCAGTGTTTATTGTGACCGATGGTGACGTGCAGGACGGAGCGATTGGCGCGAGTTCGATCGTGGCAAACATCGTGAATGAAGGAATTCCCGTGTGAGCGATCGTCAGCTATCACAATTGATTGCCTTGCGCGTGCAACAGGCACAGCAGGCACTACGCTCAGCCGCGATCTTGCTCGATAGTAACGACATTCAAGGCTCAGTTAATCGCTCCTACTACGCGATGTTCTACGTACTCTCAGCGCTGCTCGAAACGCGCAAACTCGCGACCTCGAAGCATAGCGGTGCAATCGGTCTGTTCGATCGAGAATTCGTCAAAACGGGGGACTTTGATAAAGCGCTGTCGCGACGCTTACATCGTGCTTTTGAATTCAGGCAAGCGAGTGACTACAGCCCGACAGCAACGGTCAGCTACGAACAAGCATCGGAACTACAGCAAGATGCCATTGAATTTGTTGAGGCTCTACAGCATTATCTCGATACGAAGTAAGTGGTAGGGTGAGTTAGGCGGCAAAAAAACGGGCTTTCTCGCAACAATTGAAACATTGAAACCCCGCCGTAACGCACCGCGATCGATCCCCCCCGCACCGTAACGCACCGCGATTTCTCCCCATATCCATCGGTGCGTTATGGCGAAATCAACCCAATCCGGCGAAACCCAAACCATCACCCTCGCCACAACACGCTCTACCGTTCCTCATGCGGTGGGGCTTTTAAGAATTGCTATTGAGACTATTCTCAATAAGCTGAGACAAAATTTCCATAATGAGAATTGCTGCAGAGCGTAAGAACCCAGGGTAAATCCGCTGGAGTATGGCAAAATTACATGAGCGATCGATAACACCGGGTTAATCCTGATGAAATTACCGGCGGAGATTATTATCCCAACGTCAAAATTGACGCGATATTTGCTCGTGCCGCGTCTTAAAGGTGATAAGTCAAAATTTTTAGCACAGGCAGGCTTCACACTAGAAGAGAGTCCAGCACTAGATTCAGCACTCCGAAAGCTCGTTCGCGACTACGAAGCAGTGTTCGATCGCGCAGACGAATACGGCACATACCACCGCGTCACTGGCAATCTGGAAGGCTTGAACGGTCTTCATCTCGCCGTTGTTACAATTTGGATCGAGCGAACCGTTAATAACTCATTTCAATTTGTCACGCTGTTTCCATCGAAGGAAAAATCATGATGACGCCAGATTTATATACAGATGTTGCCCTGAATCGAGACATACCAGAAGCTGGACTACGTTGTGGTACAGTTGCCGCTTTTATCGATCGCGTTCCCCATCCCCAAGGCGGCGAAGATGGTGCAATCTTAGAAGTATTTAGCGTCACGGGCGACACGCTAGCCGTCGTCACCGTCCCACTATCGAGTATCGAAGCCCTACGCGACGATGACGTATTCTCCGTACAGCGCCTCACGGTGCGCTAATCCAGGAACGAGAAGTCTGTCACGCCACTACCTGCCCCAACTAGGGGAATAAATGCCTTTTTGAAACTGGCGTTTTCGATCGCCCGGTCACCTGTGTAAAAAAATAGGTTGCTCCCTGCCAATGTTCTAGCCAATATTCTGCCATTGTAATCAGTCGAAACTTGCGATCGTAACACGAGACTAGAACATCCGAAATTGCAACGATCGCGATTACGACCCCTCAAAACGCACCCGACGGTATAGCTGCGCTATCGCTAACTGCACGGGCAAATGTTCCAGATTCACCACCGCATCCAGGCCGCGAAACTCCTCCAAATGCCAACGTCCGTCATCCGTCTTCCAATAATGCTCGATCGCGGGACGCTCTTGCTCGACCACAAGATACTCCCGAAAACTAGGAACCGTCCGGTAGGCGGCAAACTTATCGCCGCGATCGTAACTCGACGTTGACGGCGACAACACCTCTGCCATCAACGTCGGATTCACAATTTCATCCTTGCGATCGCCATTTACGATCGGCTCACCCGTCACCACCATCAAATCTGGATACGTTGCCTGGTTCCGTTCAGGAATCCATAGACGCATATCGCTATTAAACGCCTCGTAGTCTGCGTTATCCAACATGCTCTCAAACAATACATACAGCGCCATCAGCAAGCGGCTGTGATTCACCGAACCTCCGGGCATTTCAATCAGATCTCCATTGCGATATTCGTGGCGAACCTGGGCGATCGCCTCCTGTTCGCGATATTCATCAAGTGTGAGCTTCGCCGTAGTTGTAACCATAGACCTGTCGGAAAATCATCAAGAGAGCCGGGTGCTTCATTATTCAATGCACCCCAGCAATCGCTATACTAACCGTCCCCTCTAAAACGGTCGCAATTGATGTCACTCAGCCTAAAGAACCCGTTCGCGAGGATACGTTTCGCTTCTATCGTTCGATTGCGAATTTTTGCGAGTACATCTTGGTGCGGCAGACGGTTCTGAGTATCGATCGCTACACGCGCCAGGAGTCGGGTTGGTGGTTGCGGGAGTTTTCAGGTTTGGAGGCGAGTTTGCCAATTGAGGCGATCGGATTGGGGATGTGACACGGTGGTAAAATGGGGTGCATTGTCAGATTCATAGAATACCCGCCTCACGCATCATCCATAGATTTCAAACATCAACCCAATTCTCAAGCCTCAAACCGGAAACTCGCTCAAACTCGCGCATATTGTTCGTCACCAAAACCAAATCTCGGCTTTTTGCCTGCGCTGCAATCAGTAGATCGTAAGCGCCAATTGGTGTACCGCGCTGTTCCAAATCAGCCCGAATTTCTCCAAATACTCGCACATCTTCATCACTCAAGCCAACGACTTGAAATGGCCGACGAAAATTATCCAACCGACGTCGGTTAAGGGGTGGATTCTAACTTTTCGCAACGCCGTATTCCAACTCTGCAACCGTCACGATCGATAATCCTAAATCGTTCTGATTCATGACACGAAAGCGTTGCAAAACCGATTCTGGGCGTTGTTTCATGATGTAAATACCTCATGTGCTTTACTCACGGAAAATACCTCGATACGTTTGGAAGCCCTGTCGCTTTAGCGCAGGGAGGAAAAACGAACGGCGACTTTAGTCGCCTATGGTATGAGCGAACGCATAAGCATAACCATCCCTTTTGTGAATTGGTTGACAATACCTGTGGCTAATTCCAGACACCCGACCCGATTGAGTCGTAACATCAAAGCTGCCGGATGTGCGACAGAGAACTCGCCCAACATAAGACCCGATTTTCTTGCCTTTTGTGACAGTGGCAGTAATGATATCGCCAGTCTGAAATCCTTTATGAATTTGCACCCGCGAGCGGTGACGCTTTGGAAAACCAAACTTGTCAGTGCCACACATCTGTCGAGTACCATGTCCTTTTGCTGCAATTAGCAACGGTTTTGTGGTCAGGACTTTAAGTGAATCGATTTTCCCGACACTTGCAGCATCTAGCCAGTGGGTTTTAGGTAGGTCTAATCGAGTCCGATTAAACTTGGTTTGTCCCCCCGTGCCTGTCGCCACAGGCAAGCCTGTCTGTTTCAGAGCATTGAACAATGCCCACCGGGTTGAATTGACGGCTGCCGCATCTTTGAGCGGTGATTTTGCCTGGTTAAGAATACGATTCAATACGTCAGGTTTGCTCGACAAAAAATCTCGAATGTCCCGATTGCTTTTGGATTGATTGCATGAGTGGCAAGCTAGGGTCAGGTTAGAAACCCGGTCGGTTCCCCCTTTAGACTTGGGGTGAATATGCTCAACTTCAAGCGCTACATTTTTAGCTCCACAGTAAGCACATTTCCGATTCCATTTCTCCAATAAATATTCCCTGACTTCATAGCCTTGCAATTCCCCTTGCTGGTACTCAATGCCCGATATCTCAGGGTTCTGTATGAGTTGCAGGTCGAACCGTACTAGCTCTTGAGCAATGCGGGCAATTGGGGCTAGTCTGCGGAAGCGGTTAACCCATGTCATTGTGGTGTCTACCCGATGTTGCAGGCTAGGGGGAAGCCAACCTTTTGGACGAGTCCGATTCAGAAATCGAGCCTGGCGATAGCGGGTTTTGCGATTTCGTCGGCTTCGTCGTAATTGACGACGGGACAGCAACGCATCCTTGATTTGCTGCCCTCGGTGTTCAAGCTCCGCCCCGAAGATTACCTTCGTACCCTGTACAACTGCAATTCCTGTGACCTGAGAACCCGGATCGAGTTTAAGTTCTAGGTCTTGTACGGGGATTTCTGGGTAGGCTTGTTTGAGTATGATGGTGAACGGATAACGGCGAAATACAGCGGCATTCCCTGTACTGAGGAGTCGCCGAGCTTTCCCCGGATGCACTGGGTCAAGTTGCCGCTTGTTGGTGTCTAAGACAAAAACAAAATTTGACATTGAATCTCCGTTAAACGGGTAATGTTTTCCTCGCCAATGTTTTCAGGGCTTGTTAGGCTAACGGCACTGCCTTACCCCTTCTAGGGCTGTTTAACCGTTAGCGGCAGGGCTACAAACACCGAAAGCATTTGTAGGTGCCATGACCCTAAAAACGTAGCCCAAAGGGCTTAGGCTGGTCAGCTACCTGAAGCTGGAGGCATGAAGCCCCCGTGCTTCAGCCGGGGGTGCTGACCCACCACGCATCCCAATCAAATCGCTCTTGCTCCCGAAGTTGACGCACCCAATGCAAAACCTCCGCCACCTTTTGTTCGGGTAGCTGCCTAATCTCGTCCAAAAGCTGCTCGCGCAATGTCATGATTCTTCTCCTAGATAAATTAGTCGGGGTTTGTTATTGCAATAACACACCTTCGTACCCCACCCGAAAATGGAAATCGCCGTAACGCACCACCCCCACATTTCCACCGTTACGATCGTTCCTGACATCATTATCAAAAATTTTGGGTTGAAAACCCCGCCCTTCTAGGGCGGCTTGGCAGTAAAATGTCCAGTGAGGATGAAACTGCCCAAATGACACTTCGAGCGTTTCGATATCGCTTCTATCCAACTCCCCAGCAAGAGTCCCTCTTGCGGCGAACTCTCGGGTGCGTGCGACTCGTCTACAACAAAGCCTTGGAAGCGAGATCCCACGCCTGGAAAGAGCGACAGGAAAAGCTGAGGTATCGCGAAACCTCGAAGATGTTGACGCAGTGGAAGCAAGAAGAGGCGTTGCAGTTTCTCACAGAAGTCTCTGCGGTTCCCCTCCAGCAAGGATTGCGCCATCTCGATAAGGGGTATTCTAACTTTTTCGCCAGACGTGCCAAATATCCTCGTTTCAAAAAGAAACGAAACGGAGGAAGTGCCGAATTCACCAAAGCGGCGTTTCGCTGGCGAAACGGTTCTCTGTATTTAGCCAAAAGTAAAGAACCCCTCGATATCCGATGGAGTCGTCAACTTCCCAAAGGTTCAGAACCGTCTACCGTTACGGTGCGACTCGAACCCTCGGGACGATGGCACGTCTCCATCTTGGTAGACGACGATACCATCAAACCGCTTCCCCAGTCCGAGAAAAGCATCGGCGTCGATGTAGGAATCGCCCATCTCGCCATCACCAGCGACGGCGAAAAAGTGGCTAATCCCCGCCATCTGACGAAGCACTACAAACGCCTGAGACGCGCCCAGAAAGCTCTCTCTCGCAAGATAAAGGGTTCTCGGAATCGAGAGAAGGCGCGTCGTAAAGTTGCCAAGATCCACGAACAAATTCGAGACGCTCGGAGCGACTACCTGCACAAACTGACAACCCGCTTGGTGCGTGAAAACCAAACCATCGTAGTGGAAGACTTGTTGGTTAAGGGGATGGTGAGAAATCCTAAACTCGCCAAACATATCTCTGATTGTGCCTGGGGAGAGTTTGTCAACCAACTGGACTATAAATGTCAGTGGTACGGGCGTACTCTCGTCAAGGTAGATAAATGGTTTCCGAGTAGCAAATTGTGTTCGAGTTGCGGACACAAAATGGATTCGATGGCGTTGGATGTCAGAGAGTGGACTTGTCCGAAATGTGGGACGGTTCACGATCGGGATATCAACGCCGCACAGAATCTTTTGGCGGTGGGACACACCGTTACCGCCTGTGAAGCGAGTGTAAGTCTTGAAGGACATTGTTCCCAAGAGCAACTGCGAAAAACTCGGAAGAGAAAGAAGCAGGAACCTAAATCGCGAGGTTTAGGAATCACCGTCCTTCCAGGGCGGTGAGGATGTCAACGCACCATCCACGGAACCCCACATTCAATTGTCCTAGCGTACTGGGATATCGTCGCGCCTTTCCCATCATTCGGCTCGTTGCGGCGGCCCCTAACAGGTCTTACCCTTTTTATAAGGTGGGGCCGGTTTTGGTCTCCAACACCAACCCCCTACACGCGCAACACCAACGATACCCTCTCCACAACAGCCAAACCCCATCCATCACCCAGGAGTTTGAAATGACTCACACCCTACAACTCAATCTCCCTAACACCGTCAAATTCCACGTCACCCCCGAACAGTTCGCCACCCTCGCCACCCACAACCGCGACCTACGCCTAGAACGCACCGCAACCGGAGAACTCATTGTGAACCCACCCACCGGCTGGGAAACCGGCAAACGCAACAGTAGCCTGACTGCACAGCTCTACAACTGGAACCAAGACAACAACTACCCCGGAGAAGTTTTCGACTCCTCCTCCGGATTCACCTTACCTGATGGCGCCATCTTGTCTCCCGATGCCTCCTGGGTCAGCAGCGATCGCTGGAACGCCCTCACCGATACACAGCGCGATACCTTCCCCCACATTTGCCCTGACTTCGTGGTAGAACTCCGCTCCAAATCCGACGCCCTCAAGCTCATACAGGCCAAAATGCAGGAATATCTGGCCAACGGAACGCGACTCGGTTGGCTCATCGACCCGAAACGCCAGGTTGTCGAAATCTATCGCGCCAGCGCAGAACCTGAAGTGTTGTCGCGTCCAGCCAACTTGTCCGGCGAGGACGTACTACCGGGATTCGTCCTCAAGCTCGATCGCATTTGGATATAGGGAGGAGGGCGAACAGCCGTTCGCCCCTACATGGTATTAAAACTTCAACCAACGAAACAGCCGCTCCACCGTTACCGTCACCCCCTCCACCCACTCAGGCATCGGAAGAACACGATCGAACTCCTCAAACACCTCGATTTCTTGCTTCGGACGGTACACAAACACCGTTTTTTCCGCCGGATCGATAAGCCATCCCATTGCAGTGCCGTGTTTCAGGCAATGGAGAAGGTTCTTGGTGACGCGAGTGTGACTCTGCTCCGGTGAGAGGATTTTGATCGCCCAATCCGGCGCCAGAGGAATCAGGTTGGCAATTTCACCGTCTTCATCGATGGGAATGCGCTCCCAGCTTAGCACCACCACATCCGGCACCAAGGCGCGATCGCCAAATACACAGCGCAACTCCGGAAAGGCACAACCTAATTTACCTTAATCCGCGAGAAAGCTCACGTTGTAATCTTTCTCGCGGATTAAGGTAAGATGGGGAGAGTTATCTTGACTGGCAATCATAGGAATAATTGATAATGGGCAAACGGACAATAGAAAACCCAGTTTAAGTCTAGATAATCCTGATCTGATCGGACCTGCAACAGCATCACTATCGCCACCAGCAACGCCTCAACCAAGGGGCGATCGCCCCCAAGCGTTCCCCGACGGTTGCATCGATATCTCCCGCCTCTTTCCCCGGTAAAATCCGGAATCCCACCCCAGCCGAGAGAATCCAGTCAACAAGAGGCTCATCGCCCCCTATAATTGGGGCGGTTCCTTCGAGTGACATTTGCCTAGACTATCTCCCCAACTATGAAAGCACTGATTCTCTCCGGCGGAAAAGGAACGCGCCTGCGTCCCCTCACCTACACAGGGGCGAAACAACTGGTTCCCGTGGCCAACAAACCCATTCTCTGGTACGGAATTGAAAGCATCGTCTCGGCGGGAATCACCGATATCGGAATTATCATTAGCCCCGAAACTGGGGAGGAAGTGCAAAAACTGACGGGAGATGGCGATCGCTTCGGGGCCAAGATCACCTACATTCTGCAAGAGGAACCCGCTGGCTTGGCCCACGCCGTCAAAATCGCTCAACCCTTCCTCGCTGACGATCCCTTTGTCATGTATCTGGGCGATAACCTGATTCAAAATGACCTCACCCCCTTTCTCAACCACTTCCAAGATAAACAACTCGATGCGTTGATTCTCTTGCGGCCCGTGGAGAACCCGAGCGCCTTCGGAGTAGCGACGGTAGATGAAACGGGCCGTGTCTTGGAATTAGTCGAAAAACCCGCCGTTCCCCCTTCTAACTTAGCCCTGGTGGGGATTTATTACTTCTCCGCGGCTGTTCACCAGGCGATCGCCCGCATTAAACCCTCGGAACGGGGAGAATTGGAAATCACCGACGCCATTAGTAACCTCCTGGATCATCAAAACCCCGTCGAAGCGCAAATCCTCGAAGGCTGGTGGCTGGATACGGGGAAAAAAGACGATCTTCTCAGCGCCAACCAAATTCTGCTTGACACCCAACTGCAAACCGCCATTTACGGGGAACTTGACGCAGAAAGTCAAGTGGTGGGCCGCGTCAAAATTGGCCTGGGAACCCAACTGATCAACTGTTCCGTTCGTGGCCCTGTGATGATTGGCGAAAACTGTCACCTGGAAAACTGTTTTATTGGTCCCTACAGTAGCATCGCCGATGGCGTGATCCTCAAGGATGTAGAGTTAGAACATAGCGTCATCCTACAAGAAACTCGCATTGAGGGCATTCAACAACGGATTGTAGATAGTTTGATTGGCCGACGCGCCCAACTCGGAAGCGGTCGCCCTCGTCCCAAAGCGCTGCGATTTATGGTAGGAGATGATTGTCAAATTGAGTTAGCCTGATGGAGTCTTACCATGGAATCGTCAATGTCTCGCGATCGCCAATCTGACCACCCCGCGACTGGAAATCCCAAAGCCAAGCTGATTCGTCAACTCCGTCAGCATCTCTCGTCGAGGATTGGCCTAGAGGATGCGCCTCCACCGATGATTGAATCAGTCGATCAGTTACACGACGATCGCGACGACGATCTCATCGCCTTGCGCCAACGGGCGAACATCTATCATGTTCCCCTCTTCTCGGCCCACCGCTTCGGGCCAGCTATCACCGCCACTCGGCGACTGGCCCGGAAAGTCCTGAAACCCATTTTGATGTTCCAGGTCGCTTACAATGGGGCGAATGCCCGTTTTGCAGAAGTGTTAACTGGACGAGTGGCCCAGTTACGCCAGGAGGTGAATGAGTTGCAAGACTTAGCCCGCGATCGCGCCGACACCATCGCCCATTTAGAGGCAGAACTCGAAGCACTCAAAACTCAACAAAAACTACAAACTCGCGCTATCCAAAAACTTATCAAAACTGTTAACTATGAATAATAATAAGTAGTTAATCAGCAAAAAACAGGGACAATAACTGGGTTGATCTACACCCCCGGTTTGTGCGTGTTGCCCAGGGCGACCACAAGGGTACGCCCCTACGTTGTTTCTGTTCCCTGTTCCCTGTTCCCTGTTCCCTTCTTCCCCCATGACCCCGTCTCCGATCTGTTCTTTTATTATTGTTAATTATAACGGCGTTCACTACCTCCACTCTTGTCTGGGAGCCGTGTATGAACTCGATTACCCGCGCGATCGCCTCGATGTGATGCTCGTCGATAATGGGTCTCAAGATGACTCGTTAACTGTTGTTGAACAAGACTTTCCCGAAGTTCGTATTTTTCGCAACCACCGCAATAACTTCGCCGGGGCTTTGAACTTAGGAATTAGACAGGCTCAAGGGGAGTATATTGCTTTTTTAAACAACGATGCTCAACTACATCGGGATTGGTTAAACCATCTGCTACCGGTGTTGCAATCGTCCAATAAAACGTCGAATTCATCGAATCAAACTGGGGCTAAAATTGGCGCTGTGGCAGGTAAAATCCGCTTTTTGGACGGACGTATCAACAGTGTCGGCCATCGTCGTCTGAGAAACCATTACTGGGCGGATATTGGCTATGGGGAAGCCGATCGCGGTCAGTATGACAAAGCCAAAGACGTTGAAGGACTCTGTTGGGCGGCCACCCTATTTCAACGGGATTGCTTGCAAGATGTGGGAGAAATTGATGAAGATTTTGTCATGTATTTTGAGGATGTGGAATACTCAAAACGCTGTCGCGATCGCGGTTGGGTATTTCGCTATATTCCCGAGGCGATCGTCGATCACCAAGTCGGAGGATCGAGTACCGGCTCAGTTTTGACCGAGTATTTCTGCAACCGCAATCGCTTTCTCTATTTAGCAAAACATGAACCAGAACAGTTAATCAATGCCCTCCCTTCATCAGTATTTTGGATTGAGCAACACTATGATTTACTCTATGATTGCCTACCGATTGTCCTCAAAAAACTCTTAGAAGAAAACAGCAATGCGATGGTTGAGTCGATTCTGCCCAAACTTTGCCAAACCCTAGAAAAAATCTATGGTCATCGAGATATCGATAAGCTTTTAGCACGACTAGAAGTTATTTTAAATTATCGCAAACCCACCTTAGCAATTTATGATAATGCACTGCACTTTATTGGCGGTGGACAGCGCTATTTAGCCACATTAGCCTCAATTTTACAAGATAGATTTGATATTACCTTAATTGGCGATCGCCCCGTCACACGGGAACAACTCGAAAACTGGTATGGACTAGACTTATCCCGTTGTCACATTCGCATCATTCCCTTGCCATTTTTCGATAAACGAGGTTCAGATATCATTGACGCAACCTGGGTAACCGCCGAAACCGCCAACCCCTTCGATACAATTTCCCTAGCCAGCAAAGAATATGACATTTTTATTAACGCCAACCAAGTCACAAAAATCACCCCTTTATCACCAATTTCGATCTTCTTTTGTCACTTTCCAGACACTCATCGTGAAGCCTATTTTGCCGTCGATCGCTATAGTTGGCTCGTCGCCAATAGTCAATATACCCAGCAATGGATTCGCAAACGTTGGCGCTTAAATCCCACCACATTACTCTATCCTCCCGTTCAGATGCAGCCGCCAGACTTGCCACAAAACTTGCTACAAAATAAAGAGACCCTAATTTTATCCGTTGGACGATTTGAACCCGGAGGAACCAAGAAACAACAAGAAATGGTGCAAGCCTTTCAACGCCTCTATGCTGCCCATCCCCAAGTCATGCAGGGTTGGCGGTTGATTTTAGTGGGAGGAAGCAGCCAGAAAAATAGCTATTTACAAGGATTAGAAAAACAAATCAAGCAAGCAAAAATCCCGGTCACCTTAGAAACAAATGTATCTTTAGAACGATTGCAGACTCTTTATCAAAAAGCAGCGATTTTTTGGCATTTATGTGGTTTAGAAGAAACCCATCCCGAGCGCTTTGAACATTTTGGCATGGCGACCGTTGAGGCGATGCAAAATGGCTGTATTCCGGTGGTGTTTCGGGGTGGAGGACAGCCGGAAATTGTGGACAGGGAGTCGGGAATTTTGGTAGAGTCTCTGGACGAGTTGGTGCAACAGACCTATGATCTCTGTTGTCAACGAGAGGGTCAACCCGAAGCCTGGGCGGGGCGACAAGAAGCCGCCCGACAGCGGGGCGCTTGTTTTGATGGTGAACGGTTTAGGGAGGGGGTGTTGCGCCTTGTTGAGACCATTGAGGCTGAATATAGCCAGGTGACGTTGCCCAATCCGGCGGACGTGGCGAAGCGGCCGACCTTATTGCGGGAATTGCGGGAATTGTAGGGCGGTTCCCTTGTGAACGGCCAAAGTCAGGGATTAGGATGGGGTCTATCTGAGATGGGGTTGTTCTGGAACTGGAGTGGGTGAGATGACGATGAAGTCAGTGACAATTTACACCGATGGCGCTTGTAGTGGTAATCCAGGTCCCGGCGGCTATGGAACAGTTCTGATGTATCGGGATTTCCGGAAGGAACTCTCGGGAGGCTTCCGACGCACGACCAATAATCGCATGGAAATGATGGCGGCCATTGTGGGCTTAAAATTGCTGAAACAGGCCTGTCAGGTGACGTTATATTCTGATTCTAAGTACATTGTCGATGCGATGCGTCAGGGATGGGCCAAACGCTGGAAGGCGAAGGGGTGGTGGCGCAATAAAAAGGAACGGGCTAAAAATCCCGATCTGTGGGAAGAATTATTGCAGTTGTGTGAATTCCATCAGGTGGAGTTTGTGTGGGTGAAAGGCCATGCGGGAAATAAAGAGAATGAATGTTGCGATCGCCTGGCCGTGGCCGCCGCCAAAGAAACCGATTTACCCATCGATGAAGGCTTTGAACGGGGGGAGGCTTAAGTGTGAGGGAGACGGGTGAGATATCTTAATCCGACATTAACCATTCGCGATCGCCAATTCCGTTGGGGCGATCGCACCTATATCATGGGAGTTCTCAATGTCACTCCCGATAGTTTCAGTGACGGCGGAGAGTTCATCTCCCTACAAAATGCCCTCAACCAAGCCCAGCATCTGGAGATCTCCGGGGCCGATATCCTCGATATTGGTGGCCAATCCACCCGGCCTGGGGCCGAGGAGGTCTCTCCCGAAGCGGAAATTAAACGGGTGGTTCCGGTGATTGAAGCCCTGCGATCGCGCTCAAACTGCCCCATTTCCGTTGATACCTATCGCGCCGCCGTCGCAGCGGCGGCCTTGGACGCCGGGGCGGATATCATCAATGATGTCAGTGGCGGAACCGCCGATCCCGAAATGTTACCCCTGATTGGGGAACGTGACGTTCCCGCTATCCTGATGCATATGCGGGGAACCCCCAAAACCATGCAATCACTGACCCAGTATGAAGATGTCGTGGCTGAGGTCGTCGAGAAACTGCAACAACATATCCATGCGGCGATCGCCTGTGGCGTCTCGACTCAACAGTTAATTCTCGATCCCGGGATTGGCTTCGCCAAAACCCAAGACCAAAATCTACGACTGTTACGAGAACTCCCCCAATTCCACAAATTAGGCTATCCCCTCCTACTCGGCGTCTCCCGCAAAAGTTTGATTGGCCGCATTCTCGATCGCCCCGACGCCAAGGATCGTGTCTGGGGAACAGCCGCGGCCTGTACCGCCGTCATCGCCGCTGGGGCAGATCTTCTTAGGGTTCACGATCTCCCGGCCATGTCTGATGTGGCCCGAGTGGCCGATGTTCTCTTTCGGGGTTAATCTCGTGCATTGAGGGCAACAATCCCCGAAAAAAGATGCCGCCGGAACCAGAATGTGGCAAAATTTGTAACAACCGTCCACCACCGACCATCCGATGACCCGCAATGGCAACTCCGTTGATTTCTCTGCGATCGCCTATTGGCGTTATGTTGTAGGGGTTCTGGTGGCGTTATTTGCCATTCCGGCCCTCTTACAAGGGGCGATGGCGTTCTTTCGCGCCTTCTTTGCCACCCTGACAACAATGCTACTCGCGGTGAACGTGGTGGCCTTTGGGGCGATCGCCGCCGGGGTAGGCCTGTTTTTCTGGCAACGGGAACGCCAACTGGCCTCAGCCGAGAATCCTCATGCCAGCGTCGAGGCCAACTCCATCGACGCGTCTCAGCTGCAACAGTCTCCCCAACCACCGGTTCAGGCGAATCTCGACCCTCAACAGCATCCTAACCTGCCAGCATCGCCCAACCCGACAACCGGCGATCGCCAACCGGGCCAACAACCAACACCTGTCACCGTCAATCAGGACGTTCAAGATGTCAAGGCTGTCAGGGCTAACGTTGAACAACCCCAGACCAACACGATGTCGGCCTCAGGGCCGACCGAACCTCGTCACTCCCTAATTCAAGCCCAACTGGCCCGCCGTTTACAGGTGAGTTCGAGTACCATTGGCAAGCGCAAACATAAGCCTGATTTTAGTGATTGGGCGCAAACTAAAGATCCAGAAGGTCTGTTGTGGCAGTACTGTAGTGACAGCAAGGAATTTTACGTCTCACATCGCCCAACCTAGGCCGGCGACGGGATTGGGGATTGGTTCCCCAAGTCTCAACATCCGTCCTGATGTACGTTCTAGTTGTTAACCCGTTTTGACCGAAGCTTTGGATCGATCCACCCTATCTGCCCTCAACCGCGCGATCGAGCGTCACAATCCCTTTGTTGGGTTAGCCACCCTAGAAGAAGCCGATCTCTGGCGCGGTAATCTCCCCGACTGTCCATCGCCTCACCGCAGCGCCATGGCGTTGGTACAATCGGCCTTAGCAGACATTGATCGCGGTAAACCTGTGTGTTCTCTGGTCATTCTCGGGGAGATGGGAACCGGTAAAACCCATTTTCTGGCCCAAGTTTGGCAAAAACTCCAGCGCAGTGGGGAAGCGGCGTTTATCTATATCGACCTTCAGCAGTTTCAAGATAGCACGACAGTCCGTCAGGTGTTACTGAGTGCGATCGCCCAAAGTTTAACTCGTAAAGGGGCTTCGGGGTTCATGCAATGGCAGGAACTCGCCAGCGCCCTAGCGACCCACGCTTTAGAAAGTCTCGATACCCAAGTCAAGGAGTTAACCCCAGAACTCGCTGTACGGCGACTGCGGGGACAACCTCAAGACCGCAATCGCCATTGGGTTGATCGCGTCGCGGAAGGCTTCTTTAAGCAGCGCCCGGATATTGGCGATCCCGATGTGGTACGGGCCATTTTATGGACTTTAGCCCCCGCCCAGGCCCCCTTCGCCCGTAAATGGCTGGCGGGGCGATCGCTGGCCCCCTGGAAACTCGATGAACTTGGCCTTCCCCAACGTCAGGGGGAAAGTCGCGAAAGTCGTGCGGCGGAATTGTTAGAGGAAATTTTGCAGGTGTTGGGGGATTGGAAACCTCTGGTGGTGGCCTTCGATCGCCTCGATGGGGAGGAATTGGACGAAACCGACGAAGACGCCCTCGAAGATGAATGGGATATGCGAGTTCCGGTGGGGGCGATGGTGCGCCTCTCCCAGAGTTTGCGGGCGCTGCGTTGCACGCATGGAACGGTGTTGTTGAGTGTCATGGACCCGGAAACCTGGGATCGCATTGTCCAGCCGATGTTAGGGCGCATGACCCGTCATTTGAGCGATCGCGCCGATCCCATTGAACTCCCCGACACCGATGAAACCGTGGTGCGATCGGTGATTCGGGCTTGGTTACGCAAGTTCTATCACGATCGCAAGTTAGTCCCGCCCTCACCGCTATATCCCTTTGATGACTCGCAATTGAAGGCCTTGGCCCGGGAAGGGTCTGATCTTCATGATGCCATCGAATGGTGTGCCGAGAACTTCCGCCCCGTGGAAAATGACCCCCTCGAACGGGTGACGCAGGCCTTTGAACGCAGTCTCGCCCAAGTGCAAGATTTAGGCGAGATGACAGAAACGGCGGTAATTGAAGCCCTCGGCTTGGGCTTCGAGAGTTTGCTGGGAACCACCGTAGAAGGGGTTGAGATTCGCAGTGTGGAACAGCGCGTCTCGGGCCAATCTCAGCGGCGTAAAACGATTGATTTGAAGATTATCGGGAGTGAACGGGGCCAGGATCTGTGTATCGGGGTCATGGTGGTGTTCGATGAACGGGGACAACGGGTGGGAAATCGCCTGCGAACGCTTTGCGATTTTGAGGACTTTGGTTTGACGCGAGGCTTTTTAGTTCGTCCCTTTGAGGCGCAGATCCCTTCAAGTTGGAAGGCCCGAGAGTGGATTGGCTGCTTAGAAGCGACCGGCGGCGCTTGGCTGGATTTGTCCTTGGAGGCGATCGCCCCTCTCCTGGCTTTGGCTGAGATCATCGCCCAACGACAGGAATGGGGACTCTCGAAATCTCGGATCTTAAGTTTCGCCAATGGGAAGGGGTTGGCGACGGGAAATCCCCTCATTCGGCACCTGTTACGTCCCTCGAACCCCGAGGCGATCGCCCCCAACCCCAAACACGATGGACCCCCAGATTCTCGTTACTCCTCCCATCAGCCGTCGAGTGATATTGAACGCTAGAGGAACTTGGCCGGGTCAGCCCGAAAAATTAGTCCCACCTCCGGCCGCATCTTCGCCGAGACGATGCTAGAATACGGCTGCAACATCCCATCGTGATGGTTAATTGTTGATTGTTAGTTGTTGACGGTTGATTGTTGACGGTTAATGGTTAACACTTGATTGTTGACGGTTGATTGTTCCTAATTTACGGCGATAAACGCTTCAGCTCAAGCCCATGTTAGAAAATCGTGACTATACGTTAATTGTTGACCGCAGCGGGAGTATGTCCGAACAAGACCAAACCGGTGGAAAAAGCCGCTGGGAGGTGGTTAAAAACTCGGCGATCGCTCTGGCTGAAAAATGCGAGGAATATGACCCGGATGGAATTACGGTCTATCTTTTTTCCAGTCGTTTTCGTCGCTATGATAATGTAAATTCTGATAAAGTTCGGAAAATTTTTGAAGAGAATACCCCCGTGGGTAAAACGGGATTAGCCGCCGTCTTGGACGACGCCCTCAATAACTACTTTGAGCGCAAAGCCGCCGGAACCAGTCAGCCAAACGGCGAAATTATGCTTGTGATTACTGATGGGGAACCCGATAATCGTAAAGATGTGATTAAACTCCTCATTGAAGCCTCTAAAAAAATTGATCGCGATGAAGAATTGGGGATTTCCTTTATTCAAGTCGGCCATGATCCCAAAGTTCGGGAATTTCTCAAAGCCCTCGATGATCAATTGACGGACACGGGTGCTGCTTTCGATATTGTTGATACAATCACCTTAGAAGATATGGAAGGAAAATCGCTTTCTGACGTTCTTCTTAATGCTATTTTAGACTAAGGTTCTGATGACCGGAGCAACTGCTACTTTATTATTATCTTGCCCTGATCAACAGGGACTTGTTGCCAAAATTGCCAACTTTATTTATTCTAATGGTGGCAATATTATTCATGCCGATCACCATACGGATTTTAATGCTGGCTTATTTTTAAGTCGCATTGAATGGCAATTAGACGGGTTTAATCTTCCCCGAGATATTATCGATCGCGCCTTTGCTGCGGTAGGAAAACCCCTCAACGCTACCTGGGAACTGCATTTCTCCGATGAACGCCAACGGCTGGCTATTTGGGTGACGAAACAAGATCACTGTTTACTCGATCTCCTCTGGCGACAAAAGGCCAAAGAACTTCCGGCGGAGATTCCTTTAATTATTAGTAATCACGCAAATTTGGGGGCGATCGCTGAGCAATTCAATATCGACTTTTACCACATTCCGGTTACAAAAGCCAGTAAGCCGGAGGCAGAAGCCCAACAATTGGAACGGCTACGTCAGTATGATATTGACTTAGTGGTGTTAGCCAAGTATATGCAGGTGGTGAGTCCGGAATTTATTGCCCAATTCCCGAAAATTATCAATATCCACCATTCCTTTTTACCCGCTTTTCCCGGCGCCCGCCCCTATCACCGCGCCTACCAACGAGGCGTTAAAATCATCGGCGCTACGGCCCATTATGTCACCCAGGATCTCGACGAAGGCCCCATTATCGAGCAAGATGTGGCCCGAGTCAGTCACCGAGACTTGACAGAGGACTTGATTCGTAAAGGGAAAGACTTAGAACGGATGGTTTTAGCGCGGGCCGTGCGATCGCATCTCCAGCATCGCGTTCTGGCTTACAACAACCGCACCGTGGTTTTTTCTTAAGTTTTTTCCTAAGTCTTGCCTCGATCTTGTCCTGAATACCCCACTTAAACCCCAACTTGTTCAAGGAGGGGTTGTATCGTCTCCCAAGTGAGGCCATGCTGAATATAGCGAGGCTGATCTGGGAGATAGGGACTCATTAAACGGTCAATCTGCTGAATTTGAGCGTGATCGGGCAATACCGGCACATCCGGATCAGCCGCCGTTGGCCGCATCAGGGAACTGGAAAACCCCTTAAATACGAGAATTTCGTCCGTTTCATCGTCCCACTGGGCCAACACCCGCAAGACTTCATCGGGACATTTGAGCGTGTATTGTTCCAAACGTGCGATCGCAGTCATGATCCAGTCTCAATGGCGTCAACCTTTCAATTATGCGTGATGATTATGGGTGATGGCCGGTTGATTATCCCATCGCGGAACGTCCTTGTTTGCCCAAACGGACAAACGTAAAATAAAGCAAACACAGAACATAGGCGACTAAGCCAACAATGCCAAGAAATCCCAAAATATCCGGTGACGCATTGGCGTGGAACATCGCTTGATAGCCCCAAGGTGCTTCTAACCAGACACGACAAGTCGTCGTCGAGAGAACCTCCTCCCGAGAGAGTGTCGCACAGGAGAACGCCGGGAGTTGAAAGAGAACCCCAATGAAACAGTAAACCGTCATCGCCCAACGCCAGGAGGTGAGGACCCATTTCAGAGGTTTACGGGGTGCGTCATCGATTTCGTCATTCAAATCCGCCCAAAACCAGAGTGCAATGGGGATGAGGATGCGGGCCAGCCCCCCCGTCAAGAAACTAATGGGAAGCGAGGCGATGGCTAAATAAACCGTAATGGCCAGCAAACTCGCCACTCGCCAATAGATGGTTAACAACCGTTGAATCGCCTCAAATTTCTGGACAAACGCCCAAATGAGGAGAATCAAAGGCAAAATTACTGTAAACACAACCGCGAGACGGTAATCAAGCCAGACGAGAGATTGTAGGGTGGAGTCGTTGAACATGGTTTGAAGAAGGGAACAGGGAACAGGGAACAGGGAACAGGGAATAGGGAACAGGGAACAGGGAAACCACCCTCAAATGTGACTGACAATTAACTGACAATTAACCGTCGACGGTTAATTGTAAGGAACCAGACAGATTGAGAAGGCCCTGGGTACAGGTTAAGGCCTCGATGGATACCGTAGCATCTAAGGGAATCTCGCGGCGGGGGAAGGTTTGGGGATTCGTTTCGCCATTTTGTCGCAGTTGGGGCGTATCCAGGTAAATCTGGGTTCCCTCGTTGTCGGCGATCGCCTCGAGGCCAACGCTGAGATGGTACGCTCGGGGGGGAGAAGTGAACAGATGGAGGCGATCGCCCTGGAGTTGAATTTCAGCCCCCGCTAGGTCAGCGTCAGCCGGCAAAATCCCTGCAAACACCTCAAAGATGGCCTCTTGGAGTAGAGGCGAAGCCAGAGAAGCGGTGAGATTGTCTTCCTGAAGTTGGACCGCCAGTTGCACAGGAACCGGTTGCAACAGACGTAGGGGTTTTCCCTGGAGGATTTGCCGTAAATTCAAACGGACGGCCCCGGCTTCGAGCCTGACTTGTCCGAGGTGTAATCCTTGATACACGACCCCTTGAGCGTTAACCTGAATCTGGGGGATTTCACCTCGCAGCAGTTGGCGATTTTTCCCGGAAAACTCAATCGTTAGGGTTTCGGCTTTTTCGACTTGCGATCGCAGCCAAAACTGAACCGCAGCCGAGAGAATCGAGCTAAGGGACCCTTTAGAGGTCGCAGAGTCGGACAGGGGAACTGAGACGGTCATAACCAGTTAGAAACAGGGGACTAGAAATTTTAAAATGAGGCTCATTGGCGATCAATCTTCAAGGTGATAGCCCAATTCGGTCAAGCGGGTGCGAGACTGTCGCCATTTGGGTTGCACTTTAACAAAGAGTTCCAGATAAATTTGACCACTGACGAGCTTTTGGATCTGTTCACGAGCCGCTGAACCAATTTCTTTAAGCATTGACCCTCGTTTGCCAATCAAGATCCCTTTTTGGGAATCTCGCTCGACGTTAATGGTGGCAAACACCCGCGTCAACTTAGGAGTTTCCTCGACTTTCTCGATGGCGATCGCCACAGAATGAGGCACTTCTTCGCGGGTTTTGAGCAAGATTTGCTCCCGAATCAACTCGCCCATAATAAAGCGTTCCGGGCGATCCGTGACGAGATCCGGGGGATAGTAATAAGGTCCCGGTTCGAGATGACTGACTAGGGTCTTGAGGAGTTCCGGGGTTCGGGTTCCCTTGAGGGCGGAGAATTTGACGAGTTCCCAGGGGCGATCGCCGGCCAGTTCCCGATAGGAGGCATCAATCACCTCAGCTTGATCATAGGACTGACAATCGACTTTGTTAATCCCAATCAACACCGGAACCCGCACCTCATGCAGTAATTCCGCAATATAGCGATCGCCACCCCCCGCCACGCCAGAACCATCGACCAGAAACAACACCATATCTCCCGAGGAAATCGCTCGCTTCGCGTTCTGCACTAACACCGTCCCCAGTTGATGATGGGGTTTATGGATACCGGGGGTATCGATAAAGATCAGTTGGGCCTCATCCGTGGTGAGAATCCCCTGTAAGCGGTTGCGGGTGGTTTGGGCCACCGGAGAGGTAATCGCGACTTTTTGCCCCACCAAGGTATTCATCAACGTCGATTTGCCGACATTTGGGCGACCGATAATACTGACAAACCCCGACTTAAAGCCAGCGGGGGGAGTGGGGATGAGGGAAAATTCAGCGGGATTCATGAGGACACGAAGAAGGGTCGAAGGATCCATCTTATCGCTTTTTTCCGGTTCACCCGTCATCAGATTGCCATAAAACTCAGTACAAACACGGATTTGTGGTCTCAGTAATTTAACCGAAAGACTGGCACAGCTTTACCGAAATCATATAAAACTCGGTCTTAACGTAAACCTTTCATAAAGATGCTCTCTAGGAACGACAAGTCCAAAACAAGCAGAGTTATGGTGGTCACTAAGAGCGAAATAAATATAGTTACTGTGTCATCTACTCTATTGTAATCCTACCCACTTCACCGAGGAAACCACCATGAAAACCTCAATTCTTGCCGGATTCACCGCGATCGCAACCACCTTAACCCTAGCTGGGTCTGCCTCAGCGTTTTCAATCCAGAACGCCGATGATGATTTCAAAAATCTGATTGAACTCGGTGTATTTGATGACTATATCCATACAGAAAGCAAAAATCTGGCTCCCAGCATCGTTGCCAATCACAAACTAGATTTGAGTCAGTTGGTCTTAAATTACGACCATGAAGTGAAAGTTCACTTCCTCAGTGAAGGCGCTTGGTTCCGCAACCAACTCGGTGTTAGTAGTACTGGAACCACCGAACTCGCGGAAACCGTTCTGTTCGATGATATCGTCTGCGTCACCGACAGTTGTTCAACCTTTAAAGGCTATCGGAACTCTGAAGGAGATCCAACCGATTTACCCTTGACCGCCGGAGACTTTGTCAGCCTCAATACAGTCCAAGCTGGTACCACTCTCGACTTTTTCCTCAACTCCGATGGCTATGGTCGCAGCAATCCCAGACAGTTACATCTCGATGCTAGCCGGAATCCTGGAGGACATCAACAGGTTATGGCCTATCAGCAATCGGGGTATCTCGTGTTAGCCTTTGAAGATGTTGTAATTGATTGGGGCGGAAGTGATAAAGACTTTAATGATGTCGTCTTCGCACTTGATATCGGTGAAGACAACCTGAATCATATCATTAAAGAACAAGTCCCCGAACCGACCCTTCTCTTCGGTTTGTTGGGAGTCAGTGGCGCCTTTTCTCTCTTAGGTCGTAAACGCGAAAACGCCTAAACTCGGGGTCTGATCATCTTAACTGACGGTGCTATTGAACCTGATTAAGGTCTAGACCCGTCAGGTGAGACCCATCCATCATCCAACTGGGGAGATCGAATCGCAAGCGATGAGGTCTCCCCGTTTTGCTGACCCGAACCCAAGCCAATCGCGGCGTAGGCGATCGCCCCAATCAGACCCAGGATCACCATCCCCGTCACCGTTCCCGCCAAAAACGGTAACCAACGAGAGGGCGATCGCGTCGGTTGTACCGCCGTCAGCGGCAATTGTTTACGTAGAATTTGCTGTTGCTTATCGAGGCGATCGCAGGTCTGTTGAATCTCGATCCAGGGAGAACTCACGTCTCCCTCAAAAGACCCCTCCTCCCCAGATGAAGCCACCTTAGATACGCCGAGATCTGACAACTCGGCGATCGCCCTGTGATACTCACTCAGCAACCGATCCGTAGCCGCCAAACCTCGCTCAAAGTGCTGTTGGGCCATGGCCACCAAAGTTAACGCCAGCTTACTCCCCACACGACTGCTACTAAGCAACCGCTGCCAATGTTGGCGATGAATCATCAACAAACTACTGGAACTCGTTGCCCGTAAACTGCTGCTATAAGGGCGTTCCAAGATAAATTCTAGGGCATTAATCGTTTCTCGGGGTTTGACGGCTCCTAGTAGCAGTAATTGCCCGCTATCGGCTTCCTGGAGCCGTTCCGCCCCTCCCTCCAGGAGTAGCCATAAATAATCACTAGGACGCCCTTCCACAAAAATCAACTGTCCCGTCTCGGCATCAGAGAAACTCGCCGCCTCAAGCAGATGCTGCCGTTCACTATCCGATAAATTCTCAGTCAGGGGCGTGTGTTTGAGGAGGCTTAAGAGGCGATCGCAGTCCATGGACAATTCAGAATAAGCAATTAGGGGCAACTGGCGACAGATACGGGTTAAGGAGTGAGTTTGACCAGAACCTGGGCGCGGTGAACTCCAGCCTCACTGCCTTCAGTGGTCAGCAGGAGCGATCGCACATGATCAAACAGCGGATTCCCCGTCAGTTCCAACACCCGCAAAAATGGCAATTGCTGCCGCAAAGGTCCCTGACTCTGTTGCCAATTGAGATAGAAATAGCCATCATTCTCATTGGGAAGTAACGGTAACTCCTTACGAAACTGACCGTTCGCCAACAGAGAGTTGCGACGGGGAGAAGTATAGGCCCAATCAATGGCCTCAATAGAACTGGCCAAGAGACGATAGTCATTCAACTGTCCCCGGACCCCCAAAACATCCGCCTCTAAGCGTAATCGTAAATTGCCCTCCGTAGTTTTTCCTTCCCGAGTCATCAAACGAGTCCAGGCCAAAATCCGATGTTGATCCTTGAGGGTAAACGGTCCAACACTGTAGCCATTGGCCGCCGCCGCCGCATCGAGTCGTTCAATCGCCGCTTCGGACTGGGGTTGATTGTTCGGGGGATCATCAGCCACGAAAATCCAATCTAAGCCATCCTGGTCCACATTGGGCAACAGGGCCAGGGCATAATCCCCAGTCACCCAACTAAAAATCTCCTCTTCTAAGGAAATTCCCCAGCGGCTTTCTAATTCAGCCAGAGGTTGAGTCAACAACCGCGAGAGGACATCTCCCCCCGATACCGCTTGGGCGAGGCGACGCCACCGACTGGCGAGATCATAGCCCGCTAAGACCACCGCACTATCATCAGGGATATAGTTCAACGCCGCCACCGGATGATCTAAATCGGGGGGGACGCTACTATCATCGTTATTGCTCGTCCAGACCGTATCCGCCAAGAGTCCCTGACGGCTAAGACCTAAACCAATGGCGAGGGTATCGGGGAGTTTGGAGTCAGGTTTGACGGAATCTCCGCCTAGCCAGCCACTGAGTTGTGGGACATCGGCCAAGACGAGGCCGATGCGTTGTTGGTCCAAACGGGCGATCGCCTTCTGATAGGTCGGCGATCCTTGCAGGTTGAGATCCGCCACCTGAGCGTCATTGATGGCTTTACGAAGGACTTGCGGGGCGTTGGCGAAGAGGACGAAGCGATCGCCCACCACTGCGCTAGACCATTCTCCGGCACTTTCTTTGGCAAAGGGGTTAAAGTCTTTTAGTTGCAAGCCATCCCCTGTCGGTGGCAGCGTTTTACGGCTGTAGATGAGGTTGACCCCTTTATATTGCTCAAAGCGCAACTCTCGCCCCGAAACGGCTTTATTTTGCCAAAACAGATCTAAAAACTCCCGACTGCGTTCCCCATCGCGGACAGCCAAAGCCAGGAGATATCCTGGTTGTGTGCCATTGTTGGGGTTGCGATCGAGGTCAGGAGTTGTCACCGCTAAGGTAATTTCCTCGCCCAACCAGGGTTCAATATCCCGCTCATAGTCTAAATTGGTATCCGTCAGCAAACTCGCTTTTAACCGCTCAAACTCAGCCTTGGCCTGACCTCGTTGACGTAACGGCGTGCGCAGTTGTCGTAAATCTTGTAATTTCTGGGGATTGGTGAACAGCGACATCACCAGAGGCGCATCTTTCGGCAGAAACAACGCCGCTGCCGGTTCACTCATCGGCGCACCTCGCAGCAGCGTCAGAGAACTCTGGAAGCCAAACCAATACACCGTCCAGAGAACAGTGAGGAGAATCACCCCCAGAAGGGTGAGCGAGAGGGGAGACGAGGTACGTGACGTCATGACGGTTCCTGAAACTTGACCCGATCGCCATTATTCCACTTCTTTCAGCAATTGCGAAATGATCCATAATGGGGGATGTTCGAGGATGGCCCTATCTCAAGGCAGAGTTGTCAAGGCAGAGGAGAGAAAGGTATGGCACAGATTAGCCTGGGTATTCTCCATTTTGCTCGATCGCTCCACTTCACCCCTCACCCTAGATTTTCGTTATGGCACGTGGCGACCAGATTTATGTGATTCGTCCTTTCTTCAATCTGGAGGGTTTGTATGAACACCACGGGATTGATTGCGGCGATGGAACAGTGATTCACTATTCCAAGCGAGAAGACGAGGCCACAGTCAAACGCACGTCGATGGAGGCGTTTACTTGGGGAAAACGGGTCTACACTCGCCAGTATCCCGCCCATTATATTGCTGAAACCACCCTACAACGCGCCGAGAGTCGTCTAGGAGAGCGCGAGTATAATCTGCTGTTTAACAACTGTGAACATTTTGCCACCTGGTGCAAGACCGGAATCAGTGACAGCAAGCAAATTCGCAAGTTTGCCCCCTTGTTAGCCACCCTTAACCCAGATCAGTTATCCGGTAAAATCAACCAGTCATTCCAAGAGGGCCATCAACAGGATGCCGCTGGGATGCTAGATCAGGCCTTAGGCGAGATCAAGGTGGCTTGGGATGACCTACAACCTCGGTACAATCAGGCTGTCCGTGAGATGGAGTCTTGGGATCAGGTGGCTCACACGGCCCTGAGGCGCGATCGCGAGGATCTAGCCCGGGCCGCCCTTGGGCGCAAACGCAAGTTCCGCCTCAAAGCCCAAGATCTCAAGCAACACCTCGATCGCCTGGCCAAAATGACCGAAAAACTCATCGAACAACGCCAGACCATCGATAATTAAATCAATAATTAACAGGGGTCAGGTTCCGCCAGCGAGAGGTGCATTCCAGCAAGTTTGAACGTTCAAAGCTGACCAGGATGGCAAGCCGAAACACCCCCTACCTGTTCCCTGTTCCCTGTTCCCTGTTCCCTGTTCCCTGTTCCCTGTTCCCTTCTCCCCCTAATTCACCCGCATTCGCCGGCTAACAATCGTAATACCTCCCTGGCGGACAATTGCCCCGGATACCCAATAGTCTCCAGCACCATCTTCAGCTTGACCCACCTTAAATAACCCGCCAGCATTGAGGGGTTCAAGTTCCAAGGCATTGGGATTAAGATGGGTATTACGAGAAATCAATTCTTGCATCGCCGCACCTAGGATTAAATCGTCTCCGAGGGGTTCTTCTACGATTAAATCAAAGTGATAGCGGCGATCGAGTGAGGCTTCGAGAGGAAGGTTTACGCGGACATTGGGGGGATTGTCGCCTGAGAGGATGCGGATTTCTTCTTCGAGAATCTCCTGGGAGACAATTTGCCCGTTTTCATAAGTTTGGCGCGATCGCACGGTTCCGTGAAGTTCAGTATTGGGCAAATCCCTGGCCTCTAAACCGAGAATGGTGGTTTCGGTTTCAACTTGGTAGCCGTTCGCCGTCTCCTCCCAGGAGAGAATCTCGGTGGTGTAACTTAGATTGGGGAACCGCTGCCAGAGTTGTTCGAGGGAGGCGCGGAAATCGTCGCGGTTGAGGCCATCAGCATGATCAAAGTCATTACTGTAGAAGTCCATTAAGCCCTCGATATCTCCCTCGGTTGAGGTACTATCAATGCTGTCTAGGAGATTTTCCAGTTCACTCGGGGCGCTGTCTGGACTGTTGGCCCAACTCGGTAGGGCGACTAAGGTTGAGGTGAGGCCCGAGGCGATCGCCCCAACCATCAGGGAGGAGAGAAGACGAGGAACACGCCGTTGTAGGCTGGGAGTCTTGGAGGTCATAATCGACAACTACACGAGGAATCGCCTCTAGTCTAAGGCCTAAAGCAAACGACCTGCTACAGATGCTGTAACAGGTCGCTTGCGTTTTAAAGTGGAGCCTACGGGAATCGAACCCGTGTCCGCCTTGGGTATTGACCTCACGATCATTCACAGGCTTAGCCCCGTTAACCCTTGGGGCGGGGACCGTCCCTTATCCCGGACGGCGGGATGCTCTGGTATTGTCTTAACTCAGTTCACTGACCAGAGACAGTGAATGAGTGCATCCGTTGGGGTTTACCTATAGCCCTTAACGGAGTCGGACTATAAGTGCTCGAACCTATTGGAGGTTTTTTCTAGGCAACAGCAGCTGCCTTGCGAGCGAAAGGAACGATGTTGTTCGCATTTACTTTTTGTTTTGAGCCTTTGATTTACGAGAGGAGACTCACTCTCGGCCTGCATCACGCTTCGGGTTTCCCCAACACGTCGAAACCATGAAGGCCCCTCGTGAGTGACGTGAATGCTCTCGTTTCCTTTCTGGATCTCTTATTATAGGGGGAAATTTCAGAAGTGACAACCGCATTTCGGGAACGGCCTGTTGCCTGTTCCCTTTTCCCCCAAATGAGAATTAGGTTGTCGTTTTGTAGTATTAGCTCTATCATACCACAAACAGCGAAATGTCCGAGCTCAGAGCCTGACCTTAAAGCTCTTGAGAGCGATCAAGGGACACCAATCTGAGGTAGCCCTCCCCATTTTTTCGCGAACCCATTAGCATATAGGTGTGACTAACCTGAGACACCCGTTACATTCCTTAAAACAAGGCACCTGGTTTAAGTTAATCTGCGGTGCCAGTTTCCAAGACCTGCCCGCCGTGCATAACCTGAGTTTGGCGTATACCTTGGCCGGAGTTGATTGTATTGATGTTGCAGCCGATGCAGCGGTCGTTGAGGCAGCTCGTGGGGGCATTACAGCAGCTCAAGCCTATGTGGAGTCAGCGCGATCGCGGGGGCTATCGCCCAATCCTAACCCTTGGCTCATGGTCAGCCTAAACGACGCCGATGATCCTCATTTTCGCAAAGCGCACTTTAACCCCAATCACTGTCCAGCGGACTGTCCCCGTCCCTGTGAAGCCGTCTGTCCAGCAGCGGCGATCGCCTTCACCGACAACCATCAAGGGGTGATTCGAGACCGCTGTTATGGCTGTGGCCGTTGTTTACCCATCTGTCCCCAAGGACTGATTTCTGCCAAGGCCTATCGCACCAGTCCCGAAACCTTAGCCCCCTTTGTTCTGTCTATGGCCGTTGACGCCATTGAAATCCATACCCAACCCGGTCATCGCCAAGATTTCGAGGCCCTGTGGCGGGCGATCGCCCCTTGGCGAACCCAGCTCAAACAACTGGCCATTAGTTGTTTGCACAGTCGCGATAGCCTCGACTATCTGCGATCGCTCTACGAGATAATCGGTGATGCCTTTCCCGAACCCATCTGGCAAACGGACGGGCGATCGATGAGCGGTGACATCGGCAAAGGAACCAGCAAAGCCACCATCCAATTTGGACAACAGGTTCTCAAGGCCAACCTTCCCGGATATGTCCAACTCGCCGGAGGAACCAACCAGCACACGGTCCCCAAACTGCAATCCCTAGGTTTGTTTAACAACCGATTAAATTGCGAACAATCTTCGTCTAACAGCCCTTTAACCCGGCCAAAACCCGCTAAATATATAGCAGGGATTGCCTACGGCAGTTATGCCCGGGCTATTTTGTCCCCTATTTTGACCTCATTCAACAGCATCGAGCGGGGTTCTGCCATGTCCCTAGACCAGCATCCTCAACTTCTCTGGGCCGCCGTCGAGCGAGCGCGATCGCTCGTGGCCTTGCACCATCAGCCCCCAGCCGTCCTCAAGTCCTAATCCAAGGGCCTCAGAATCGGGCCCCACAACCTCCACTGTCCGGGTTGACAGCCCCTGTTGCTATTTCCAGCCTTCATGGTGACTCCCCATCCTAACCAGCCATCTTCTGTCCCTTATAGGCGATCTCCGTCTCCTGAAGCCGCCCCTTCAGAATCAGAACGCGATATGCAGCGCAGCACCGACGATCTCACTCGACTCCTCAGCATTCTCCCCGAACCCATCCAAACCCACATCGAACACCATCCCCAGCGAGACGTTCTCATCGAAATTGTCATGGACTTAGGGCGACGTCCCGAAGCCCGTTTCCCCGGCCAAGCCGAATATCTCAGCGACAATCCCATCACCCAACAAGACTTACAAGATTGCGTCGATCGCGTGGGCCATTTCGGTGGCGACAACCGGGCCGGAATCGAACAAACCCTGCACCGCATCAGCGCCATCCGTAACCGCAGCGGCGACATCATCGGCCTCACCTGTCGAGTCGGGCGCGCCGTCTTCGGCACCATTGGCCTGATTCGCGATTTAGTCGAACGGGGTCAATCTATCCTCATGTTAGGTCGGCCCGGCGTGGGTAAAACCACCGCCCTGCGAGAAATTGCCCGAGTTCTCGCCGACGACTTACAAAAGCGGGTTGTTATTATCGACACCTCCAACGAAATTGCTGGCGATGGCGATATCCCCCACCCCGCCATCGGCCGGGCGCGACGAATGCAGGTAGCCCGCCCGGAACTGCAACATCAGGTGATGATTGAAGCCGTCGAGAACCATATGCCCGAAGTGGTGGTAATTGACGAAATCGGCACCGAACTCGAAGCCCTGGCCGCCCGTACCATTGCTGAACGGGGGGTGCAACTGGTGGGAACTGCCCACGGAAACCGCATCGAGAACCTGATTAAAAACCCCACCCTAGCGGACTTAATTGGTGGGATTGGTTCCGTCACCCTCGGAGACGACGAAGCCCGACGGCGGGGAACTCAGAAAACCGTCCTCGAACGCAAAGCCCCGCCCACCTTCGAGATTGCCGTGGAGATGTTAGAACGGTATCGCTGGGTGGTGCATGAAAGTGTCTCGGATACCGTGGATATCCTCTTGCGGGGACGACAACCGAACCCTCAAGTACGGACCATGAATGAGAGTGGCAAGGTGCTGATCTCTCATGAGTTACCCGATGCCCCCATTGCCCCAAAACCGCCCAAAAATGCCGGAGTGCGGGGCTGGCGAGCCTCGGGGCAGATGAAACCCCTACCGCGCACCAACGGAGTGGCGACGAGTTCCCCTCAGAAACATTTTGAGCAGTTACTCGATGCGTCTCTCTCGAATAGTCCTGAGTTTGACCGCTTTGGCAATGAGATGATTGATGAGGAGGAGCGATTTTATCTCTATCCTTATGCCATTAGTCGGGGTCAGTTGGAAGAAGTGATTGGGGTGTTGGAGTTACCGGTGGTGATTACCAAGGATTTGGATGAAGCCAATGCCGTTTTGGCGTTGCGATCGCACTTCCGCAATCACTCGAAACTGCGCCATGTCGCCAAAGCCCGACAAATTCCCATCCATCTGATTAAATCCAGTACCATCCCTCAGATCACCCGAGCCTTGCGACGGTTGTTGCAAATGGAGGATCCCGGAGTTCCCGATGTGGCGGATTTACGGCTGTTTAGTCACAATGCCAGTGATGATGAGATTGAGGCCTTAGAAGAAGCCCGTCTGGCCGTCGAACAGATTGTGCTTCCGAAAGGGCAACCGGTGGAGTTGTTACCGCGATCGCCCAAAGTTCGCAAAATCCAGCATGAACTGGTGGAACACTATCGCCTCAAATCCGATAGTTTCGGTGATGAACCCAATCGTCGCCTACGGATTTATCCCGCCTAATCCCTCCCCCAAACCGCGATGGGAGGCTTGAGGGAGCCAAATGGGGCTAGTCCCCTAACCCATCGCGAACCCCTTGCACCAGCGCCTCAGAAACGCCCAAGGCGGCTGCAATTTGGGCGACATCGAGACCCATCGCTAAAAAGTTGCGAATGGCTTGTTCCTGGGCTTGCTGAGCCTCGCTCTGGGCTTGATTGAGGGCAGCTTCTGCGGCTTCGGCTCGTTGCCGTTCCCGTTCCGCCTCTTCAGCGGGAGTGGGGATACAAGTCCAATCCGCATCATACCAACGCAGCCAGCGTCCGTTCACCCCACGATAGGGACCATTCCAGACTCCTAACCCTAACCCCAGTTCCTCGAACCAGAAACGGCGTTCGGGCAAGTCTTGTTCTTGATAGCGGCCGCCGGTGAGAACAAATAGCCGAAACTCATTTTGGATGCGATCGAACACCGCATAGAAGGGAACTTGCAGAATTTGCTCATAGACTTGCCATTTACTGGGGGGTTTATCGGCCAGGCGCATACTGCTGCGTCCTAAATCTTCCGCCTCAGTCCCCGGCGAGAGCAGTTCCACTACCAGGAAGGGAGAGATTCCCTCTTGCCAGATGACATAACTCCAGCGTAACTGGTCTTGTTGGTCAACGTGAGTTGCCCCGAGAACTAAGAACCAATCGGGCCGTTTATGCCAGAGGGTATGGTGAGGGTCATAGTAGACATTGAGGTCTTGAGCGGTCAAACAGTCCTCTGGCGAGTAGTTTAACGGTTTACAGGTAATGCTCAAGAGCGTCGGTTGCAATTCATGAAACTGATCTGGCAAACCAAGTTCCTCCGGGAATTCGCTGGGGAGGTCATACATGGTCGGTAAGGGAGTTTGCCAGCGGCGAGAGGCGTCAACCATGATGGGAACCCATGACTAAAAACGATGATTTGATTCTAGCAAAGGGGGATTAAGATACGGCAATCATGGTGACACCGAGAACCATGATTGCCGTTCCAAGAAGTCGTTGTTTGAGGCCCGTTTCTTGGAAGATAAATCGTCCCCAGAGGACATTAAATAAGGCGCTGGTACGTTTAATGGCGATGACGTAGGCCACGAGGGTGAGGGAGAGGGCCGTCATCTGACAGGCGACGGCGATCGCATTAAAGCCGCCAATGGCTAACAGGGGTAGGGGTTTGGCTTGAATTTGCTCTCTCCAACCTTGGCATTTGAGCAGCATTAGGGGAAATAGCCAGAGGGCATTGGCGGCATAGACGATGGTGACCCAGAATAGGGGTGAGGAGTTTTGTACACCAATTTTGTCGAAGTTAGAGGTGAGACTCCAGAGGAAGGCTACGAGTAACATGAAGCGAGCGCCTCGTTCATTGATGAGGGCGCGTAGGGGTTGGAGATAGCCTTGTTTATGTTGAGCGAAGTTGAGGAGATAGGCACCACTGACGATGAGGAGAATACCCAGTAATCCCCAGGTGTTGGGAAATTCACCGACAAGGATGGGGGAGGTGAGGAGAAGAAATAGGGGGGTGAAGGTGGTGAGGGGGGCG
>LSZA01000050.1 GCA_001637315.1 Phormidium willei BDU 130791 | reverse complement strand
CCCCCCAATCCTAACCCCCTAAGTCAAGATGATAGCGACTTCTCAGATCTCTTCGATGATGACAACGCCTCAGACGCAGACAGCCGCCGCGACGAAGATGCGTTCCTCGATGATGATCTCTTTGACGATGACTTAGACGAGCAGTTAGACGAGGAGTTAGACGAGAACTTAAACCCAGATTCCCGTGATCTCAGCGATGACGCGAACCCCGAAGAATTGCTCAACTTCTTCGACGATGAGAGCAATGAGGCGGACAGCGAGGCCAGTGGTGGAGATGACGAACTTCAGGATCTCCTCGATGTCGGTGGGGATGACACCCCCGAGGAAGACAGCAACGCCCAGGACTCAGCACAGGACTCCGAGGCGGGGTCAGATATTTTGGATTTACTAGAGTTTGAGGGAGATGATGACGCCAGTCAACGCCTCGATCCAACCCTCAGCCTAGGAGATGATAGTACCGCCGAACTCGAAGCCTTATTTGGCCCAGGAAATGGTGAGAATTGGAGTTCATCAGGAGCCGAATCTGACCTGAAATTTGACGATATCTTTGCCCAAGATGCCGCTGAGGAGACTCCGTCCGAAGCCGTCGCAGACGGGGAAGACTTTGACTTTGACCTCGATTTTGACCTTGAGTCCGAACAAGAGACCTCCTCCGAGGCGATCGCCGCGAGTTCCGACGACGAGGATCTCAACTTTGACGATCTCGATTTTGGCGAGGAATTGGCCGAGTCCCCCCCGGAAAACTCCCCTGAGTCGTCCTCACAGCCGTTGCCAGATGAGTCAGATTTAGGAGAGTTGGAGTTTGATTTAGAGACCGACACAGCTCCTGAACCAACTCCAGCCTCCGATGACGAGGATTTTAACTTAGACTTCGACCTCGATGCCTTTAATTTAGACGCCGAAGAGGACTCACAAGGCTCATCAGAGGGCTTAGACACAGACGCCTCCGACGATGACCTAGACTTTGACCTCGATGCCTTTAATTTAGACGCCGAAGAGATGCCAGACGCGTCCCAGACCGAGTTTGATTCAGAGTTTGATTTGCAATTTGACCTCGACGATGACGCCAGTGCTGAAGCGCCCACCCCTGACGAAAACTTGAATCTCGACGATGTCGCGTTCGATGACTTAGAGGGAGTTAACCCCGAGGAAGAACCCTTTGAGGAACTTTCCTTAGATGACTTACTCGGTGAAAACTATGAGGATATGGGGGATGAGGAAACCGCCGCCTCAACTCGCTCCGGCGCGGCGATCGAGGAAGAAGCCCCCGAGGAGAGCGACGTTGACTTTGACGACTTTTTTGCAGACGAGGATTTAGCCGAGGAGTCGGCGGAGGAGTTAGCACAGCCGTCAACCGACGCCGCCGCCGGGGAACCACAAGGAGATGCCCCAGCGACAACCGCACAAACCCAGCTAGAGATCAAGCGTGATTTTCCGGAGTTGCAAGTGCTGCTGGGGATTGAGCCGCAATTTTTGGCTGAGGATGGGTTAGACCAATTAGCGGCCTATTTAGATCGTGGCCAGTCTCAGGAGACAGCAACAGACGCAGACGGGGCCGGCGATGAGTTTAAGGATCTCGAAGATCTGCTGGATCTCGATGGTAGCAGTAGTTCGACAACGACGACCAAACCTCCACAAACGGCCAGCAGTCCCCCCACAACCGGTCCGACAACCGGCCGTCCCAGTGGCGGTGGAACGCGGGCCAAACGGGCGACACGCCCGGCTTTTGAACAAACCATGCGGGTTCCGATTAAACAACTGGATAATCTCAGTAATCTGGTCGGGGAACTGGTAGTGAACCGCAATAGCTTGGAACAGGATCAGGAGCGGTTACGGCAGTTCTTGGATAATTTGTTGCACCAAGTTAGTCAACTCACGGAAGTGGGGCAACGAATGCAGGATCTGTATGAACGCACCTTGCTGGAGATGGCGTTGTTAGCGAGTCGTCAGCACCGCAAGTCCTTGAGTGCGGCGGAATCACGGGCGCGAAATTCGAGTGATCCGGGTTTAGTGACCCAAGGACAGGTTCAATCCCAGAGTCAGCATGAGGATGGGGAATATGATGCCCTGGAAATGGACCGCTTTACGGCGTTCCACGAACAGGCTCAAGATATTATTGAGTTGATTGTTCGGGTGCGGGAATCGGCGTCAGATATTGAGTTCTTGGTAGATGAAAATGACCAAGTGACTCGGCAATTGCGGCAGATTACGACGCAATTGCAAGAAGGCCTGACGCGATCGCGCATGGTTCCCTTTTCCAATGCCGCCGATCGCCTGCCCCGAGGGGTCCGCGATAATGCCCTTAAGTTCGGTAAGCAGGTAGATTTACAGGTTGAGGGCCGGGAAACCCTGATTGACCGAATGATTCTAGAACATTTGACCGACCCCTTGACACATTTGGTAAACAATGCTATAGCCCACGGCATCGAAACTCCCGAAGAACGACAAGCCAAGGGCAAACCCCCGACGGGTAAAATTACCATTAGCACCTTCCATCAAGGGAACCAAACGATTATTTCAATTGCCGACGATGGGGCAGGGATTGACACCGAAAAAGTCAAGAATAAGGCAATTCAAAAAGGACTAATTACTGCCGCTCAGGCTCAGTCCATGAGCAGATTAGATATTTACGATCTGTTGCTGTTGCCTGGATTTAGTACCCGTGATAAAGCCGATGACCTGGCTGGACGGGGTGTGGGCATGGATGTGGTTAATACGAAACTCAACGAAATTCGCGGGGTTGTCAGCACGGATTCAACCCTAGGTAAAGGGACAACGTTTACCATTCGTCTGCCGTTAACCCTGAGTATTTCTAAGGCCCTGTGTTGTATTAGCGATCGCGCCCCCATTGCCTTCCCGATGGATGGGGTGGGCGAAGTCTTAGATAACCTGCCTGTCGATCGCATTGTCAGTGAGTCCGATGGTCGGGCCTTCGTCCAATGGCGCGATCGCCAAGTTCCCTATCAGCCACTGCGGGAGTTATTCACCTATAACCGCACCTCGCGGCGATCGCAGATGTACGGGGCCAATATGGAAGATGACACCATTTCCGTCGTTATTCTGCGATCGGCCGGTAGTTACCTGGCCATTTCCGTCGATCAAATTGTCGGCGAACAAGAGATCGTCATCAAACAACTCGAAGGCCCCATCCCCAAACCCACCGGGATTACCGGGGCGACGGTAATGGGGGATGGACGGATCGTTCCCATCGCCGATGTCTTAGAGTTAATTGACCTATCGATGGGTCGAGTTCGCCATGATTCGAGTAGTCTCCTCTGGAACGCCGAAGAGTTAGCCGCCCAGGACACTGGCGCCGTCGAGGCAGAGAAAGCCGAACCCTTGGTGTTGATTGTAGACGACTCGATCACCGTACGCGAGTTGTTATCGATGACCTTCAAGAAGTCGGGGTATCGCGTCGAACAGGCGCGGGATGGCCAGGAAGCCTGGGAGAAACTGCGATCGGGCTTACCCTGTGAACTGGTCTTCTGCGACATGGAAATGCCTCGCATGAACGGCATGGAACTGTTAGAGAGGATGTACCATGACGAGTATCTCTCGGATCTACCAATCGCCATGTTGACGTCACGAACGGCGGAGAAAATGAAACGCAAGGCCGCCGATCTCGGGGCGCGAGGCTATTTCACCAAACCCTATTTGGAAGAAGTGCTGTTGGATGCAGCAGCGCGGATGCTGAATGGTGAGGTGTTGATGAGTGCCTCGGAACCGGTCAGTAGTGATTAGAGGCACAAGAAGGGAACACCGGAACCCAGCCCCCTCTTACCTCTTGCCTAGAAAGAAGTCAACGTTCGACGGTTTCTCCGGCGGCTTTCCATCCAGCTAAGCTGGGGGGAAAGGATTTGACATTGTCATAGCCGAGGAGTTGCAAACTGGTTAAACCCATGGCCGTGCGATAGCCGCTGCTGCAATAGAGAATCACTGGACGATTTTTGGGAATCTGATCCAGGTTCTGACTAAGACGGCGTAGGGGAATGTTGATGGCGTGGGGAATATGGCCCGCTGCATATTCCGAGGGTTCGCGAACATCCACAATTAGGGGATTATCGCGGCTGATGATCTGTTTAAGGGCTTGGGTATCTCCGGCTTTGTAGTAGTCAGCGGGGATAGTGGTCAAAAATTCATCGATCGCCTCGGAGATATCAACCGAGACTTCAACCGAGTCGGCGGACTGGCTGGCCAGGGCCATCTGGGGAACAGCCAAACCGAAGACAACACAGAGAATTAGGGTCGCAAGCAGCTTTTTTATCATTGGTTGATCATTGTGGTTTAATCCGTTCACTTGCATTTTCATGGCATTGTTGCAGATTCAATGACGACTCACTCGCGACTGACGGGCATATCCCGAGAGGCGAGGACATCAACCCCCGTATCGAGGGCATTGGCTAACACCACATCCCCCATCGAAATCGGGGCCTGAAGCGTCAATTCATGGAGGGCCTGACAGAGATCGCCCATTAACGCCTTGGGAATCGCATCCTGGGTTTTCACCGGCAGCCTGGCCCAGAGTCCATTCTCAACCCGTACTGTGGTCGTTACCATCCGTTTGGGGGCAACATGTTCTTGACGGGCATAAGCATCGCCGCGACGGCAGCTATTGCCTCGGACTTCTACGACTTCCCCATCAATCTCATCAACCTCTAAGCGACAGCCCATCGGACAGCCGATGCAGAGATAATGGGTGGTTTCTGGCGGTTGTGTTTGTGTAGCAGTGGTCATGATTGTTCCTCTCGATTCGGGGTTGAGTGCGGGTGACGAGTTGGACGGGTTAGTTGTCTGGGACAATATCAACTCGTAGGCTATCCCCATGAAACTGTTGTAAGAACTTCGGCCGCACTTTGATGTTGACCATTTCAGCCGGGAGAACGTAGCGGATTTTCTTTTCGTAGATATCTCCGAGACGCAAGACACAGTTTTCCATCGGCTTACGGACGCGCATATATACCGTGTGGTCGCGATCGCTCGAAATGGTTTGCGGCACACAGTAACCCACATTCTCCCCTGGTGTCAGACGGATATTATCCGGGGGCGGCTGTTGGCCTCGGGCGTAGAGTCCGGCGTTGCGTCCGGCGAGTTCTGACTCCTGACTGACAAAATCCACTAAATCGTGAATATGAACCGTATTCCCACAGGCGAACACCCCATCTTTGCTGGTTTCCATGGTACTGGCCACTAGGGGACCGCTAGTCACGGGGTCGAAGCGTAGATTCAACTGACGGGCTAATTCGTTGTCAGGAATCAGGCCAATCGAAAGCAACAGGGTATCACAGGGAATCCGCTGACTGCGGCTCATATCGGGGGTAAAGCCCTCAACTGGGGCGACGGTCACGGCTTCGAGGCGATCGCCCCCATGAATATCGACCACAGTGGTGGACAAATGCAGGGGAATATCGAAGTCATGCAAACATTGAACAATATTGCGGTTCAAGCCGTTAGCGTGGGGCATAATCTCATAGACACCGACCACTTCAACCCCTTCTAGGGTTAGCCGTCGAGCCATAATCAAGCCAATATCCCCTGATCCTAAAATGACGGCTCGATTTCCCGGCAACAGGCCCATCATATTGACAAAGCGTTGGGCTAAGCCGGCGGTGAGAACCCCTGAGACTCGGGTTCCGGGGGTGCGAATGGCGCCTCGGGTGCGTTCTCGCGCCCCCATGGCTAACACGACCGCCTTGCTGGAGAGAACATTCACCCCAGCCTGGCCGGACATGAGTTTAACGCGGTTGTCTCGGTCTAAATCCAAGACATAGCTATCGGTGGCCAGGTCAATATCTTGATCTAAAACCTGTTCGAGATAGCGTTGAGCGTATTCGGGGCCGGTGAGTTCTTCTTTAAAGTGATGGAGGCCAAAACCCGGGTGGATACATTGCAGTAGGACCCCTCCGGCTTCTTTTTCGCGATCGACCACTAGGACTCGTTCGGCGCCGCTTTCTTTGGCCCCGATCGCCGCCCCCATTCCCGCCGGGCCACCGCCGACGACCACCACGTCATAGTCAGGTTTTAGATGTTTGGGATTGGTAATTAGCATGATGTGGACACCTCTTCTTGTCGGGGACGGGCCACCCAGGAGTCTCCGCCGCGTTTGGTAATGGCGGTTAGGGGAAGGTCGAGTTCTTCGCTCAGTAGCTGCATACAGCGTCCGGTACAGAAGCCTCCCTGACAGCGTCCCATCCCGGCGCGGGTGCGAAATTTGATGCCATCGAGGGTGCTGGCCCCGCGACGAATGGCATCTCGGATCTCGCCTTCGCTGATGAATTCACAGCGACAGACGATTCGTCCATAACTGGGGTCTTTTTCAGCTAGTTCGATTTGTTCTTCAGTCGAGAGACTCGCGAAATGGATGGGTTTGGGAATGGTGGGGATGAAGTCGTCTTTGGGGGTCAGAGATAAGCCTTCATCCTGTAGGATCTCGACGAGGAGGGTGGCGATCGCCGGGGCGGCGGTTAAGCCGGGGGACTGGATTCCGGCGACGTTGATGAATCCCGGTTTGGCGGTGGGGCCGATGATGAAGTCTTCGCTGCCGGTGACGGCCCGCAGTCCGGCAAATTCGGCGATGCAGTCGCGAGGGCTAATTCCCGGAACGACCTGGGTCACGGTGTTGAAGACCTGTTGACCCCCCTCAGCGGTGGTGGTGAGGTCTTCTTTGCTGTCTACATATTCAGCGGTGGGACCCACCATGAGGGTTCCGTCATAGGTGGGAATGACGAGGATTCCTTTGGAGACGGGGGTGGGACAGGGGAAAATGACGCGCTTGACAAAGCCGTTGAGGCGTTTATCGAGGAGGTATTCTTCGCCTTTGCGGGGGCGAATCGAGAAGGTCGCCACTCCGGCTAGGTCCGCCATTTTGTCGGCGTAGAGTCCGGCGGCGTTGAGGATGAAGCGCCCCTGTAGGGTTTCGTGGGGGGTGATGACGCGCCAGTGGTCTCCCTCTTGTTCGATGGCGGTGACGCGGCGATCGCATTTGATATCAACGCCATTGCGGGCGGCACTTTCGGCCAGGCCGAAACAGGCTTCGTAGGGGTTAATCACGCCGGTGGTGGGGGCGTAGAGGGCGGCGATCGCCTCGGTGCTAATTTGAGGTTCTTCGGCTTGAATGCGGGCTTTGTCCCACAGTTCTAAGCCAGGAACCCCTTTGCGCTTGCCATAATCTTGCAGTTTGTCGAGGGTGGGGAGTTGGTCTTCGTTCATGGCGACGGTGAGTTCGCCAATGCGCTTAAAGCCAAACCCCAATTCGTCGCAGAGGGTATCCCATTGTTGGTTTCCTTCCCATTCGAGTTGTCCTTTGAGGGTTTCTGGGAGACCGTGATGGCCGCCGTGGATGATGCCGCTATTGGCTTTGCTGGTTCCAAACCCGACTTCTCCTTCTTTTTCAATCAGGGCCGTGGTAATGGCATAGCGACTCAGTTCACGGGCAATGGTACAGCCAATTACACCGCCGCCAATAATCAATACGTCGTAAAGCATGGCGAACCTTGTAGCAGTGGGCAGTTAATAGTTAATAATTAACGGTTATTAAGGGTTACAAAATTGTTATTAACTATTAAGTTTGGGAATGTTAGGAGTGATAGCTTGACAAAAGTTTTATCATGTGATAAAAGTCTTTTCGCAAAAGCAAGTTTTGGGTGGTGAAACTGGTGAGCAAGCCGGTTAACAACAGCCAAAACCATCGATATCCACTCATATTTTCAGTATAACGATCAAGTTTTGGCGGATTACCGCTGAACCCTTAAATTGTTGTGAATCTTTGTAGTTGGCTTAAAATTCTCACCGAGATCTCGATCGCCCCAGAGGCGACTCAGGCCTCCTAGATTCGTTCACCAGGGCGAGTTCAAGCTAGTTCACGATCGCCAAACGCCGTCGTCGTTGAGCGAGTTCACCGGCTAAGGCGATCGCCGCCAGAGTGCTAGTGGTACGAGCCAATCCCCGGCCGGCAATATCAAAAGCGGTACCATGATCGGGAGAAGTGCGAACAAAGGGCAAACCAATCGTGGTATTCACCGCCAAATCAAAGGCCATGAGTTTAACCGGGATCAACCCTTGATCGTGATACAACGCCAGATAGGCGTCGGACACTGGCACATCAGGGGTTTCAAACCAAGCTCGTCCTGGATTCACCCAGAGGGTATCTGGGGGAGTTAGTCCCCGCAGCTTCACCCCAGGGCGTTTTTGCCGTTCGGCTTCCAACCAAGGAGAAAGGCGATCGATTTCGTCGCGTCCGAGTTCTCCCGCCTCGCCGCTGTGGGGATTGAGTCCAGAAATGGCGATATCGGGGGCCGCGATGCCAAAATCTCGTTGCAGAGACTCCACCAGTAAATCGAGTTTACTCGTCAACAACTCCGGAGTGAGGGCTTGAGGAACCGCCTCTAGGGGAATGTGGGTGGTGGCCAGAAGCGATCGCAACGTCCAACCCGTATGAGGCGATCGCCCCACGAACATCATACCTACGCGATCGCAGCCAGCCCCTTGAGCCAAACATTCAGTCTGTCCTGGATAGAGATGGCCCGCTTGATGCCAAAGAGACTTGGCGATGGGTGAGGTGACAATCCCGTCAAACTCCCCGGCCCGAGTTCGAGTGATGGCGTCTTGTAGATAGGCGAAACTCGCATCACCCGTGGCCGCCGTTCCCCGGCCAGGATGAACGGGCTCACTATCAATATCAATTAACTTGAGATCTTCAGGATCGCGAAGAGGTTGACAGCGATCGCTCCACCCGGTCACCTCGCAGGTTTTCCTCAGCCGCTGATAGGTGTCCTGCAACACTCGCCGGCTACCAATGACTGTAATATCTAAAACCGGGAGATGCTCATCCGACAAGGCCTTAAGGACAATTTCTGGGCCAATTCCAGCCGGATCTCCGAGGGTGAGGGCAAGACGAGGTAATGACATGGCGAAGAAGGCAAAAGAAAAGAAGGCAAAAGAAAAGACGCAAAGGCGTACCCTTGTGGCCCCAAGCAACAGGGAACACCGGAACACCGGAACAGGCAATGGGCATCACACACCCTGAAGATGGCTCAATTGAGGAAAATTTTAGCCCCAGGTCTTCCTTCCCAAAACCAGAAACGCGGCCAAAGTGGTAGAATCCGAGTGAGCTACGAGTCCCGAACCTCGTTCACTCCAACATTATCAAACTAAAACTACATTGACATCACAACTATGAGCGGAGAAATTTTCAACGCAGCCATTCTGTCCTCCACCTTAATTTTAGTGGGTCTGAGCTTAGGCTTCTTGCTTCTCAAAATTGAAGGCGGAGAAGAAGCTTAAAGCGTCTCAAACATGGGTAGGGGAGGAACACCCTTTCCTTACCCGTGATTACCCGTGATCCGGCTCATCAAGATGTTCAGCCACCTCGTGATAAAGAGTTGCCACATGATCATCTTGCAGATAGTAAAAAACATTACGTCCCTGTCGACGATAGCCCACAATGCGATGGGCGCGAAGGGTTCGCAATTGATGAGACACCGCCGACTCGCTCATATTGACCACGGCCGCGAGGTCACAGACGCATTGATCTCCCTGAGACAAGACCGAGAGAATCCGCAGACGGTTGGGATCGCCTAGACAGCTAAAGAAAGCTGCCATCTGCTGTGCTTTGTCCACACCAAGCAGGCGCGATCGCCGCGATCGCACCTCCGTCAAGTCCACCGGATGGCGAACCGAACAATGGGGTGACTGAGTGTCCTGAGTATTGGCCTGAGTATGCTGAAGTTCATCCATAATTACTTCCAGTCTAGCGCAAAGAAGACCCTCTCCCCAGCCAGAAACTCCCCAATCGACGGATCCGAAACTGTCAACTGAGGTCAAATTCTCCAGGCGAGACCCTGGGCGATGCGGCAAATATGAGAATCTTGCGGTGGTGTCGTTAATATATGTTAACATTTCTGACAAGTTAGAGTCTGCCCAGTCTGTCGTCTTGTCTCGCTCCTGATTGCGCTGGGAGTTGTATCAGGAGGAGCGACTGTCGTTACTGTGATCCCCATGAGCCTATTAATCGTTGGTGCCACCGGTACCTTAGGAAGACAAATTGCCCGTCAAGCCATTGACGAAGGCTATTCCGTTCGCTGTCTTGTCCGCAGTTTCAACCGAGCCTCCTTTCTGAGAAAATGGGGCGCCGAATTAGTCCGTGGGGATCTCTGCGATCCAACGACCCTTCCCCCTGCCCTCGACGGCATCACCCATGTCATCGACGCCGCCACCGTCCGAGTCACCGACTCTTTAAGCGTCAAAGAAGTCGATTGGCATGGCAAAGTCGCCCTCATCCAAGCCGCTCACCAAGCTGGAGTTGAACGATTTGTCTTCTGTTCAATTCTCAATAACGACCAGTATCCCCATGTTCCCCTCATGGAAATCAAACGGTGTACCGAGCGTTTCCTAGCCGAATCAGGCCTCAACTACACCGTCCTCCAACTGGCAGGATTCATGCAGGGACTCATCGGACAATATGCCATTCCCATACTCGATAACCAACCCGTTTGGCTAACGGGCAAAGCCGCCCCCATTGCCTACGCCAACACCCAAGACATCGCGAAATTTGCCGTCAAGGCCCTCAGCCTGCCCGAAACCGCCAACCAAACCTATCCCGTCGTGGGAACTCGGGCCTGGAGTGCCGAAGAAATCATCCAACTGTGCGAACGACTCTCAGGGCGAACCGCCCGCATCACCCGCGCTCCCCTGGGCTTATTGCGAACCGTCCGTCGGGCCGCCCGCTTCTTCCAATGGGGGGCCAATGTCGCCGATCGCCTCTATTTCGCCGAAGTCTTAGCCTCCGGGACTCCCCTAGCCACCAGCATGGACGACGTGTATCCTGTCTTCGACATCAACCCCAACGAGATGACGACCCTCGAAGCCTACCTACAGGAATATCACAGTAGCATTATGAAGAAAATCAAGGAAATCGAGTACGAACAAGAAAAAACCAAAGCGCGAAAAAAACGGCAGCGATCGCCCTTCAAATCATCCGACTAACCGTCAACTCACCGTAAACAAGGATAAACCTAACCCTTGTCTTCGGGAACATTCATGGGAAGATAAGCTGGGATCACCACGATCCCACCCCTGACTGCTGAACGTACAACTAAGAGGTAAACTCCGAGCGTGCCGAAAGTTGGCATTATCTACAACGAAGTTAAACCCGCCGCCTGTCGCGTCAAAACTCAACTCGAACAGGATCTCATCGCCCGAGGATGCCAAGTGCGGGTTGCTACCGGAATGGGCGGTATCCTCGGTCACTCCAAACCTGACAGTCCCGTCTGTCATACCCCCATTCATGGACTGGTTCCCCCGGGATTTGACAAAGATTTCGACTTTGGGATCGTCCTAGGGGGCGATGGAACCGTCCTTGCCGCCTTCCGCCAAGTTGCCCCCCTAGGAATCCCCCTATTGACCGTCAACACGGGCCATATGGGATTTCTCACCGAAACCTATCTCAGTCAACTCGACAATGCCTTAGAGGCAGTCTTTAAGGGGCAATACCGCATCGAAGAACGCACCATGGCAACCGTGCGAGTCTTACGAGAAGACACCGTTCTCTGGGAAGCCCTCTGTCTCAACGAGATGGTTTTGCATCGAGAACCCCTAACCAGTATGTGTCACTTTGAGGTCATTGTCGGCGAGCATTCCCCCGTCGATATTGCCGCTGACGGGGTGATTGTCTCAACCCCCACCGGTTCAACCGCCTACGCCCTGTCCTCCGGCGGCCCCGTCATCACCCCCAACGTCCAGGTGCTTCAACTCGTGCCAATTTGTCCCCATTCTCTAGCCTCGCGGGCCTTGATTTTCTCAGATACCGAACGAGTGCAAGTTCTCCCGGCTACCCGAGAACGGATGATGATGGTTGTCGACGGTAACGCCGGCTGTTACGTCCTCCCCGACGATCGCGTCGTCATCGAGAAATCCGACTATATCGCCCGTTTTGTCCGTCTGCGTCCCACGGAATTTTTCCGGGTCTTGCGGGAAAAACTCGGCTGGGGATTGCCCCATATTGCCAAACCGACCTCCGTCGAACTGCCCTAGGGACTCAAGCCGATTCCCCAAAGACGTTAAGATATATAAAAGGCTGAATCACACCCTCTACGCGAGTCTAAGCAAGTCTAAGCAAACAGTCTATTGCAGCTACATTTACCGAGCCTCGGAAGTATCCTATGAACCTACCGATTCAAGCTGTCCAATCTCCGTATTACGGCAGTTCCCCCAATCGAACTCCCCCGCCCGATTTACCCTCTCTGCTACTCAAAGAGCGAATCGTCTATCTGGGGATGCCCCTGGTTGCATCGGTAACGGAGTTGATCATCGCCCAACTGCTTTATCTACAGTACGACGATCCTGATAAGCCGATCAAAATTTATATTAACTCCACCGGAACCTCTAACTACGGGGGTGAACCCGTCGGCTTTGAGACAGAAGCCTTTGCCATTTGCGATACCCTCAACTACATTAAACCGCCGGTTCACACCATTTGCCTAGGAACCGCCATGGGTATGGCGGCGATGCTGTTATCGTCAGGAACCCCCGGCTGTCGTGCCAGTTTGCCCCATGCCTCGATTATCTTGCAACAGCCAAAAAGCTTTGCCCAGGGACAAGCCACGGATATTCAAATTCGGGCTAAAGAAGTCCTGGCCAATAAAGCCACAATGTTGGAGATCTTTGCCCAAAATACCGGCCATTCCGTCGAAAAAATCGGCAAAGACATGGATCGTTTGTTCTATATGACTCCAGAACAAGCCAAAGACTATGGTCTGATTGACCGAGTTCTCGTCAGTGAGAAAGGTGACAAACATACCCAAGAACTCGCTGGCGTATCCTAGTTTGGCTTTGTTTGGCTTTGTTCAGCTTCATCGGCCCTAAGCCGACGTGAGACCCTAACGCCCCTATGGGGCCTGCAACTGTCTTTTTAAGGGAGAATTTAACCAATGCCCATTGGCGTGCCTAAAGTTCCGTATCAAATGCCTGGGGATACCTATACCCAGTGGATTGATATCTACAACCGTCTCTATCGTGAACGGATTATCTTCATTGGCCGGGATATTGATGATGAACTGGCGAATCAGGTCATTGCGGTGATGCTGTATTTGGCGTCGGAAGACCCAGATAAGGACATCATGGTCTATATCAATTCCCCCGGTGGTGTGGTCAGTTCGGGGATGGCCATCTATGACACCATGCAGCATATTAAAGCGGATGTGGTGACGATTTGCGTGGGGCTGGCGGCCTCGATGGGGTCATTTCTGTTAGCGGCCGGCACTCCCGGAAAACGCCTGGCGTTGCCTCACTCGCGGATTATGATTCACCAACCCTCTGGGGGAACCCGTGGACAAGCCAGTGACATTCAGATTGAGGCGAAAGAGATCCTACGGATTCGTCATCAGTTGAATGGCATTTATGCGGCGAATACGGGACAGCCGATTGAGAAGATCGAGAAGGATATGGACCGTGATTTCTTCCTCTCGGCAGAAGAGGCGAAGGACTATGGTTTGATCGATCGCGTTCTGGAAGGAAAGCCGGTCTAATTGGCTAAACCGGGCTTCCCTCGGCTACAATCCGGGGGAAGTCTGCTTTTTTTTGCCGTTTGTTGCGCTCGGGTTGCGCGTTCGCTGAACCTTCATGGAGTTACTCGATTGTTATCGCCTCTTGGGATTAACCCCGCACGCCACCGTAGCGGAGGTCAAAGCCTCCTATCGGTCTTTGGCGCGGCGGTTGCACCCGGATCTCAATCCTGGACTCTCTCACGATCGCTTTGTCCGTTTGCATCAAGCCTATCAGGTATTACTAGAGGTGGTTCCCAACTCGGCCACTCCAGCGTCGGGGTTAGATCCGGATCGGTCTCACCCCCCCGTCCCAACGACGGCCCCGCCACCAAGAACCACCAAAACCACAAGGACTAACAGCCCAGAACAGCCTCCTCGGACGGCCACGAAGACTGGGACCCCACCGTCACCACCCGGCGCTTCATCTGCGGGGACATCCCAGGCTTCCTCTGTGTTTCGTCATCATCCCCAACTGTCCCCCTTCGAGCGTCAGTTGAAGTCCCAGGCTTACTATCGGCTGCAAAAGCTACTCGGCCAGGGGAAATTTGCCCATGCGATCGCCCTAGTGGAAGGGTTATCTCAACGTCTCTCGGTGGATGTTGAGGTGCGTCAATGGCAAGCGGTGACCTATCAACGGGCGGCCCGTCAGGCGATCAAGCAAGGGGAGTTTCGTAAGGGCCGGATTTATCTCAATAAAGCGTTGCGAACCGATCCTCATAACCACAGTCTCCGCCAGGAAGTGGACCAGGATTTTCGACATTTGCAACGACAGGTTCGACAACGCTCGTCTCGTCGAGTCAGCCCCTAGATGATGACTCGTTATTATGACTCGCTACGATGACTCGCTACGATGACTCGTTGCGGAAAGCGGGTAGGGGAGAGTCCGGGAATTGCTGATGGGGAACGGGGGCTGTCATCGTCTCTTCCTGGATGGGCTGTTCCTGGGGGGTGTTCGCTTGGCTGTTGTCGGTGTCAGGTAGGGGTTGGGAAACCGGGTTCGTGGAGGACTGATCGTCCTCAGTGGGGCGGCTACGACGGGGATCGTCGCCAAATTCGATGGTGTTGGAGGTCTCGGATCGGTCAGTCTCTTGCGGTGAGGGACTGCGATCGCGAGCAGGTTCGGGAATGCGGTTGGGAGCGTTGGGACGCGTTTGGTTGGCCAGTTGGGCTAGGGTTAAATCATGGGTGAGGTAGATATGGCCGAGGGTTCGGCCTTGGTAGGTGCGGCGGGTGAATCGCCAGCCGGAATCGAGGTAAATGCGGGAAAACTCCCATTGGGCCATTCCCCGAGTTCGGCCAATTTCTAGGCGGGGTAAGTTGCGATCGCGGCCAATGGGAACCCCCACCAGGACCAGTTCTCCACCCCGTTCGAGGACTTGTAGGTTGTACTGAACGCCGAGATCTTCTTCTCCGGCCCGAATCGAGTAACCGTTACTGTCTGTGCCACGGCCACAAATTCCGGTAAAGTCAAAGTTGAGCAGTAAGGGTTCGACGCGGGTGGGGTTACTGCCTTGTTCTTGCCAACAGGGCCGCTGATTGGACAGTTGTTCAACGACAAGCAATTGATAGCCGTTGGTGCGTCCGACGGGGGCGGCGATCGCAATCACTTGATTGGCGTCAATTTCTCGCTGGTCAAACCGTGCTGCTACCTGAGATGAGGCGTTATCTTTGGTATAGCCTCTAGGACGGCTGGCGATGGCATCTGGGGCGAGGGTGACGGCCAAGCCAATCGCCGTGAGTCCCAAAACAATCTGGTGTTTAATCTGTTGTCTGAGGAATTGCATGAGTTTCAGGTTTACTGTGCTGTGATTTCTGCGAACGGTCTGTGCGAACGGGCAACGTTCTCGTGAACGGGTCTTATGAACCGGTCTTGTGAACCAGTCTTGTGAACAAATGAGGAACACTTATATTAAGAACACCAATTGCTCAACTGTCAAGTTAAACGGTCAAGTTAAACGGGTTTAAGCATCCCAGGGGTCTAGGGTCGTCTCAGAGTGCATCTCTGGCTGACTCGGGGAAAGTTTCGCTTCTTCGATGACGACCATTTGTCGAGAGATTTGGCGTTGAGGATCTCCGGACCAGCGATCGAGAAAATCTTTAAAAAAGGCTTCTTCTAACCAAGTTTTGCTCACCACCGCCAAGGGAAGGGCTAAAATGAGTCCCAGTAAGCCCAGAAAGGTGGCAAAAAAGATTTGCGCCGTTAACGTCACTGCTGGTAACAGAGAAATTTGTTTGCGCATCACCATGGGACTAAACCAGTAACTTTCCACGTTCTGAATGACGAGATATAAAATGAGAACTCCCAGGGCTTTTAAGGGAGTATCGAGAAGGGCAACAGAAATCGGAAAAATAACACTTAAAATTGGTCCAATGTTAGGGACAAAGTTAAAGACACCGGCCAGGAGAGCGTGAGCAAACACAAAGCGAACTTGTAAGGCGGCTAAGCCAATGGCACTCAAACTGGCGACGAAGATGGAGTTAATCACAATTCCCCCCATCCAACCGAGTAAGACTTCTTCGCAGAGAGTCAATATCTCATCGGCACGCCGTCGGTAAAATGAGGGAAATAGACGGATTAATAGGTTGCGATAGGAGGTGGGATCGACGAGAAACATCACCGTCAATACCAAAACAAAGAGAACTTTTAAAAGGACTGCCAAAGAGTTGGAGAAGAAGGTGACAAAGTTCTCAACAACATTCTGGGCGAGGGGACCGACTTGTTGAGCTAGTTCCGAGAAATTCGGGAGTTGCAGTTCGTCAAGATTGAGCCAAACGGGGGGAGACACACGGACTTGATCCAGCCAATTTAAAAATCGTTGAAAGCCGACGGGGGCAAGTTCGATAAGCTGTTGAAACTGATTAATAAATGGAGGAGCAACTAGGGTAAAAAATAGGGTTCCAAATAGACCGACGAGGATGAGGGCAATCAAAACCGCTAACTCCCTAGAGGGTCGAAACCCTAATCGTTTTCCCCATCTTTGTAGGAGACAGACTAAGCTGTTGAGGGCGATCGCCAAAACAACGGCACTCAAAACCAACAGCAGCGCTTCGCGAAATTCCCAAAGAATGACGAGCGAAATTATAAAGCAAATAACGGCAATCCAGTCACCTAATTTCACGACGAAAACTCACTCCTGATTGTTCTTTTATGAAGAATTATGATTGAAGCCCGAACTGACTATCGAAGCCCTTGTTGCCAAATTTCGTGATCCAAAACATCCCGTTTCCCCCTAAGAACTGGTTTAAAACGGAATGAGACTGGCTTGAGTTACGTCGAGGGTCTACGTTTGCTGAAGTTGACACTCCCCAGCCTAAAGGCGTGGGGATTCTTCCTTCAACGATCCGACTTGCCCTGACAGGTTTGCACCAGCCAAAGTAGTGGTCAAATCTCCAGAAGCGTGTGGGTCATCGACCCAAGTTCCGGTATGCCCTACCGTACTTAAGGCAGCATTCAGAATGTTGATGGCCGCGTTGTGGTCTCTATCCAACTCGCACCCACACTGACAAACGTGAGTTCGAGTTGATAGGGATTTTTTGACCACCGTGCCGCAACTCGAGCATTTTTGAGAGGTATAGGCAGGATTCACCGCTACAGTTATCCTGTCGAATTTCACTCCAAAATGCTCCAACCATTTTCTGAATTGATACCAACCTGCATCGTGAATCGACTTGGCAAGACAGTGGTTTCTCACCAGATTCTTAATCCTCAAATCTTCATAGGCGACCAGATCGTTAGATCGGATAACGCAACGCGCCAGTTTCTTGGCGTGTTCCTCACGTTGCCGACTTATTTTGAGGTGTACTCGCCCGAGTCGATTGACGGCTTTTTTTCGGTTGGCAGAGCCTTTCTGTTTTTTGCTCACCCTTCGGTGAGCGCGTTTGAGCTTTTTCTCAGTGTTTCGGTCAAACCTCGGGTTCGGTTCAGTCTGTCCGTTTGAATCCGTGTAGAACGAATTGAGTCCGACATCTAAACCCACAGTATTTCCTGACGGTTCGAGTTCTTCTCGAACATCGACTTTGACACAGAACTGAGCGTAATAGCCATCGGCTCTGCGAACCAGCCGAACCCGTTTGATTTGTTCTGTGCTGTAAAACGCCAAATCCCAGGTTCCAACTAGCTTCAGTCGCCCGACATTCTTCTTGTCGGTAAAGACAATGTGTTTAGGGTCGAGTAACTTCCAACCGGAAGTTTTGTACTCGACCGAACGACTGTTCTTTTTGAACCTGGGATATCCTTTTTTGCCAGGAACCGACTGGCGACAGTTCTCGAAGAATCGAGCAATTGCCGACCAAGCGCGTTCGGCTGAAGCTTGACGAGCCGTGCTGTTGAGTTCTCTAGCAAAGTCATACTCTTGAGCGAGTACCCGACAGTACTTGTTAAGGTCGTATTTGTTGACCCCAGGGGTATCCATCCAATAGCGCAGTGCCTTGTTGCGAACGAACTGTGCGGTTCGGATCGCTTCGTCAATCGCCGCGTATTGGTGGGGCTTCCCTTTGATTTTGAACTCAAGAACAAGCATCGCACCGTTGGCATTGGTTGTACGAAAAATCTTGGCACAAAAAAGCAGGATTGTCAAAAGCCGTCCTAGAAGGACGGGGTTTTAGACCCAAAATTTTTGATAATTTCAGCTAAGGCTTTAAGGGCAAAATGGGGCAGGGCCAACATTCGACGCCAGCGCCAGGGTTCTTGGTAAAGTCGGTACGCCCATTCTAAATGATTATCACCCATCCATTTGGGCGCTCGCGGTTTGACGCCGCCCCAAATGTCAAAACTCCCCCCCACACCAATCCAAATGGCTTGGGGACAGTGATGGCGATGGCTTTGAATCCAAAGTTCTTGGCGGGGAACACCGAGGCCCACTAGAATCACCGCTGGCTGTTGTTGGTGCAACGCTTGTAGGAGTTGTTGATGTTCGTCGTCGCGGAGATAGCCGTGATAGACGCCGCTGAGGTTCAGTTGAGGATACTGTTGGCGTAGGTTGCGGGCGGCCTGTTGGATGACCTCGGGTTGACCGCCGTAACAAAACACCGTCTCTTGGGGGGAGAGTTGCGAGATGAGGGTTTGGGCGAGTTCGATTCCCGGTTGGCGTTTGAGGGATTGGCCGATCAGTTTCAGGTAAAGCACTACTCCCGCGCCGTCGGGAATGACGAGTTCGGCGTTGTGGATGGCTTGGGCGAGTTGAGGGTGGCGTTGGGCTTGCATGGTCATTTCGGCGTTAAGGGTCACGACATGCAGGCCCTGGTGTTGTGTCAGCTGCGATCGCAACCACTGGCTATAGTCTGAATGCAGATGAACGGGACTTCCGAGGATGGTAACCGTGGGTAGGGGGTCGGCGATCATGGCATGATTGAGGGATTAGCTTGATGTTGGCTTAAGGTTGGCTCGATTGTATCTGGATTTGCTATGTCTTTAACCCTCGATCGCGTTTCTCTACAAGCGGCTTCTCGACGGTTGACGCTACTCGATGAGATTTCGCTGGCGTTAACCCCAGGCGATCGCTTGGGGGTGGTGGGGATTTCTGGGGCGGGGAAATCCCTGTTGTTGCGGTTGTTGAATCGTTTGCAAGATCCGACAGCAGGCGAGATTTTTTGGGGCGATCGCCGGCTAACAGAAATACCCATTTTGGAGTTACGCCGTCACATGGTCTTGGTTCCCCAGGAGTCGAGGTTGTTGGGGATGACGGTTAACGAGGCCATGACCTATCCGTTGCGATTACGAGGTTTGGGGGCGGCGGAGATTCAAGGGCGAGTGGATCGTTGGTGCGATCGCCTGAAAATCCCCTCGGACTGGCTGGGAAAAACGGAGTTACAGTTGTCTGTGGGACAACGCCAATGGGTGGCGATCGCGCGGGCCTTAGCCACGGAACCGCCGGTTTTGCTGTTGGATGAACCCACCTCAGCCTTGGATGTGGGGCGGGCTGAGATGTTAATGGGGGTCCTCTCGTCGCTCACTCAGGAGCGATCGATGATGTTGGTGATGGCCAATCATCAGTTGGATCTCGTGCGTCAGTTCGCCTCGATGGTGTTACATCTGCAAGGGGGACGTCTGATAAGCTGCTGCCCAGCGACGGCGGTAGATTGGCAACAACTCCATGAAGATTTTGTTGTAACGCGTCAACGAGTTGATGAGGACTGGGGAACGATTCACAATGAATTCCTTGACGGCTGAGAGTTAAAACAGTCCCCAGTCAGAAGACCGTAGCAATTTGAGTTGTTCGAGACGTTGACTAAAATAACTATGGTCGAGACGACTGTAGTTGTTCATCATGGTGTTGTTGACGGCGATCGCCCAACTCCAGAGATGGGCCGCTTGGGTGAGGGGCTGAAACATCTGGGTTTCTCGCGCATCGAGGGGGCTGACGCTTTCATAGCCACGGAGAAAGGCATCTCGGATGTGGCGACTAATGCCGGTTCGTAGGGCGATATGGAGGAATTTGGCCACATCGAAGGCCCGCCAGCCATAGCCACATTGGTCAAAGTCAAAGAGGGTGACGCGGCCATCGGGGGTGAAATGGGCGTTTCCACTATGGGGATCTCCCCAGCAAATGGTCCAGTAGGGTTCGGATTGAGGGAGGTTTTTCAGGGCGGCTTTACTGTCGGCGACGGCGGTTTCGAGATAGTCACGATCGCGATCGCGCCCGGAGAAGAAGGGAGCGATCGTGTGGAAGGAGCGATCGAATAAATACTCTAGGGATAGGGGTTCTCGGTGATAGCGACTGCGAAATAGATGGGCAGTTTCATGGAGTCGGGCTAGGGTTTCTCCGAGGAGTTGGCTTTGCTGAGGATTGACATCACCGAGGGGAACGTCGCCTTCGGCGAAGACAAATAAGGCGGCGTAGCGTTCTCCTTCGGGGGCGTTGATTGTGACGGCGAGACGGTTGTCGGTGGTTCGCAGGGGGTAGGCGATGGGTAAGCAGCGATCGCGACAGAAGGCTAAAAATTCAAGTTCAAAATAAACGTCAGAACGACTGCGCCAGTGATGATGGGACACTCGTAAAATGTAGGAACGGCTGATGGTTTGAACTAGGTAAACATCACTTAAACCCCGGTTCCAAAACTGACAGGCGATGACGCGATCAATGTCATAGGATGATAACACTTCTGAAATTAAGGCCTGGGGGGATAGGCTTGAGTAGATAGTGGGGAAGGTTGGGCGATCGCGACTGGGTTGAGTCCCCGGATGGGGACGCATCACAGACACTCGCTGGGCATCAAGGGATTGAAGCCGGGCCGGGGCAGGATAGAGTTGCATCATAGTAGGTGAGGAGGAACGCGATTCGCTTCAGGCGTGAACGTCTGGCCTGAAAAAAAGCTGTGGCGATACTGTCGGATTTATGAGTCATATTTTAGATCAAATTGCTCTTTATTAACAGTTTCATTAACCAATTTTTGCTTTATCCTTAGAGGTTCTGGGTCTGCATCAATTCGCCGCTTAATTGTCATGATATCCTAACAATTTAATCGGCAAAAATGCGTGTCAAATGTAACATTTAAGACAGTTTTTGGGGAAGCGTTGCAGTACTGGGAGCCGCGACTGAGGTGTGGGTAACGGGCCAAGCTGCTTTACAATGGCTAAGTTTATTGTGGTTGCAACAGAGTTATGGAGGTTCGGGTTAGACGCTTTAACTCATCTCAACGGCAGCAGTTGCGGCGATCGCTCCTAGAGTGGTATGGCCAGCAGGGGCGATCGCTGCCCTGGCGCGATCAGCCCACCCCCTACCGGGTTTGGATTTCCGAAGTGATGTTGCAACAAACCCAAGTCAAAACCGTTCTGCCCTACTTTGAACGGTGGATGCACCAGTTTCAGGACATTCAAAGCCTGGCCCAAGCTGACTTGCAAACGGTTCTCAAAGCCTGGGAAGGACTGGGGTACTATGCCCGCGCCCGCAATTTGCACCGTAGCGCCCAACAAATCTGCGATCGCCACCAAGGAGAGTTTCCCCAAACCTATGATGAAGTATTAGCCCTTCCCGGAATTGGCCGCAGTACCGCTGGAGGAATTCTCAGCGCCGCCTTTGGCCAAGCCTATCCCCTCCTCGATGGCAACGTCAAACGAGTTTTAGCGCGACTGATTGCCCTGCCGGTTCCTCCAGCGAAGGCGTTAGGCCAACTCTGGGATCTCTCCGCCGAGATTTTAGATGATCAGCATCCTCGGGACTTCAACCAAGCCATCATGGACTTAGGGGCCACCTGTTGCACCCCGAAAAATCCCACCTGTTTACTCTGTCCTTGGCGGCCCTTCTGCCAAGCCTATCAAACCCATCAACAACAGCAGCTTCCCATGACTGAACGCCGTTCGCCCCTTCCCCACAAACAAATTGGTGTGGCCGTCATTTGGAACGATCGCCAACAAATTCTCATCGATCGCCGTCCCGACGAGGGCTTACTGGGCGGATTATGGGAGTTTCCCGGCGGTAAACTCGAAGCCGGAGAATCCTATCCGGACTGTGTTCGCCGTGAAATTCGCGAGGAACTAGCTATTGACGTTGAAGTGGGCGATCATCTGATTACCGTCACCCATGCTTACAGTCACTTCAAGGTTTCGCTTCATGTCTATCACTGTCGTCATGTCGCGGGGGATCCTCAACCCTTGGAATCTCAGGAAATCCGCTGGGTGACGTTGGATGAACTCGATCAGTTTCCCTTCCCCAAAGCCAACAGCCAGATCATCGCCGCCCTACGTCAACCCTCTGGGGAGTCACCATAAGGGAACCCCGGCTTGGGGGAAGCCGGGGTTGGGGGGTATTCCCGTTGCGGGAATCTTTTTTTATTATACGATGCGGACGAAAGGACTTGAACCTTCACACCTTGCGGTACTAGAACCTAAATCTAGCGCGTCTACCAATTCCGCCACGTCCGCGTTCAATTTTCGCTTTGCCATTCTAGCATGGGTGGGGGGGGAAAGGCAAGAGGGGGAGAAGAAGGGAACAGGGAACAGGGAACAGGGAACAGGGAACAGGGAACAGAAACATCGTAGGGGCAATCCTTTGTGGTGGCTTGGCCTTGTGGGCGGACTTTTTGGGCAACTGGGGGGTTAATGGGCGATCGCCACCTCAAGAGCGTGATAGAGCGTATCCCGTTGTTGGGGAGTTCGCCCCAGGGAACGGATAGCCGCTTGCAGGGTTTCGGGTTCCATACAGGTTCCTCCTTGAGCGCCAGCCATGGAGGTAATATGTTCTTCCATGAGCGTGCCACCAATGTCGTTACAGCCCCAAGTGAGGGCGGTGGTGGCGCCTGTTAGCCCCAATTTGACCCAACTCGGTTGATGGTTGGGAATCCATTGTCCTAGGAATAAACGGGCCACGGCGGTGAGTAATAAAGCATCCTCTAAAATCGGTTGATCTCGTCCCACCCGGTGTCGTAGCGGGGCTGGGGCCTCTTGACCGATAAAGGGTAGTAAAATAAATTCCGTGATTCGGGCCGGATAATCGCGATCGCCGGCTCGTTGTTGCAGCGATCGCAACTTGCCCAAATGCCCCATCTGTTGCTGACGAGTTTCAATATGCCCCGATAGCATCGTACTTGTGGTGGGCATCCCCAGACGATGGGCGGTTTCGACAATCTCCAACCAGGTGGCGGTATCGGTTTTCTCAGGACAGAGAATGCGGCGAACCTGTTCATCTAAGACTTCCGCCGCTGTTCCCGGCATCGACCCCACGCCCGCCTCTTGCAAAGCCGCAATCACCGCTGCATAACTCAGGTTATCCTGCTGGGCGATAAATTGAATCTCTTGGGGCGAAAACCCATGAAGATGTAATTGAGGAAACCCCTGTTTCAGATGCTGCACAAGATTGAGATAATAGGCCAGAGAGGAGCCATCCTGTTGTGCCTCGGGGTTCAAGCCTCCCTGCATACAGATTTCCGTCGCCCCTCGCTCAACAGCCTCCTGGGCCTTGTGCAACACCACATCGAGATCGAGCCAATAGGCCCCCGCTTGGCCCGCATCGCGGCGAAAAGCACAAAAGCTACAATGTTGCTGACAGATATTTGTGAAGTTAATATTGCGGTTAATAATATAGGTGACCGTATCCCCCACCTGTTGCCGTCGTAACGCGTCGGCGGCCTCGCGAATGGCGGCGATCGCCCCAGCATCAGTTTGTTCTAACAGTGTCACCCCCTCGGCTTCGCTGATGGCGTTGCCTCCCAGGGCGCGATCGAGAATCGCATCCAGGGCCGTGGCTGGGTTTCCCGGACTGGCTGCAAACCTTGCTAAATTGGACAGTCTCATAATTAAATTTCCTGTAGGACCAACGAGGAACAGCAAACCCGCCTCATGTTCGTCATTTTAACGCCGTGAAATCACTCCTACACCGCCTCAAACCCTATCTGCGTTGGTTCATTTTAGGGGCGACCGTCTTTTTCCTGCTGCAAACTCTCTATCACCATTGGAGTGAGGTCAGCCAAATTCGCCTACGGCCCCAGGCCAGCACTTGGCTTCTGAGTGCCTTAGCTGTTACCCTGTTGGCTCATACCTGGTCTGGTTGGGTCTGGGGTTGGATTTTACGAGAGTTTAATCAACCCGTCTCCCAAGCCTGGGCGACACGGGTTTTCCTCAAAACCAACATTGCCAAATATCTCCCCGGCAATATCTGGCATTTCTATGGGCGGATTCGGGAAGGGCAAAAGGCCGACTTATCGGGGGTAGCGGTGACGGCGAGCGTACTCCTCGAACCCCTGCTGATGGCAGCGGCCAGCCTTCCTGTGGTGTTATTTGCGGTGGGAGAGTCTCGGGGTTGGTTAGGCGGCTTGGCCTTGGTCGCCGTCTGTGTGGGCATTCATCCCCGGTTACTCAATCCTGTTCTCGAACGGGTGGCTCGCATGAAACTCAAGGGGAAATCTCTCCCCAACGGTGATGTTAACGTCGCCTCTGATGAGTCTCCCCCAGCGGTTAAGGAATTTCGCATTCGTCGCTATCCCCTGCGGCCGCTTTTGGGGGAGTTCTGGTTTGTCGGGTTGCGAACCAGTGGTTTTCTCTTGGTTTGGTCAGCGATCGCCCCCATTTCCCCAGCGGATTTACCCCTCTTATTTGGTGGCTTTAGTTTCGCTTGGTTATTGGGGTTAGTGGTTCCCGGTGCCCCTGGGGGGGTGGGTGTTCTCGAAGCCACCGCTGTCTCGGTATTAGGAACCCGATTTCCCATGGGAACGGTTTTGGCGGCGGTGACGGTTTATCGCCTGATGAGTGTTTTAGCTGAAGCCGCTGGGGCGGGCCTGGCCGTGATTTGGGAAACTCGGGTTCAGGATTAAACTCGCCAACCGATTCAGCCCCAGCAGTGGGTTTCGTGGAGCCAACCTGACCGCTGTGGCCACAGGGCTATGGTATTTTTCTGATGCAGTTACGCACATACTCGGCGTTGAACCTCCTATGTACTTAAATCTTGATGTTCTCAAACGAGAATGGTTCTCTAATGTCAAAGGCGATATCTTAGCCGGGGCGGTTGTGGGCCTGGCCTTGATTCCCGAGGCGATCGCCTTCTCGATTATTGCCGGTGTTGACCCCAAAGTGGGACTCTACGCCTCCTTTATTATCGCCATGGTGACGGCTGTTCTCGGTGGACGACCGGGGTCTATTTCGGCGGCGACGGGGGCGATGGCCTTATTGATGATCGATTTGGTCCGAGATCACGGCTTAGACTATCTCTTAGCAGCAACGTTACTGACAGGTATTTTCCAAATTATTTTTGGTCTCCTCAAGTTGGGCCGCCAAATGAAGTATGTGCCGAGATCCGTCGTGACTGGCTATATCAACGCCCTCGCGGTGTTGATTTTTCTGGCACAATTGCCGCAACTCACTAATGTTCCGCCGACGGTGTACGTGATGGCGGCCTTATCCTTGGCCATTATCTATATTCTGCCCCGTTTCACTCAAGCCTTTCCCTCTCCCTTGGTGGCGATCGCCGTCATGACCATCGCCAAGATTAGCCTCAATCTCGATGTTCCCACGGTTGGCGATATGGGCGAACTTCCCACCGCCTTACCGGTGTTTAGTCTGGCCAATGTTCCCTTTAACCTAGAGACGCTACAAATCATTTTACCGACCTCCCTCACCATGGCGATTGTGGGCTTATTAGCCTCGTTCCTCACCGCGACCCTCGTTGACGAACTCACCGATACTCCCAGTGATAAGAACCGGGAAGCCAAAGGCCAAGGTGTCGCGAACATTATCACCTCATTTTTTGGTGGCATGGCCGGCTGCGGTATGATTGGCCAATCGGTGATTAACGTCCAATCGGGCGGACGAGGGCGACTGTCAACGTTTGCGGCTGGAGTCTTTCTGCTGTTTGCCATTTTGGCGTTGGGTAATTGGGTGCAACAGATTCCCATGGCGACGCTGGTGGCGGTGATGATTATGGTCTCCATTGGAACCTTCCGTTGGTCGTCGATTCAAACCATTTCTCGGATTCCCCGTAGTGAAACTGTGGTCATGCTAACCACGATGCTGCTCACGGTGGCGACCAAAAACTTCGCTTTGGGTGTGGCCACAGGAATTGTCATGAGTACGGTCTTTTTCTCTCGTAAAATTGCTGAGTTGGTCTTTGTGGATAAAGTCCTCAGTGATGATGGGAATCATCGAATTTATCGGGTTGCAGGTCAGATTTTCTTTGTCTCGATTGAAGAGTTTTTAGACTCCTTTGATTTTGATGAACTCGTCGATCGCGTCACCATTGACCTCACCCATGCTCACTTGTGGGATCAAGGGGCGGTTGCGGCGATCGATAAGGTGGTTCTCAAGTTTCGCCGCAACGGGGCGGACGTGGACCTGTTGGGCTTAAATGAAGCCAGTGCGACGCTTCTCGGTAAACTGACAGTTCAGGAGGATCCAAAACTCGTTAAACAATCCTGAACGTTGACTACGGGCGTTACCCCAATTTTTGTTACTGGCAGACTTGTTATGAACTCTATTCTTCTCTGTACCGATGGCTCGTCCTTTGCTGAAACAAGCTATGATTATGGCAGTTGGTTAGCTAAGCGATTATCGGCAGAAATTTCAGTGTTGTTTGTCACGGATATTCGCAGTCAACGGGTTGTATCAACGGGAAATCTTAGTGGCAGTATTGGTCTTGGGGCTTCCCGAGAGTTGTTGAAAAAGTTGGTTGATTTAGAGCATGATAAAGCGAAACTCAATCACCAACGAGCGAAGTTAATTTTAAGGAAAGCCAAGCAGATTTTGGCTGATGCTGGAGTTCAAGATGTCAAGCTGCTTCACAAAACAGGATTCTTAGTCGATTGTTTTCATGAGTTTGAAGATGATGCTGATTTGATTGTTTTGGGTAAACGAGGAGAAGCCGCAGAATTTGCCTCAGGACATCTGGGAGCCAATTTGGAACGGATTGTTCGCAGCAGCCAAAAACCTTGTTTTGTCACTTCTCGGGAGTATCAAAATATTGAACGGGTGTTAATTACCTATGATGGCAGTGAAACCGGCAAACAGATGTTGCAGTTTCTCATGACTTCACCGATTGTTAAGGGGTTAGATCTCCATGTGATTACGATCGCCCAAAATCCCGACAGTTCCCTGGGGATTAGTCGCATTGAAGACGCTCGTCATCAGTTACAAGAAGCCGGTCTCAACCCGGTTTGTTCGTTGCAGACGGGAGAACCTGAGGCGGTGATTAGTAAGTATGTTCACGACTACAACATTCAATTGTTAGTGATGGGGGCCTATGGCCATAGCCGAATTCGTCATTTAGTGATTGGCAGTACCACGGCACAAATGTTGCGGGCCAGCAACATTCCGGTTCTGCTGTATCGTTGAGCTGTATCGTTGAGCTGTATCGTTGAATGGAAGACCATGAAACGGGGAACCGTGGCGGGATAGGGAGTGACCTCAGATGAGGGAACTCATCCCTCGCCTGAGTGGATTGGCCAGAGAAGGCTTTTCAGCCACCCGGTTTTGTTTCATAATTGGGGGCAAACATTGAACAATTATGGTTGACGCTTCGACATCTGCGGCTACTCTCAATCCTTCGTTTTTGCTACAACAACTGCTCGATCGCCAGTCCCTGACGCGATCGCAGGCTAGTCAGCTCATGCAAGGTTGGCTCAAGGAGGAGATTCCCCCAGTCCTCTCGGGAGCCATCCTGGCGGCGTTACAAGCCAAAGGGGTGCAGACGGAGGAACTGGTGGGGATGGCTCAGGTTCTGCAATCCCTCAGTCACCCCAGAACTGAGACCCCCCTCCCCACTCCCCGCATCGATACCTGTGGAACAGGAGGGGATGGAGCCTCGACGTTTAATATCTCCACTTGTGTGGCCTTTGTGGCCGCCGCTGCTGGAGTGGCGGTGGTCAAACATGGTAATCGCTCAGCGTCGAGTAAGGTGGGGTCGGCCGATGTGTTGGAAGCCTTGGGAATTCATCTCCAGGCCCCGGCTGAACGCATCGAGGCGGCGGTGTCTGAGGTGGGGGTAACGTTTCTGTTTGCTCCCGGTTGGCACCCGGCCATGAAGGCGGTGGTTCCACTGCGGAAAACCCTGAAGGTGCGGACGGTGTTTAATCTCCTCGGACCTCTGGTGAATCCGTTGCGACCGACGGGACAGGTGATGGGGGTCTATGATTCGGGGTTGTTGGAGACGGTGGCGAACGCGTTAGGCCAGTTGGGACCACAGCGGGCCATGGTGCTCCATGGACGGGAACGTCTCGATGAGGCGGGATTGGCGGATATTACGGATTTGGCGGTGTTGGAGGGAGGCCAGGTGACCTCCAAGGAACTCAATCCTCGGGAGTTGGGCCTGGCGTTGGCTCCCACTGAGGCGCTACGGGGTGGGGAGATTGAGGAGAATACTGAGATTCTGCGATCGCTCCTGCAAGGAAAGGGAACTCAAGCTCAGCAAGATGTGGTGGCCCTCAATAGTGCCTTGGCTCTCCAGGTGGCGGGGATGGTTCCCATGGGAGACACGGCGGCGGGGTTGGCGATCGCCCGCGATGTCCTCCAAAGTGGCGCGGCCTGGGATAAACTAGAAACGCTAGTCCGCTTCTTAACGCCCTAGGCGACTCCTGAACTTAATTGTCTTGGGTTGGGAAGGAACAGATAGGAGTTATCCCCATGTTGCTTAACCCCGATACGGTTAAAAACGACATCGACCGCTTAACTGAGGAACAACTCCAGCAGGTCGCTGATTTTATTGCCTTTCTCAGATTTCGCGATCGCCGTCATCGTTGTCCTAACTCCCATCACCTGACATCTCTGGCACATGGGTTTGTTGAGGAAGACTCGCAACTGGCTCAACTCGGGATGGATGATTATGCCCAGATGTTGCAGCAAGAAGATGGGGTATTTTAAGGCCGAGTAGGGGCGAAAAATTTTTCGCCCCTACGGCTATTTGGGTCTTCAGGATATAGGGTGGAATTTGTTGCATTGGATAGAAAACTTTTAGGGGAACCCACCCCTACCCCCTCCCAGGAGGGCATTTTTCGCCCCTACTTAACTCTTAACAGGTCAGAATTAACAATGTCTTTTGTTGGCTTACATATTCATAGCGATTACAGTCTCCTCGATGGCGCCAGTCAACTTCAGCAGCTCGTTGATCGCGCTGCTGAACTGGAAATGCCCGCGATCGCCCTCACAGACCATGGTGTCATGTACGGTGCAGCGCAACTGGTGAAAATCTGCCGAGGCAAAGGCGTAAAACCCATTATCGGCAATGAAATGTACGTCATTAATGGCGACATTACGAAACAAGAACGCCGTCCTCGCTATCACCAAGTTGTCCTGGCTAAAGATAACATTGGCTATAAAAACTTAACCAAACTCACGACCATTTCTCACCTAGAAGGGTATCAAGGTAAAGGCATTTTTTCCCGTCCTTGTGTTAATAAGGACTTACTGGCTGAATATCGCGAAGGCTTAATCATCACCAGTGCCTGTTTAGGGGGCGAAATTCCTCAAGCCATTTTGCGCGATCGCCTCGATGTAGCTCGTCGTATTGCTACCTGGTATAAAGACACCTTTGGCGAAGATTTTTACATCGAAATTCAAGACCACGGCTCCCAAGAAGACCGAGTGGTGAATGTGGAACTCGTCCACATTGCGCGGGAACTCGATATTGAAATTATCGCCAGTAACGACTCCCATTATATCTCTTGTTACGACGTCGAAGCTCACGACGCGCTGCTGTGCATTCAAACTGGGAAATCTATTATTGAAGATAAACGGCTGCGTTATAGCGGTACAGAATACCTGAAAACCGCCGAGGAAATGGCGCAACTGTTCCGCGATCACTTAGAAGATGAGGTAATCGAGGAGGCGATCGCCAACACCCTGAAAGTCGCCGACAAAATCAAACCCTACGACCTCTTTGGCGACACCCGGATTCCCGACTTTCCCATTCCTTCCGGCTACACCGCCGACACCTATCTCGAAGATGTCACTTGGGCCGGCTTACTCGAACGCCTCAACGCCAAAAGCCGTAGCGAGATAAACCCGGAGTATAAAGAACGGCTGGAATTTGAACTGAAAATGATGCAACAGATGGGGTTCTCCACCTATTTCTTGGTGGTCTGGGACTACATCAAATTTGCCCGAGATAATAATATCCCCGTCGGTCCTGGACGGGGTTCAGCGGCGGGTTCTTTGGTGGCTTACTCCCTGCGAATTACCAACATTGATCCCGTGCATCATGGCTTACTGTTTGAGCGTTTCCTGAACCCCGAACGCAAGTCAATGCCAGATATTGATACAGACTTCTGCATCGAACGTCGCGATGATATGATTCACTATGTTACGCAGCAATATGGTGTAGATCGAGTAGCACAAATTGTCACCTTTAACCGCATGACCTCGAAAGCGGTTTTAAAAGATGTGGCGCGGGTGTTAGATATTCCTTATAAACAAGCCGACCAAATGGCAAAAATGATTCCGGTGTCACGGGGAAAACCGGAAAAATTGAAAATCATGATTTCCGAGGCAACCCCTACACCAGAGTTTAAAGAAGCCTACGATAGTGACCCCATTGTGCAACGGTGGCTAGACATGGCTATCCGCATTGAAGGAACCAACAAATCCACGGGAGTTCACGCGGCGGGAGTGATTATTTCCGCTGACCCCATTGATGAAATTGTCCCCTTGCAACGGAACAAAGATGGGGGAATTACCACCCAATATCCCATGGAAGATTTAGAATCGATGGGGATGTTGAAAATGGACTTTTTGGGGTTAAAGAACTTAACCACCATTCAGAAAACTTTAGATTTAGTCGAACAAAGCCAGGGAATCCACATTGACCCCGATGAGTTAGCCATTCATGAACGCAAAGGTCAAGCGATTCTGGCGCGGAATCCTGAGAGTCAATTACCGAAAGATATCAAAAAAACCTATAAACTCCTGGCTGAAGGAAAACTCGAAGGGGTGTTTCAGTTGGAATCCTCGGGGATGCGCCAGGTGGTGCGGGACTTGAAACCTTCTTGTATTGATGATATTTCTTCAATCCTTTCACTCTACCGTCCGGGACCGTTGGATGCGGGTCTGATTCCCAAGTTTATTAACCGCAAACATGGTCGCGAGGAGATTGTTTACGACCACGCTATGTTAGGGTCGATTCTTAAGGAGACTTATGGGGTGATGGTCTATCAAGAGCAGATTATGAAAATCGCTCAGGATATGGCGGGGTATTCCTTGGGGGAAGCGGATTTATTGCGTCGCGCCATGGGTAAGAAAAAGATGGCGGAGATGCAGAAGCATCATGGCATTTTTATTGATGGCTGTGCCAAAAATGGGGTGGATAAAAAGACCGCTGAGGCGTTGTTTGATCAGATGGTCAAGTTTGCTGAGTATTGTTTGACCTATGACACGGAAATTTTGACGGTGGAGTATGGGGTGTTGCCGATTGGTCGCATTGTTGAAGAACAGATTGCCTGTCGGGTCTATAGTATTGATTGTTATGGTCATGTTTATACTCAACCCATTGCACAATGGCACGATCGCGGTGTGCAAGAGGTGTTTGAATATACCCTAGAAGATGGTGCGGTTATTCGCGCCACGCCGGACCATAAGTTTATGACGGAATCGGGTGAAATGCTACCCATTGATGAGATTTTTGAGCGAGGTCTCGATCTCAAACATCTCAATGTTGAGTTAGACGTACTCCCGGATTTATCGTTAGCGGTGGTTTAGGCGTGGTTTGAGCTTTACAACTAGATGGATTGGATGGGAATCTCAATGGTAAATTGGCTTCCCTGACCGGGTTGAGTGTCA
>LSZA01000049.1 GCA_001637315.1 Phormidium willei BDU 130791 | reverse complement strand
ACCATCCCCCCTCCGGTTATCGCCGCCGCGTTGACAAACTCCCCCCCGCCTCCGGGGCCTTCGTCATCTATCTCGGCGTTGATGCGGCCGCCATTCCCGCCGACTGTCCCCCCCATCTACAATTTTTGTACGACGGCGAGGGAGAAATTGCCGAAAACAACTCGCTGTTCGTCTCCGTCAGTCGTCCCGGCGATGGCCGCGCCCCCGAAGGCCAGGCCACCCTCATCGCCTCCTCCTTCACCGATGTGCGGCAATGGTGGAACACTCCAGACTACGATCAGCTTAAAGACCACTATACCCAGGAGGCGATCGCCCGTCTCAACGGCTACTTCGACCTCTCCCCCCAACATCTGATTCACATCGAAGCCGCCACCCCCCGCAGCTTTGCCCACTTCACCGGACGCGAGGCCGGCGTCGTCGGCGGCCTGGGCCAGCGCCTGTCCACCTTCGGCCCCTTCGGCTTTGCCAATCGGACCCCCATCTCCAACCTTTGGTTAGTGGGAGATTGCACCCATCCCGGCGAAGGAACCGCTGGCGTTAGCTACTCCGCCTATACCGTCGTCCGACAAATTGACGCCAAATTTGGCTAAAAATTTCAGAATGGGCAAAGGTCGGTAAGATACTACAATACCATTTACTCTCATTCGCTCTCGTCCATGACTGTTGCGCGAACTATCTGTTTAGGCTTCCTTGGGGTGATCACTGTAGGAACGCTGCTGTTGATGTTGCCCATTTCCCTCGCGGATGGCAGTTGGAACTCATTCGTAACCGCCCTGTTTACTGCCACCTCGGCCACCTGTGTCACCGGCTTAATTGTCGTGGATACTGGCAGTTATTACTCCTTTTGGGGACAATTGATTATTGTTGCCCTCATTCAAGTTGGCGGATTAGGCTACATGACAGCCAACACATTTTTACTGCTTTTATTGGGCCGTCGCTCTCGGGTTCGCTATCGCATCGCCCTGCAAGAATCCCTCGATTCCGGTGGGGTCTCTAGTGTCTCTCAGCTTCTCAAATCTATTATTGGCTTAACGGTCATCTTGGAACTGACTGGGGTGTTTGTCCTAATGACAATCTTTATTCCAGAATTTGGTTGGTCGTACGGTCTTTGGCAATCTGTTTTTCATAGTATTAGCGCCTTTAATAATGCCGGATTTAGCTTGTTTGAAAATAGCTTAATGAGATATATTGAATTCCCTCAAATGACCGTTATTATTACATTTTTGATTATATTGGGTGGCATCGGATATCAAGTGATGATGGAAGCTTTTTTCTGGCTAAAGAGCAATCTGAAGGCAAACGAAAAACGATTTCGCTTCTCCTTGCATGTCAAAATTGTTGTCAGTACAACCCTGTTTTTACTCATCATGGGTTTCTTGGGCTTTTTTACCAGTGAATTGGCGAATGGGAGTACGCTAGACCCCTTATCTTGGTCAGATAAATTTTTTGCCGCCTGGTTCCAATCGGTGACAACACGCACCGCCGGATTTAATACAATTGATATTGGTCAAATGACAACGGCTGGCTTGTTTTTAACGATTGCTTTAATGTTTATTGGAGCGAGTCCTGGTAGTACCGGAGGTGGCATTAAAACGACGACTTTTCGGGTGTTAACCACTTGCACAAAGTCTGTACTACAAGGGCGTGAAAACGTGATTCTCTACGAGCGCCGCGTTCCTATGGAACTGATTATGAAAGCTGTTGCTGTGACCGTTGGTTCAATGTCAATCGTGGCTCTTTCCACGATGATACTGGCGATTTCTGAGCCAAATCTTCCGTTTATCAATTTATTTTTTGAGACTATTTCTGCATTTGCAACTGTTGGTTTATCGACTGGAATTACAGCTAGTTTTTCAACATTTGGAGCCTTAATTATCACGGTTTTGATGTATGCCGGACGAGTTGGTATTCTAATTCTGATGGCGGCATTACTTGGAGACCCTAAACCAAGTGTCCTTGACTACCCTGACGAAGACTTATTGGTCGGGTAAGCCGAGTCTTCTTCTTTAAACTGACTGTTAAAATTACCCAATACAAATCATACTGGACTGGACTAGAAATCGGTTTTGTTCCCTATCATCCTAGGAATTGCGAACGTGAATCTATCGTCATTTAACTTCCTCAAAAGTTGGCAGCCCGAAAACAGTAAGCAATTTGCTGTCATTGGTTTAGGGCGTTTCGGGCGTGCCGTCTGTGCTACGCTGCATGAAAATCGCTATGAAGTCTTAGCGGTTGATCGCGATGACAAACTGGTCAATTTAGCCCTAAACGATCGCATCGCCGATCATGTCCTTTGTCTCGATACCACTGAACCATCTGCCCTCAAAGAAGCGGGACTCTTTGAGTTTGATATTGTTATTGTGGCCATCGGTAACTTTCTAGCCGAGAGCATTATTACAACCTTGAACCTCAAAGAAGGAGGGGTCAAACATGTCGTCACCAAAGCCTCATCAGCGGTTCATGTCAAATTACTCAAAAAAGTCGGCGCCGATCGCGTCGTCTTCCCGGAACGAGAAATGGGATGCGCCCTCGCCCGCGCCCTCACTCGTCCCCGAATTTTAGAGCAGTTTGAACTCGACCCCAACCACAGTATCGTAGAAATGGTTGTCCCCGATAAATTCGAGGGTAAAACTCTAGCAGAATTAGACCTACGAAAAACCTATGGAATCAGTGTCTTAGCCGTCGGTAAAAATGAGGGATTTGAAATCAACCCCAGTCCCCAAGCCCGGCTCAAAAAAGGCTTAGCTATGGTCGTGATTGGCTCCAACCGAGACCTCGATCAACTCCCCCTATAGGCGAGTGTCCCAAAGTATGATTCAATGCCAACTTGACTGGCATCTTTCTGGGCAGATTAGTGTTCACCGTCCATCACTCACGACGTATTCGTCACCATTGATTTAGAGAGTCACCCACAAGACTATGACGATCCTTCATTGGAGTGCGATCGCCGCTTGGGCCATCGCCGCCATTATCTCAGTAGAAGTCATCCGCGATCTCTACCATGCCCTGGCCCATATTTGGCCCCCCCTAACTCGTCTCCATAACTGGCATCACCGGGTCTTTCGCCCCGATTTAACCCCTACCAGCGCCTTAATTTACCGCCAGGCGCAATGGTATAACGACGTTCCCGAGTCCTGCGTCATGATTGCCTTTAGCCTGGCGCTTTGGGGGCTGGCCTGGAGTCTCACCCCCGAGGTGGCCTGGGGATGCTGTGCCGGAGTTCTCTATTCTCTCGTCTTTCTCCTCTCGGCGATGGCTCGGGGGATGGGTTGGGCCTGGGCTCACGATCTCACCGATGTCACCCACCTCCCCGGCCCCTTCCAAACGCCGCCCTCCCGTTGGTGGGTGAATCGCCCCTACCATTGGCGACATCACTTTGAGAACCAAAACGCCTATTTTTGCAGTACACTCACCGTCGTGGATCAACTTATGGGTACGGCACTTTCTCTCAAGGGCAAAACCATCGCCGTCACCGGCGCATCAGGAACCTTAGGCCAGGCTCTACTCGGCCAGCTTCAGGCCAACGGGGCCAAAGTCATCGCCCTCACCTCGGGCCATCAGCCCATCGCACTCAATGGACAGGAAATTCTTAGCCAACATTGGCAAGTGGGAGACGAAACCGCCCTGGCTGAAATCTTCGCCAAGATTGACATCCTTGTGATTAACCACGGGATCAATGTTCACGGCGATCGCTCTCCCAACGCCATTGACCAGTCTTATCAAGTGAATGCTTTTTCCGCCTGGCGGTTGATGGAAGCGTTCCTCGAAACCGTGGACGGCGATCGCGATCGCGTCCGCAAGGAACTCTGGGTCAACACCTCTGAAGCCGAAGTGAACCCCGCCTTTAGCCCCCTCTACGAACTCAGCAAACGCACCCTAGGGGATTTAGTCACCCTGCGTCGTCTCGACTCCCCCTGCATCATCCGCAAACTGATCCTCGGACCGTTTAAGAGTCACCTCAACCCGGTTGGTGTGATGTCCGGCGATCGCGTGGCGGCTAAAATCGTCAAACTGGCTCAACGGGATGTCCGTAACATTATTGTTACCATCAACCCCATCACCTGGGTTCTCCATCCTCTCAAAGAGTTGACCGTTTCTCTCTATTTCCGCTGGCTAACGCGGCCATACCCAGTTGCCGAAATCTGTGCTAACCAGGATATATCCTCCGAGTCGTGAGACTCCTGCCCCCCCCTCGGTTAACTACTATGCGTTCTAGCCCAACTCGCCCCCCGAGCCTCAGTCTCCCCAGTCTCGATGTCTCCGTCGTCGCCCCCATCTACAACGAAGTCGACAGTGTCGGCCGTTTAATCGAGGCCATCGTCACCGTCATGGACGAGACTGACTTCTCCTATAATGTCATCCTCGTTGACGATGGCTCTAGCGATGGAACCCGCGATCGCCTACGACAACTGGTTCAAGATTATAGCCAGCTCAAAGTGATTTTCTTCCGGCGCAACTATGGCCAAACCGCCGCCATGGCCGCCGGATTTCAAGAAGCCGAGGGACGGATTATCGTCACCCTCGACGGAGACCTACAAAATGACCCCAAAGACATTCCCCACCTCATCGCCACCCTCGATCAAGGCTACGATCTCGTCAGTGGTTGGCGAAAAAACCGCCAAGATGCGGCCCTGACCCGATTACTGCCCTCGAAAATCGCCAACTGGCTCATTGGCCGCGTCACCAGCGTCGATCTCCATGACTATGGTTGTTCCTTGAAAGCCTACCGGCGAGAAATCGTGCTTGATATGAACCTCTACGGTGAACTGCACCGTTTTTTGCCGGCTTTGGCCTTCATCGAAGGAGCCAGAATTGCTGAGGTTCCCGTCAGTCATCATGCTCGCCAGTTTGGTCAGAGTAAATATGGCTTAGGGCGCACCTTTCGCGTCTTAATGGATCTGTTGACGGTGTTTTTCCTCAAGAAATTCCTCACCCGCCCCATGCACGTCTTTGGCGGTTTGGGGATTCTCTCGAGCGTCGCCGGTGTGGTCTTGGGAGCCTATTTAACGGGGCTGAAACTGATCACGGGGGCCAACATCGGCGATCGCCCCCTGCTCACCCTGGCCATTCTGCTGATTATTGCGGGCATACAATTGTTTAGCTTTGGTTTGTTGGGCGAATTGCTGATGCGGACCTATCATGAGTCTCAACATCGCCCCATCTACCGCATCCGGGAAATTCTCGGCACTTCGACACCGAACCCCTCCGACGACGGGAGTACGGTTTCTACGAATTAGCACTCCCCCCATTAGAGTGCTAAGTTGAGGTGTTGAAGTTGCTAGTTGTTCAGAACATTCATGGCCAAAATTATCTCTTTTGATGAAGAATCACGGCGCTCCCTGGAGCGGGGCGTGAACGCCCTCGCTGATGCGGTGCGGATTACCCTCGGCCCCAAAGGCCGTAACGTGGTTCTCGAAAAAAAATTCGGGGCTCCTGATATCGTCAATGACGGGATCACCATCGCCAAAGATGTTGAACTCGAAGATCCTCTCGAAAACGCTGGCGCTAAATTAGTCCGAGAAGTCGCCTCACAAACCAAGGATCTGGCCGGAGACGGAACCACCACCGCAACGGTTCTCGCTCAAGCCATGATTCGCGAAGGCCTGAAAAATGTCGCCGCTGGCGCCAATCCTGTGGCCCTCAAACGAGGGATTGAGAAATCGATCACCCAACTCATTGCTGAAATCGCCAACGTCGCTAAACCCGTCGAAGGGGCGGCGATCGAACAGGTGGCCACCGTCTCTGCGGGCAATGATACAGAAGTCGGCGAAATGATCGCCAAAGCGATGGATAAGGTCACCAAAGACGGTGTGATCACTGTTGAGGAGTCCAAATCTCTGGCGACGGAACTCGATGTCGTCGAAGGGATGCAAATCGATCGCGGGTATCTCTCTCCCTACTTTGTCACCGATGCTGAACGGCAAATGGTGGAGTATGAAGGCGCCTATGTGCTGATTACCGATAAAAAAATTAGCTCGATTCAAGAGATTGTTGGTGTCTTAGAAAAAGTCTCTCAACAGTCGGCCTCGTTGCTGATTATTGCTGAGGATGTCGAAGGGGAAGCCTTGGCGACCTTGGTGGTGAATAAAGCTCGGGGTGTGCTGAATGTCGCCGCCATTAAGGCCCCTGGATTTGGCGATCGCCGCAAGCAGATGTTACAAGACATCGCTACCCTCACCGGCGGACAAGTCATTTCTGAAGATGTGGGCTTAAGCCTTGACGCGGTCTCCCTTGATATGCTAGGCAAAGCCCGCAAGGTCAGCCTCAGCAAAGACAACACCACGCTGCTCTCGGACGAAGATCCCCGTCAGAAGTCCGATGTGCAAAAACGCATCGCCCAACTGCGTAAAGAACTCGAAAGAACGGACTCGGACTACGATCGCGAGAAACTCCAAGAACGCATCGCCAAACTGGCCGGTGGTGTAGCCGTCATCAAAGTTGGCGCGGCGACCGAAACGGAACTGCGCAGCCGCAAACTCCGCATCGAAGATGCCCTCAACGCCACCAAAGCGGCCGTGGATGAAGGCATCGTCCCCGGCGGTGGAACCACCCTCATTCACCTGGCGAAACTCCTCAGCGAGTTCAAATCGAGCCTCCACGACGAAGAACAACTCGGGGCCGATATCGTCCTCAAAGCCCTCGAAGCTCCTCTCGCGCAAATCGTCGACAACGCCGGCGGTGAAGGCGCCGTCGTGGTCGAGAAGGTCCGCGACAGTGAGTTCAACATTGGCTACAACGCCATCAGCGGCAAGTATGAAGACCTAATCGCGGCGGGTATCATTGACCCGGCTAAAGTGGTGCGATCGGCTCTGCAAAACGCCGGTTCCATCGCGGGCATGATCCTCACCACCGAAGCCCTCGTGGTTGAGAAACCTGAGAAAGCTAGCCCCGAAGCTGACATGGGCGGCATGGGCGGCATGGGCGGCATGGGCATGGGCGGCATGGGCATGGGCGGCATGGGCATGGGCGGCATGATGTAATCCCCAGTCTTGACCCTTTGGCCCCGGACTGGCCCCGAGGGCCGCTCTTGTAAGCCGACATTCACCCCTACAATAGAGGGAGGCAAAACCTAACTGCCTCCCCTTTTTTGTAGGATCGACTCGAAAACGCTTGGCAGTGGAATCTGAACTCGCTTACGGTGGACAATAGCCTGGTCTCTGTCTTGCTTTGACCGGTCCTGACCTCCCGGCTGTTGTCCCTCACTCCTTCGGTCTCTCAGGGGGGCTCAGCCTCGATCGCCTCGGATCAACCCAGTTGGCCTCGGCTGCCCAACGACATTCAAGCCGCCATGTATGTCCCTACGAATTTAGACCTATTTCAGTCGTTCTTGGCCGATAGCCCCATTGCTATGGCAATGGTGGACTCGCAGATGCGATATCTCTGTGTTAGCCGTCATTGGTGTCGGCGACTCGGGGGGGAGGCGGACTCGTTAAGGGGGCGATCGCATTATGACCTCTATCCTTACAATGCCCAACGCTGGCAGGCCATTCATCGCTACTGCTTGGAGGGCGATCGCAGCGGTCGTTGGCAAGATCTACGCTGTCACCAAGCCGACGGCAGTACCTGCCCCACAACCTGGAACGTCAGCCCCTGGAAAGATGCCCAAGGTCAGATTCGCGGTTTGATTCTCATCTGTGAGGATATCAGCCAACCGAAACGCGCTCTACAACAACTGCGTCGACAACGAACTGCCTTGAGTCTACATCTGACGAAAGTCCAAGGGGAGTTGGAAAAAGCCCGTCAGGAACGCGATCGCATTGACAATATCCGCAGCATGAGTCAAATCTCGATTAACCAAGCCGGAGATGCGGTCTTTTGGATTACCCGAGATGGCAAGATCTTTTACATCAATGATGCGGCCTGTCTCTCCCTCGGCTATGCTCGTGAACAGTTATTAACCATGACGATTCACGATATTAACCCCGATCTGCCCCCGGAAATTTGGCCCGATTATTGGGATCAAATTCGTGAGTTTGGCTCCTTTACCCTAGAATCGCGCCATCGCACGAAAGATGGCAAGGTGTTTCCCGTCGAAATTACCATCAACTCCTTGGTGTACAACGATGAGGAATATACCTGCACTTTTGCCCGCGATATTAGTGAGCGCAAACATGCTGAGGCGGAACTCTATCAAGCGACTCTGGCCGCTGAAGCGGCGAACGAAGCCAAAAGCTCGTTCTTAGCCAACATGAGCCATGAGTTACGCACTCCCCTCAATGCCATCATCGGCTATAGCGAAATCCTCCAAGAAGAAATTGAGGATATGGAACTTGAGGAAGACGAAATTATGACCGACCTCAAGAGTATCACCACCGCTGGACGACATTTATTGACCATTATTCAGGATATTCTTGACTTCTCGAAAATTGAAGCCGGGAAGATGGATCTCGATCCCCAGGTGTTTAATGTCTCGACGTTGGTTCAGGAGGTGGCCAGTACGGTGCAACCGCTGGTGGATAAAAATACCAATACCATTCGCGTTGATTCGAGTCTGAATGTGGGGACGATGGAAGCCGATCAGACGAAGGTTCGACAAGTGCTGCTCAATTTACTCAGTAATGCGGCCAAGTTTACGCACCAAGGCACGATTGTCTTGACGGTAAATCGCCAGGAGTCACCCTTTAGTGTGATGTCGATGTCGGGTGAGGGTGAGGCCCCCACCGGTGAGGACTCCCGCGATCGCCCGATCTCAGCGGCGGAACCGGGTTGGATTTGCTTCCGGGTCAGCGATACGGGGATTGGTATGACTCGTGAGCAGATTGAGCATATCTTTCAGCCGTTTACGCAAGCGGATCAGTCGACGACGAAAAAGTATGGGGGAACGGGATTGGGGTTGGCCATTAGTCGTCGCTTTTGTCAGATGATGGGAGGCGATATTACGGTGGACAGTGAACCGGGGGTTGGCTCGACGTTTATTGTGGATTTGCCGGCGGGCCAGGTTCCGGGATCTCTGACGACGGCTCAGGAGGGTAAGCCGGTGAATATCAATCATCATCCTCGTCCATCGACGCTTCAGGACTCGCCGCCGCAGGATGCGCCCCTGTTGGAGGAAACGGCGGAGTTATTGGGGTTACCGGAGTTTTCTAATGTGAGTCTGGAGGATTTCGCTGATGAGGAGGGATCGTCGGCGATGTTGGACGACTTCGATGATGGGTTTGGGGATCTAGAAAGCGATAATTGGTGGACTTGGGATCATCAGATGCCGGAGATGCCGGTAGAGTCGGCCACAACTGCCTCGACTCCCCCCACGTCAACGCCGGTGCAAGAGTCGTCTCAATGGTCGGAAGCGCCTTGGGATGAGGAGCAGTGGGATGAGACGATGTTTGGGGATGATGGACAGGAACCTGAGACCCCCTTGGATGAGGAAACGCAGTTAGATTATTGGGAGTCGGAACCGTGACGGATTGGCAAGGGTTTTCGCTGGCTCGGGCTCGCCAAAGTTTGACGCGATCGCTCGCTCGTTATCGTCAGCCTCGACGGGGTGAGCGATCGCTCCCGGTGCCGTCGGGCCAGGAGCCGTTGGAGCTGAGTTTACAGAAGCTCGAGAGTGGCTTGGTTCGGGTGGCGGTGTTTGGTGCGGTGAGTCGGGGCAAATCGGCGGTGTTGAATGCTCTGCTTGGACGGCGGGTGTTTGCTACGGGCCCCCTGAATGGGGTAACGCAATGGACGCGATCGGTGATGTGGCAGGTTTCTGCACCGACGGGCGTGATTCCGGTGGAGTTGATTGATACTCCTGGTATTGATGAGATTGCTGGGGGGGAACGGGCCATCATGGCTCTCGATGTGGCCAAGCAGGCGGATTTGATTCTGTTTGTGGTAGCCGGCGATTTGACGCAAACGGAGTATTTGGCGTTATGTCAGTTGTCTGAGTTCGGGAAACCTCTGTTGTTGGTCTTCAATAAGATGGATTTGTATCCTCAGTTGGATCAGACCCAGATTTTGGCTCAGTTGCGTCAGTTGAGCCGGGGGGAACGGCTCTCGTTCAGGATTGATGAGATTGTTTGTGTGGCGGCTGAACCCAATCCGCGCCGCGTTCGCCATCAACGGGCTGATGGCCGAGTCGAGGAGGCTTGGGAAACGCCGGAGCCGGATGTGAAGGCGTTGGAGGAGATGTTGCGATCGCTCCTGTCGTCTCAGGGGATGGCGTTGTTGGCGTTAAATGCTCTGCTGCAAGCACGAGAGGCGGAACAGGCGATCGCTCGGGCGACGTTAGAGGCCCGTCGTGAGCAGGCCGAGCGCCTAATTCGCGAGTTTGCCACCTATAAGGGGGCGATCGTGGCCTGCAATCCTCTGTTTGTCGTCGATGTCATCGGTGGAACGGTGGCGGATTTACTGTTGGTTCGCAGTTTGGCTCGTCTCTATCATCTGCCCATGACCAGTCATGAGGCTGGAAAACTCTTGCGAACTATTTTTATCAGTGCTGGAGGGTTACTCTTGGGGGAAACCCTGGGAAATGCCCTGTTTGGAGGCGCGAAGCTGGGACTACTGGCGGGAGGATTTCCGGGATTTCTGGGGATGGCCCTGAGTCAGGGGGCGATCGCCGCCTCGGGCAGTTATCTGGTGGGACAAGCGGCCAAAACCTATTTGGAGCAAGGCTGTACCTGGGGTGCAGCCGGCTCAGATACCGTCATTCGCGAGATCTTAAATCAATTGGAAGCTCAGGGCGATCGCTCGCCCAAGGGGTAGAATAACTCTATCGTTTCCTGAGGATTTTCCTCAAATAAGAAAAAACCGGGTCTATCCCGCTCCCGAGGGATAGACCCCGCGCACGCCCCCCGATGAGAGAGGAGAACACTGCCGGTTTAGAGGAGAACACTGAAACTTAGTATAGGTTTGTTGATAATCTTTGTCAACACCAATGCTAAACTAATTCGAGACGGATACATACAGGGAGAGCGTTCCTATGACATCGAGCCCAGACTCCACCACCATTGCACCGCGTCTCGGTCAATGGCTAGAAGACTATAACGAAGTGGCCACCATCCTGCCGGTTCTCGCGGGATTACTGGCCACGAGTCGCTTACGCCTACGGGGCGCCCAAGCCCTCTTGGTCAACCTACTCATCGCCGCCCTCGTGCGCCAAGTGCTGGGGAACCTCAAACAACAAGGACGAACCTTGACCCCAGCCGACCACTCCGCCGAACACTCAACCGGGGTGACGACGGCCAACGGTCACGCCAGCCCCGCTTCTGAAAACGCTGAAGAGGCTGAAGACTACACCATCGTTCATTCAGTCCCAGGGCGGATTCGGCTGCGGATTCCCCGACTGCGAACCGATGCCATCTATGCCAAACGTCTGCAAGGACTCCTCGTCGAAGATGCTCGCGTCAAATCAGCCCGCATCAACCGAGCCGCCGCCTCTCTCGCCATCCAATATGACGGTAGCGGGGTCTCGGAATTGGAATTGGGGTTATACCTACTGCAGGTTCTCGAACAGGCAGATTCCCCCAGCCCAGCAGCATCCCCCGCCTAGGGCCGACCCCGCTTGCGACATCACGCTTCAAAGTAAAGACCTCTTCAATGACCCCCACCTGGCATTTGCCGAGGTGGAGGAGTGACCAGAGATAACCTGGTCGTAGCTGCGAATCGGCCATTGAGGTGCATACGGCAACACGTCCGGTTGCTTCTCTAAACCGGATTATCTGTAAGGCCCTGGAATCTCAGGGAGTGGGGTTAACCCAGACACACCATATGTACTGGCTTAAGAGACCTGTAGTTTGGGAATTATCTTCCATGCAACGTATCCCTGTCCAAAACCCGGATGGGACTCCCGCCATGCCCACCAAGCGCCATCGCGCACAGCGATGGGTAGAGCAGGGGCGAGCAACATGGGTCAAAACCAATCTCCGCCTTAAGGCCGTGCGCCTGAAAGCCGAACCATCAGGTCGTAAGACTCAACCCATTGTGGTTGGTGTCGATCCCGGCAAACTCTATTCAGGGATTGCCGTTCAATCGGCTAAAGCGACCCTATTTCAGTCCCACCTAGAACTCCCCTATCTCAAGGTGCGGGAGAGGATGGACAATCGCAGAATGCTTCGGCGTTCTCGCCGTGGTCGGCGAATCAATCGAGAGTTACCCTTCCCATTACGGAATCATCGCCAAAAACGATTTAACAACCGCAGACAGCAGAAAGTCGCCCCTAGTATCCGAGCTAACCGAGACCTGGAGTTTCGGGTGGTTCAGGAGTTATCTCGACTCTTTCCCATTGCGGCTATTGGCTACGAGAAAGTCCGCGCCGACGTGGACTTAACCTCAGGTCGAAAAGGGGCAAAATCCGGTAAAGGTTTCTCGCCTGTGATGATAGGGCAAGCCTACGCCATTGAGAAAATGGAGCAGATTGCCCCGGTTTATACTCGCTACGGGTGGCAGCGAGATGGCAATGGCACGGCTCAAGTTCGCTCGATTTTAGGATTAACGAAATCTCAGGATAAAGCCAAGCCAATCCCCCAAACCCATGCCGTCGATGGTATTGCCTTAGCTTGTGGATACTTCGTTGAGTATCGCCCTTTCTACGGAAAACGGAGTCACGGTTGTCTTGTATTTGGCCAGGTTAAGCTCACATCTGCCCCATTTGTGGTGATTAAACGCCCACCCATTAGTCGTCGGCAACTGCACCTGATGGTTCCGAAAAAGAAGGGGGTACGCCGCAAATATGGGGGTACAGTGACCCGCCACGGATTCCGAAAAGGGGATCTGGTGCGGGCTGAAATGGCCGGTCGTGTTTCAGTCGGCTATGTCAGTGGCGATACCGCTCGGCAAGTTTCGGTTTCTGGGTTGACCTGGAAGCGTATTGGTCAGTTTAGTGCTGGCAAGGTTACGTTACTCTATCGCGCCACGGGCATTTTAGTTCGTTGCCCGCAGAGATGGTCCGTCAGTGGGGTATTGAACCCTGCTGGCTGACGCTTGTTTCCTCCCCCACCTGCGGTGCGAGGTGGGGGTTTCCACAAGGAGTTTTTGATGACTGACGCCACCGCCACCGGTCCCATCACCTGTTCCATTGTCCATCACAGCCCCGGCCGCCTACGGCTGCGTCTGCCGGGTCTCAATCGCTCTGAGATGCTGGCCAACCAGGTTGAACAGTCCCTAGAGCAAACCAGCGGCATTCAACAGATCCGACTCAATCGGGCCGCCCAATGCTTTGTGGTTCACTATCATCCTGATTGTCTCAGCCCCGGCCAGATTCTCGATCAGGTGACGGCGGTTGAGCGAAAACCGATGTCGCCGCCTGTTGCGCCCTCGGTCAGTGCCATCACCTCCCCTACGTCGCCGCCAGCGTCAGAGAGCTTTGGGGCCGCGTTGGCTCCATCCCTGCTGGCGGCGGCTCTGGCTTGGCTCAGTGGTCGTCCTCGTTGGGCGGCCTTACGACCTCTGGCGTTGCTGTCTTTGCTGGTGGCGGTGTTTCCCACGGCTCAACGGGCCTGGGAAAGTGTACGAGACGAGCGACGGCTCAATATTGATGGTTTGGATCTCTTGGCCCTGAGTTTGGGGGCTTGGCAAGGGCGATTGTTAACCCCAGCCTTGACCCTGACGCTCCATGAGTTGGGAGACGGGATTCGTCAGCAGACGGCCCGCCGCACAGAGGTGCAAACGGCTGATTTACGGGATACGATTGGTCGTTTTGCTTGGGTGCAAGGGCCGGGGGAGGACTCTCCTGGCCAAGTGCCGAGCGATCGCGTCCCCGTTGAGGCTCGGGTGATTGTCTATCCGGGGGAACAGATCCCCGTCGATGGAACGGTACTACGAGGAGAGGCCACCATTGACCAGCAAGGGCTAACGGGGGAAGCGATGCCGGTGGTGCGACGGCCGGGCGATCGCGTCTGGGCCTCGACGTTGGTGCGATCGGGTCAGTTGGAACTACGAGCGGAACGGGTGGGGGCGCAAACCCGAGCGGCGGCCAGTTTGGAGCTGTTACGCAAGGCGCCGGTTCAGGATACGCGCATGGCCAATTATGCGGCGAAGGTGGCGGACCGTTTGATTTGGCCCTCGTTACTTCTGGCGGGGATTACGCTGGCGACGAGCCGCAATCCGGCCCGAGCGGCGGCGATTCTGACTCTGGATTTTGTCACGGGAATCCGGGTGTCAATTCCCACGGCCTTTCTCGGCGCTCTTAACCACACCACTCGTCATGGCATTCTGGTTCGCAGTGGGCGCACCTTGGAAGGGTTGGCTGAGGTGGATACGCTGGTGTTTGATAAGACGGGGACGCTGACTCAGGGAACGATCGCGATCGCTGGGGTGCGAAGTCGCCCCGAGGGGTTGCCCGCTGAGCGAGTGTTGCAATTAGCGGCGGCGGCGGAACAGCAATTGACCCATCCCTTGGCTGAGGCCTTGGTTCGCTACAGTCAGGAGCAGGGGCTATCGTTGCCGGTTCGTGACCATTGGTCCTATGACTTAGGGTTAGGGGTTGAGGCCGAGATTGAGGGTCAGTTGGTTTGGGTGGGGAGTCAACGGTTTTTGCAGGAGGCTGGGGTCGATTGGTGCGGTCAGCCTCAGGGGGGTGAGTTGCTGAAGGGCCTAGAAGGGGAATCGTTGATTTATGTGGCCTGCGATCGCCGCTTTCAAGGGGTGATTCACTATACGGACCCCTTACGTCCCGAGAGCCAAATGTTACTGGAGCGGTTGCAACACCTGTATGGGATTGAAATCTATCTGTTGACGGGCGATCATCCGCGACGGGCGGCTGAGGTGGCGCAACAGTTGGGAATTCCCCCGGAACGGGTGCAGGCGGAGGCGTTCCCGGAGGATAAGGCCCGCATGGTGCGAGAACTGCATCGCAGTGGCCGTACGGTGGCGTTTGTGGGGGATGGTTTGAATGATTCGGTGGCGTTGGCCTATGCGGATGTGTCGGTGTCCTTTGCTCAGGGGTCGGAGATTGCCCGCGAGACGGCGGATGTGGTGTTGATGAATGATTGTTTGACGGATCTGTTGCAGGCGATCGCTATCTCTCGCCAAACCCGCTCTCTGATTGAGCAAAATATCGCTCTGGTGGTGGGACCGAATCTGGCGGCGTTGGGTCTGGCGACAACGGTGGGCCTCAATCCTCTGCTGGCTACGGCGATTCACAATGGCTCGGCGATCGCAGCCGGCCTCAATAGTTTACGGCCTCTGGTGGTTCATCAGTTGCATTGGGAGCCGATCCAAGAGGGTCAATAAGTGACAGTTGAATATGGACGCTTTTAGACATAAGTATCCAGATAAAGTAAAAAGCTTGGGCTTAAATAGCGTCCTTTTTATTGTGGCGGAATACAATAACCACTCCCCAGATCGGCTAGGCCCGTTCGTCGAGTTCCGAGTTGGGGAAACGGGAATCCGCCTCCCTTCTACTGCAAATTATTCTCATTGAAACAAAATGCTGCTACCCTGGGAACTGATGCTACAACAGGCTGGAATGCTCCAGAGCAGTCGCCTATGTCTTTAATTCACCTCGAAAAGTCCGTTCTCACCTTCCACTTCAAAGAAATTCTTGAAAGTGGGGATAATAGCCATCCTCTCACCTGGTTGGGGTTGGGGGTGTTGCTTTTCGGTTCTCCCTTATTACCGCTGTTGAGCCAGCCTCGTCGAGATCAGCCGACTCAGTCTGGGAGACGGGTTCAGGGAGAGATTCCCTTGTCTGAGTGGATTGCTCAGGCCCAACAACGCAGCCAGTTAACCAGAAATTTGTCAGACAAGAATTTGTCAGACAGGAATTTCCCGCCAACCGACTCATCTACCCCATTGCGGCAGATGAGTCGTATCTCCGGGAATTAAGCTGACTCGGCTTCCTCGGGATTCGAGGAGCCGGAGTCAGCATCACTCACGGAAGCTGAGAGGGCCGCTGGAGGGGTTCCGTGGACTTCCGCGCGAGCTTCGGCGGCGATATCGGCGAGGAGTTCCCCGGCTTCGGCGATCGCACCCCGCGTTTTTTCAAAGAACACAACACTCGATTTGAGGGTTCCTCGTAATAGGGGTTTGGCGTAGGGTAAAACGATGGGGGTAATGACCACAGCGGCGGCCCCGATGGCGATCGCTTTGGCGTTGGGATCTCTGGCCAACTCCGCCACGCGTTGCCGTAGGCCGATGCCATCTCTCATGCCATCTCCCATACCCTCTCCCATGCCATTTTGGTATCCCTGCATAATCACGTTCCTCGATAAAAGATTGCTCCAACTTTGGAGTAATTCTCCTTTATTTTACCTCGATTTGCCTGTTTAATTAAAGCCTGACTTAAAACCCAGATATTTTCAGGTTTTGTTTAGATTTTGTGGCGAGTTTTGCGAAGGGTTTAGGGGTCAAGGTCATCAGCAATTTAACTCCTTTATAGTCGAAACCCAACCCAGGTTCCGCCTAGAATTTCTCCGGTTCCACCGCGATGATTTCGGTGTATTCAAAATCATTGGGACTGCGACAAACGAGGGGATACCGCACGCCGAAGCGTTCGATCGCATCCTCTTCGCAGTCCGGTTTCGGGGAGTTATACCGTAAGACATATTCCCGGCCAATGCGATCGCTCATTTCCGTCTCCACCTCACCCCGCCATTGAGTTTTCGTCACCAACACCACCAACTGATTCGCCAACTGAGGAATCGACTTAGCCACTTGACGGCGATACATCTCATCGAGACTCCCAAACGGGGAATCCATCACCACCGGATAGGTACTACTATCAGGAGCCACCAACGCCTGACGTTGACTCCAACTGCGGACTCCGTCAATAATCCCACCAATAAACGACAAACTCAGAATCTGATTTTCCCCCGTCGAAGCCGCCACTACCTGATCTCGGCCCGCCGTCCGTTCAATCAAACTCAGTTCATAATTCTCATTCAAAATGGGGATATAAGGAGTAAAAGAAATCTGACGAAAGAGTCCCTGAATCCGCTCTTCTAGGGACTGGCGAAACTGCTGTTCAAAATTATCCTGAATCCGTTGTAAGCGGTCCATCGCATCCGCCACCGCCGCAATTCGCTGTTGAGCCAACACTTGCTTGCGTTCATTCATTTGTTGCTGATCAACCTGTTTCCCTAACTGAGTAATGTCTCGCTGGAGACTTACTCGTTGCTGTTGGTTAGCTCCGAGTTCCTGATTTAACTCACTGGTGCGTAGTTCTAGCTGATCTAAACGCTGTTGCAACTCCTGAATATCCTGATCTGGGAAACGGCGTAATTGCTCTTTCACCGACTCCAACTGTTCCGCCAACCCCGAGATATTTTCGCCAAGTTGGAGTAACTCTTGCTGTTGCTGTTGTGTCGTCTGACAAAAGGCCTCCGCTTGCGCATCAATCTCATCCACCTGAGAACTAAGGCGAATCGCCGTTTCCTCCACATCCGCAATTCCGGCCTTTTGAGTCCATCCTTTGACATTCTCAAACCCCGGCGAACCCGGATGAAGTTCTGCGCCACAAATACAGCGATTGTGCTGGAGAAGTTGTTCGACAAAACTGCGTTGAATCCCTCGCCGCAGTTCACCTTTCTCCTGACGTTGGTTCAACCAACCTCGGAATTGCTGTGTCATCTCTCCGAGGAAAACGGTATAGCCGTGGTTGGCGATCGCCTCAGCTAATCCAGTTCGCAGTTGTTGAATGCGTTTAACCGCATCCTGATGTTGTTCTTCTAAACGAGTGCGTTGTAATTGCAGATTCTCGGCTCCATTGAGTTCTAAAAGTTGCCGATTTAGGTCATGTTTTAGGGTTGAATTATGGGCTAATTCTTCTTTGATTTGTGTCGTTCGTTGGTCGAGTTTATCAACTTGAGCTTCTCGCTCTTGTTTCTGTTTAATAAACTTTTTAGTTTCAGGATTACCAATACCTTTAAGCTGATTGTCTAAGGCTTTGCGAACTTCCCGAAGATGACGCACTCCGCCGCCAATGGCGTTAATTCCTAATAATGCTTTCGTTGCATCAGCAATTTCCGAGCGTTTATCATCTCGCATTAACTTTTCGATGCGTTCCCCATCAAAGAAGAAATAGCGATGAAGACTCTCGGGCAAAATACGAGAAATCACATCATCTGGCGGTTCTTGGGGTAAGCGCCAGCGTCCATCTTCCCGAGCATATTGTAAGTTTAAGACACTATCCCCAGTTTCGACTCCTGATTCAGTGGCGTAGGCGCGACAAGTGCGGCGAGCGCGATAGCGAATGGTTCCATGTTCAAAGTGGAGTTCAACGAAACATTCGACGGGTTCTCGGAGGGGAGTTTCGGCGATCGCCCGTTTATTGACCAATTGGTCTTCAGCGGCAAACGCGGCACTAAATTTTTCATAGAGAACCCAGGTAAAGCCATTGGTGATGCTGGTTTTTCCTGAACCATTGTTGCCATGAAAGATGGTGGTATTGCGATCGCCGCTGGCTAACATCAGTCGCGGGGTTTTTCCATAAAACTGACGAAAGTTACAAAACTGGATGGATAGAAGTTTCATAGCCAGACTAGACGAGCGAGGAATGAGGTGACGCGATCGTGATGATCTCCCCATCCTAACATCGAGCCGAGGGTCAGTGAAGCGCCCCCTGTGGCCTTGGGGTTGCCCTGTGGGAGTATGGTATTAGACAGTAGGGTGCGTCCCGGCATCGTTTCACTGTCGGATTGAGGCGACTCTCTCAAAACTTGCCGGAACGCACCATCCCCGGATTTCAAAACCACCCCGAGCGGTGCGTGGCGGCATTTGTCCATTTGTCTTCTAAGTCCAAAACGGGTTTGAGCCGCCACACACCCTACCCTGGGAACGCACCATCCCCGGATGATTAACCCCCCGAGCGGTGCGTGGCGGCATTTGTCCATTTGTCTTCTAAGTCCAAAATGAGTTTGAGCCGCCACACACCCTACCCTGAGCCGGAATGCACTTAACGTAACGTAGCCGAGGGGGTTTGTTCCCCCGAGGGGGTCTCCACTGGAGTCACCGTTCCATCATGAATCGTCCAACAGGAATCAGCAATTTCCAAAAGTTCCCCCGCATCGTGAGTCACCACCAGCAAACTCCAATCCTGCTTCAGTTGCTTGAGCAAATTCGCCAATTGACGACGCATCGACCAATCTAACCCCGCCGTGGGTTCATCCAACAGCAACACTTGCGGTTGACGAATTAACTGCACCGCCAAAGCTAGCCGTCGCTGCTGGCCACCGCTGAGATCATGAGGCGCACCATAGAGGGAAAGATGGCTCAACCCTACCGATTCTAGGGCCTGTTTGACCTGTTCCGAGCCAATTTCAGGATGACCCAGGCGCAACTCTTCGAGGATGGTTCCGCCGCAAAAATGCCGTTCAGGGAACTGAAACACCAATCCTACCAGTTGGTGTAACTGTTCCGGGAGCAGTTCGCGATCGCGCCATGTCACCTGGCCCGAGGTCGGTTCAGCTAACCCCGCCAAAATCTCCAACAAGGTGGTTTTCCCCGAACCACTCGGCCCGACAATTAATCCCAACTGCTGAGGCGATAACTCTAAATTGAGAGATTTGAGAATTTCCGTCGGACTGGCGGGGGGATGATAGCTGAGGTTCGTCAGATGGAGCATAGTAGGAGCGGTAACTTAAGCGTCCTGGGGTTGTCGCTGCTGACGGCGGATAGCATACTCGCGAAAGCGATCCATATCCGCCTGAATCGTTGATTCCACCACGCGCCCGACAAACAGGTTATCCATAATCTTTCCTAGGATACCCGGAATCCCGTAGGCCACCGTCAGGCGGACAATACTCGAACCATGGCGATCGTAAAAGCGTACGGCCCCCCGATTCGGTAAGCCATCAACGGACTCCCATTGAATAATCTGTTGCGGAATCAGCCGCACAATCCGTGATAGCCAGGTAAACTCAAACGCCCCCGACGCCAGTTTCCAGCGGGATAAATCCGGGTCATGCTCCAAAATCGAGACGGATTCAATCCATTTCATCCATTGAGGCATCTGCTCTAAATCTGACCATAACTGCCAGGCTGCCTCAATCGTAATCGGGACTTCAACTTGTACGCTATGTTCTAACCAATCTGTCATTGGGGCTATCTGATAAATAATGAGTCTGGGAGGGATTAACGGCGGGCAAACTCCTCTAAAATCGCTTGCGCGGCCTGATTTCCCGATAAGGTCGCTCCCTCCATACTATCGATATAGTCCTGCTGGGTGTAACTGCCGGCCAGGAAAACATTATCAATGGGGGTGCGTTGGGCGGGACGATAGACATCCATCCCAGGGGCTTCGCGATAGAGGGATTGAGCCAGTTTGACGACACTATACCAGGTCATGTTGAGGTCTCGGGCCGAGGGAAACAGCGATCGCACCTGGTCCAAAACATGATGAGCAATCTGTTCGTTGTTTTGTTTAATAAAGGGGTCGCCGGGGGTCAGAACTAACTGCATCAAGGAGCCTTCACCGGGTTTGTAATAGTCCCCAGGACTGGTGAGGGCTAAATCGGCAAAACAGGAGAAATCGGCATCAGGGGTATAGAGGAGATTATCCAATCCCGCTGCTTCTTGCAGTTGTTGCCGTTTCTGGGCATCTTGCAGTTCCGTCACCCAACCGTCAAACCGCAGTTGTACGGTCGCCACGGGAACGGTATCGAGGTTATAGATATTGTCAAACTCGGGCCATTTGCGCCATTCTGGGGGCAGAATTTTTTTGATTCCCGGCACGTCGCAGGCGAAGACATAGGCATCGGCTTCGATGATTTCCTCAGTTTCCCCCTGGGCCACGACAATGGCATCAACTTCGGTTTTGCCGTCATGGTCACTAAATTTAATCTGACGCACCCGGCGGCGGGTATGAATTTTCGTTCCCCGTTCCTGGAGATAGTCGAGGATGGGTTGATGGAGATAGGTATGGGGGGACCCTTCCAACATCCGCAAGACGGAGGCTTCCGTGCGGGCGGCGAAGAGTTGGAAAATCGTCAACATACAGCGGGCGGAGATGGTCTCGGTGTCGATGAACCCGAGGGCGTAGGCGATGGGGTCCCACATCCGTCTGAGGCTGCCGTTGTTGCCCCCGTGGGCGCGAAACCAGTCGGCGAAGCTGATGCGATCGAGGTCGCGAATGGTTTTCATGGCCCCGTCGAAATCGACTAAGCCGCGCACGATGGGACTGGTTCCCAGGGCTAGGGAGTTTTGCAACTTGTCTTGTAGGGAGAGTTGCGAGGTGGTAAAGAAGGCTTTGAGGCCGTTGAAGGGTGCGCCGGTGAGGAAACGGAAGTCCAGTTCTCCGACTCGTCCACCCTCGTTAATAAAGGTGTGGGTATGCTCTTTCAGCCGCAGGGCCTCTAAGGCGCCCACTTTTTCCATGAGGGCAAAGAGGTTGTAGTAGCAGCCGAAGAAGACATGCAGCCCCATTTCGATATGGTTGCCGTCGGCGTCGACCCAACTGCCCACTTTACCGCCGACGAAGGGACGGGATTCAAAGATTTCTACGTCATGGCCGGCATCGGCTAGGTTGACGGCTGTGGTGAGTCCGGCAAGTCCGGCACCGGCGATCGCAACTCGCATATTGCGTTGTCCTACATCTGTTTAAGTTTCCTTAATGTATTGTAATCTTTTGCGGGTCATCTTTGTTGGCCCAGCCGACGTCTCGGATGAGTTGGTTGGGGGGGGGCGATCGTGCATCCGAGCTAATATGGTGATGAGTCTATTTGCGCCATCAACTTATGCAAACCTTTACGGCCATTGTTGAGCGAGATTCTGAAACTCATCTCTATGTGGGTTATGTTCCCGGATTTCCGGGAGCGCATTCCCAGGGCGAAACCTTGGACGAGTTGCAGGACAATCTTCGTGAAGTCCTTGAGATGCTTTTGGAAGATGAGGAGGTCTTGTTTGAGACGGAGTTTATCGGGACACCGAGGGGATCGGGAGCTTTTCCGCCCCGCTCTAAAGAGATGGGGCGGAAAAGCGACTCGTGCGGCTTTAGCCGCCGTGTAGTAGAATTGTCTTGCAACTTAGTAGCGCCAACCATCTACGTGACGATTCACTCCTAGTACGGAGAAACCCCAGCAACCGAAAGCGCGATATCGCATTGCGGCTCCGAGTTGCAGTAATGGCAGGATGATGAGCGTACCTAACTGGCATTGTGATGGAAGCGGAGAACGGTGCAATCAAACGTAAAGGGAAGCTTTGGCAACCCATAGAGGCGTATTTGACTTCGCCTATGAGTCCGACTTGTCGGAAGTTCTAAAATCCCTCCGGGGAATCTCCGTCGCTTTAGCACGGAGAGTAGTCAAAGCAGATTGTGGTTCAGTAATCACGAAAACAACAACGCCACCCCCGACACAGCAATCACCGCCCCCAGAATAGCCCTCAGGCTAAGCCGATCGCCGGTCCAGGCCGCCAAGGGTAACACAAAAATGGGACTCATGGCACTCAAGGTTTGTGAAACCCCCGCCAGGGCAAACTTAAGCGAGGTTTGTTGCAGCCAAATAGCTAAATAGGTTCCCAGAAACGCCGCTACCCCAATCATGGCCCAGGTGCGCCCCGAAGCAATTGGTGTCCAAGTGACCTTGATTGAACGGGGCCTGGCCGCCATCCAAAGGGGCAAAAAGACGAGTCCCGCCACTAGGCGAATTAAGGCCGCCAATAGGGGACTGACATCGGTTTCAGCTAAGGCGGCCCGCGAGAGAACCGCCCCTCCCGCTTGGGCCGCCGCCGCCAGAACCGCCCAGGCCAAGCCTTGCCAGGGAAATTCAGCCTTGGGGGTGACGACGCTGGGGCTAACACGCTCCTGAATCACGGAAGCCACCCCCAAGAGAATTAGCATCATACCGATCCCGGAACGGGGGGCCAGGAGTTCCCCGAGAACTAGGGCCGCAATTAGGGCCGTCATGGCCGGGGAGAGGGTTTGTAATAAGAGGGTGCGCCGGGAACCGAGGTGGTTGAGGGCGTAGAAGAAGGCGGTATCGCCTAAACTAATGCCCACCCCACCACTGGCGGCTAACAGTAGCAGCGATCGCCCCGGAATCTCAGGCCAGCCTGTTCCTCGCAGCAGCAGGGTGAGCAGAATCAGGGCAATGGCGATCACCCCTTTGAGTAAGGTGAGTTGCAACGGCGGGATGCGATCGCCCACCTGTTGATAGAGAACCGCTGCGATCGCCCACAACAGCGCCGACAGTAACGCCGCCACTTCGCCGCGATAGGTCAAAATCCACTCATTGATCATCGTTAATTGCGCCATTCACTCAGCTCTTATTGGCGCGGAAATAGCCGTTCTAAACTCTGTTGCAAGTGACGATGGGGATAAATGTTGGGCTTGCGACTCCAAACATATTCGACCGTTTCCACATAGGTCCAAGTCGGATGTTTGGCAAAACAATAGGCCACCATCACCGACCCACTACGTCCAATTCCAGCGCGACAGTTGACCATAATCTTATGTTTTCCCGCCGCTCGTTGTTCATCGAGCCAATTGATGGCTTTAACTAAGAGGTCATCGGAAATGGTGTTTTCTGCGCCATCCGGTGTGCCAAGTTTCTGATAGGTTATCTTGGCTTGAGGCGGATAGGATAAGGCTAATTCCTCTGCCATGTTTAAGACGGCATCGACCCCCAATTTATCGGCTTGAGAGGCGGCAATATAGTTACCAATATAGAGATTACTAATAATACGAATACAACTCGGCCCCTGGGCCCAGGGCATTAAATCCGAGGGTTCCTGAACGCTGAGAAAACCGTCATTGTGGGGATAGCCCAGCCATTGCCAGAGGCCCGGTTGTTGGCGATCGCCGATACGATAGGTATAGGCATACTCCCCCTGACTGGTGGGGAAAAACGCCCCCTCGAAGTGATGAACCCCATCGAGGGTGGCCTGATAGGGCAAATCAATGGCGTACCAGTCTCCCTCGCTGTTGTACTTGCTGGGGATATTGGTCCACATTTGTACCATCAGCCGTTCGGGGGGGAGGCTGCTGCGCAACGTCAGAGTCGCGCCAAAGCGTTCAAGCATAAACCGCCGTAGGCGATCGCCCAGGGGGGGCTGAAGTTCCAGAATTTCGGCAAACTGGGGATGAGACATAGTTCTAGTTAAGCCAATGCAGGGCAGGAGGCGATCGCCTCCCTAATCCTACACCCCTATCTCAAACGAAAGTACCCCCAACGGAACCCAACCGAGGGCGATCGCCCCAATTCGGGCTGTTAAACTGGCGGTAGATGGTCTCGGCCATTTGCCTTCATCCCTCCGAACTGTCATGAATCCTCAACCTGAACCCACTCCCAACCCCGACGCCAATCCCCCCGACGACGAGCTGCGCCAAGATATTTTACTCGGTCGTAAATTAACCCTCGCCGATGCCATTGCAGCGGAAGGAAATAATTTCTTCAAGGGTGAGTCCCCTGTCCCCATTTTGCTGCGAGCAGTAACAGAAATAAACGGATTTATTGATAAAAAACTGCGAGATTCTTCAGGCGCTTTAAAAGCTGTTTTACAAGATTGGGTCAAGCAAGATAGTCGTGTCAGCGAGCATCTTGACCAGCCTCTAATTGCCCTAGAGGAAATCCTAAAATCTATTACCAGTAATTCAGAGGTTTTGTATGAATTTGTCCGCCAAGTTGACTTTAAATGGGGACAAATTTACGGCGATCGCCCCTATTTTCAACAACCCGGACAATCGCCCCATCCCGAGGATGAATATACCCATACCTCCGTCCAAACTCAACTGCTAAACCTCCTCAAGCAACTCCAAGAAACCTCCTAACTTGCCCCCAGTCCGTCATGGGCCTGCCATGATTAAGTGTTTATCCTCTCTGAAACCATGTCCCGCCCTGTTCTCTACTTCGCCGTCACCAATCATGGCTTTGGCCATGCCGTTCGGGCCGCCTCCGTCGCCGCCACCATCCAACGTCTCAACCCCGAGATTCTCATCGCCATGGTGACAACGGCCCCCCGCTGGCTTCTCGACTCCTACATCCCCGGCGACTATCTCTATCGCCCTCGCGCCTTGGATGTGGGGGTGATTCAAGCCGATAGCCTCAAAATGGATAAACCCACTACCCTAGAGAAGCTGCGGGATATCCAAAGCCGACATCATGACATCATCGCCGGGGAAGTGAATTTTATGAAGTTAAATCGGGCTGGATTAGTGTTGGCAGATATTCCCCCTCTCGCGGCTAAAATTGCTCATTATGCTGGGGTTCCAGGCTGGATGATGAGTAACTTTGGCTGGGATTTTATTTATCGCCCTTGGGGTGGAGAATTTATCGAGATTGCTGATTGGATTGGCGAGTGTTTTGGGGACTGCGATCGCCTATTTCGTCTCCCCCTCCATGAACCGATGTCAGCGTTTGCCAACATCAGCGATGTGGGCTTAACGGGAGGAACCCCGAAATACCGTGAGGCGCAGCTACGTGACACCTTTTCCCTAACCGCCCCGCGCGAGAAAACCATTCTCCTCACCTTCGGCGGTTTAGGCTTACAGGCCCTGCCCTATCACCGTCTGCGAGACTTTGCTGATTGGCAATTTCTCACCTTCGATCGCAACGCCCCCGACTTGCCCAACTTGCGGAAAATCCTCGATTCCGCCTATCGCCCCGTGGATGTGATGCCCCTGTGCGATCGCGTTGTCTCCAAACCGGGGTATAGTACCTTTGCCGAAGCCCTACGCCTCGACGTTCCCCTCGTTTCCGTGACTCGCGAAGGCTTTGCGGAAGCCCAAATTCTCCTCAATGGGATTCAGGAATGGGGCCAGCATCAAATTATCCCCCATGCTGACTTCTTCGCCGGGGATTGGTCGTTTCTGCGAGACGCTCCCAACCCCCCCAAACAAACCGCCAAGCTGCCGAAAGATGGCAACGAGGCGATCGCCCAAGCAGTAGTTGACTTTTTTGATTAACGATGCTAAGCATCCCCCATCCTAAGCCTCACAGGCGACGCGAAAGCCCATAGGTCAACAACGACCGAACACAGGTTAATGCCCGTCGAGAGCCTCATTTTCAATCACAACGGTGAAGAAAAAAGTGCAGTAACATTCAGATCTTCAGATAGGATAGGTTAATCTGTGGGTGAGGCTGCCCTCGTTGCCAGATCAAATCCTTCAAGACGTCACCCTAGGGGAAGTGGAGCATCGTGCTAATTCCACTCGATTACTACCGTATTTTGGGCTTGCCCATCCAGGCAACCGCCGAGCAAATCCAGCAATCCTATCGCGATCGCTCGCGACAGTTGCCGCGTCGGGAATATTCCGAGGCGGCCGTTGAAGGGCGCAAACAACTCATTGACGAAGCCTATACCGTCCTAGCCGATGCCGAGAGTCGCGCCCGCTACGACAGCCTATTTCTGAGCAAAACCTATGAGGAAACGGACTTAGCCGAAGACTCAGAGCGCCTAGACTCCGCCTCATCCACCTCATCCGCCTCAGAGGAGTTGAGCGCCTCCCCTCAAGGCGATCGCAACGGCATGACCCCCATCGCTCCTCCTCGTATCAGCCAAAGTCCCAGCCTTGAAATTGAAACCCATCAACTCGTCGGCGCCTTAGCCATTCTCCTAGAACTCGGAGAATATGATCTCGTCCTGAAACTCGGTCGTCCCCACCTCTCCCAGCGCCCCCCCGACAGTCGCGTCGCCGGCGAAACCGTCTTCCGCTCAGACATCGTTCTCACCGTCGCCGTGGCCTATCTGGAAATGGGACGAGAACAATGGCAACAACGGCAATATGAAAACGCCGCCTCCTCCCTCGAAGCGGGACAAGCATTACTATTACGAGAAGGACTGTTCCCCCAAGTGCGCGGTGAAATGCAAAACGACCTGCAAAAACTCCGTCCCTACCGGATTCTTGAACTCCTAGCCCTGCCCCTCGATGAAGAAAGCCTACGACAACGAGGCTTAGAACTACTGCGGGAGATGCTACAAGAACGGGGTGGAGTCGATGGAACCGGTGACGATGGTTCCGGACTGAATGTCGATGATTTTCTGCGTTTCATTCAACAACTGCGTCAGTACACCACCGCCGCCGAACAGCAACTCCTCTTTGAACTCGAAGCCCGTCGGCCCTCGGCCGTGGCGACCTATCTAGCGGTGTATGCCTTGATGGGTCGCGGCTTTGCCCAACGACAACCGGGACTCATCTACCGCGCTAAGTTGCTTCTGGTTCAACTCGGCCGCCGTCAGGATGTTCATCTCGAACAAGCGGTCTGCGCTCTGTTGCTTGGACAAACGGAACAAGCCAGTCGGGCCTTAGAACTGTCTCAAGAGGATGAGCCAATCCGCTTGATTCAGGAGCATTCCCAAGGGTCTCCCGATTTACTGCCGGGTCTATGTCTCTATGGCGAACGCTGGCTTCAGGAGGAGGTGTTCCCACATTTCCGTGATTTAACCCATCTGACAGCCTCCCTGAAGGACTATTTCGCCGATCCTCGCGTTCAAACTCATCTGGAAAATCTGCCGCCGGAAAACGAAGATTCAGCCCAATGGGTGGTCTCGGCCACTCAAACAGCCCTCCCCCCACCAACGGACTCGATGCCGGTGTTGGCGGGGGCTAATGGTCTCGACTACAGCCGTGATCAGATGTCGAATCATGCCAGCTCGAGTACGAGCTCGAGTACAAGCCATTGGGCGCGATCGCCTCAATCCTCGGCGACGACCGGGCCAACGACGGGTTCAATGGGCCGTAGTAGTCCCTCGTGGGACTTATCTCCCTCTCAGAACGCGGCTTCCCTAGGACGCACCTCCGTCAGGACTCCCCGTTTTCCGGGGGCGAATCCCTTTGCTACCCCCGACGCGATGACCTCTACTGCTTCAGCGTCTGGATCGCGACGACGACGGCGGCGGGATTCCGTCTCCTCGACTCGCTCGGCCACGTCAGGACGGCGAGGGGGGGTGAAACTCGATCGCCTCCTGGTGTTAGTGGGCGGGGGTCTGTTGGCCCTGGTGCTGTTGTGGATTGTTCTCAGCAGTCTTTTGAGTGGACTGGCGGCGTTGTTGGGCATTTCTGGACCGCAACTGAGAGACAATGGCGCTGATGTTAGCCTGAGCGAGCCACTGTTTGAACTCCCGGAACCTGAACCCGCCGTAGATGCGAATGCTCCTCTGAGTCGTGAGGTCGCTGAAGCGACTATTGCACGCTGGCTGTCGGTGAAATCTGAGGCCGTCGGTCCGGATCATAATCTGGATGGCTTAGCCACGGCGTTAACGGAACCAGCTTTGAGTGAATGGCAACGCCGGGCCGAAAATGCACGGCGCAACGGCTGGTATTGGCAGTACGACCAGCATCAGGTAACGGTGCAGTCGGTGGCGTTGCCAGACGAGACTTCAGATCAAGCTCAAGTTGAGGCGATCGTGCAGGAAGTCGGGACTCTCTATGAAGGGGGACAAGCGACTAATTCGACGGGGTCTGACCCCCTCACGGTCGTCTATCGCTTGGTTCGGGTTGATGGGGAATGGAAGATAGAAGACTGGTCTCTTCGCTAGAGTGGCCCTCCTTCGGGGAGTCAATCCGCTACACTAGAGTTTGGGAACAGCCAATCCCGTTTTTTTGGCGTTGATCGTCTTGTTATGTCCATGAGTGAGCCTACCCCCTCCCCGACCCCTGAAACTTCGATGGACTCGTCTGTCTGTAGTGATCCCACCGCGCTACGCCATTGTATCGAGGCTCTTGATATTCCCCGGATTGGGCGACATCTGTTTCTCTGTGCCGATCAAACGAAGCCGAAATGCTGTTCTAAGGAGGCGGGAGTGGCGGCGTGGGATTATCTGAAACGGCGCTTGAAGGAGTTACACCTAGATCGCAGTGGTGATGAGCGATCGGTTTGTGTTTTCCGGACGAAAGCCAACTGTCTGCGAGTTTGTACTCAAGGACCGATCCTGTTAGTCTACCCCGACGGGGTTTGGTATCGTCACGCCACCCCTGAGGTGCTTGAGCGGATTATTCAGGAGCATCTTGTCGGCGATCGCATTGTTGAGGACTATGTGATTTGGCAGTCCTCAGCGCCTTCGCCTCCGGAGTTATCCCAACCACAACCGTTGTCTCACGACTGATCATTGCCAAGACTTGTCCTCTTAGGGAAAAGAATAGGCTAGAATAAACAACGGTGTTATTGGAACCCTTGTGCCAGAGCAGCAAGCAATTTTTTTTGATATTGACAGTTTCCTATGAAAAATTCCACAGCCAAACGCTTACTTCTTATTGATGATGATCCGAATCTAATTTTATTGGTCAAAGATTTCTTGGAGTTTCGCGGTTATGAGGTGACCGCAGCGGAAAATGGACGAGAAGCCCTTGATATTTTAGAAGAAACTATCCCGGAACTGATTATTTGTGATGTCATGATGCCGGAAATGGACGGCTATGGTTTTGTCCAAAAAGTGCGTGAAAATCCCCGTACGAGCTGGGTTCCGGTGATTTTTCTCTCGGCGAAGGGCCAAAGCCAAGATCGGGTTAAAGGATTAAATACTGGGGCAGATGTGTATATGGTCAAGCCTTTTGAACCCGATGAATTGGTGGCCCAAGTGGAGTCGTCTCTACAACAAGCCGCTCGTCTGATGGCCCGTAAGTTTTCGGGTCATGACAATGCCCCACCGTTGAAGGTTCGCGCTGGGGTGGAATTGACCCCCACGGAACTGAAAGTGGTTCAGTGGGTGGCACGGGGAATGGCCAATCGGGAAATTGCCTTGGAAATGAAGGTGAGTCAGCGCACCATTGAAAGTCATGTGTCGAATATGCTCGGCAAAACAGGACTGCATAATCGGACGGAATTAGCACGCTGGGCCATTGAAACCAATATGGTTTAATTCTCTGGCTTGCACGAGATTAAACACGGATTGAGTCTTGGATTGAGTCTTGGATTGGGTCTTTGATGGAGTCTTCACAAGACCGGAAACGAACCCCTTCGCGCCAGAAAAGTTTAACGAAATGTTAAGCTAGAGAGCGTTGTTCTCATGCGATCGCGGTGTTTTGGGTCTAACGTGCGGACGAAAGCGCTCGTTTCTGAGTTAATCACGGACCAATAGACCCCAGGATGACAGCAGGGTTAATCCCCCTCCGTCGTCACCCCCGTCGTCAACCCCGTCGTCGTCTCAACATCAATGTCCGAGATGAGCCTGAACCTGACAGGATCTCGTCTCTCGTGACCTGTCTTGTCGCGTCTGTCGTTCAACAGTAGGCTGAACTTATATCGAACGTTTACGCCCCATTGATTCCTAACTTTTTACATCTAAACCCAAGCCAGGTATAGCATTAATGATTTATGACACTGATCGCCTGTCCATTTTTGTGGATGGGAATAATATGTTCTACGCACAACAAAAAAATGGATGGTTCTTTGACCCTCGGCGGGTTCTTGACTATTTTAGAAGTCAATACACCAATACCACTCTCGTCAACGCCTTCTGGTACACGGGCCTAAAAGATCCTCAAGATCAGCGGGGGTTCCGAGATGCTCTGATCAGCCTCGGCTATACGGTACGCACCAAAATCCTCAAAGAATATTACGACGACAACTCCGGACGCTATTCCCAAAAAGCCAATCTGGACATTGAAATTGTTATAGATATGTTTAACACCGTGGATCAGTACAACCGAGTTGTGCTATTTAGTGGAGATGGAGACTTCGAGCGGGCGATCGAACTGCTACGTTCCAAGAATACCCACATCACTGTGGTCTCCACCGAGGGGATGATTGCTCGTGAATTGCGTAACGCCACCGATCGCTACATTGACCTCAACGAAATTCGCGACAAAATAGAGAAACTAGACTATTAACTCTTTCCCCCCACACCGGGAGTTCCTCTCCAAACTCTCGGTGTCCTGGGGGGCGACCCGTTTCGAGTACCCTTGATACAACCGAGGTATCCTATGAGCCAACAGCCCGATCGCATTATCATCTTTGATACCACCTTGCGGGATGGAGAACAGTCCCCTGGGGCCACCCTCAATAAAGAGGAAAAGTTGACCATCGCCCGTCAACTGGCCCGTCTCGGGGTAGATGTCATCGAAGCCGGATTCCCCTTCGCCAGCCCCGGTGATTTCGAGGCGGTTCAAGGCATTGCTGAACAGGTGGGAACCCCCGACGGCCCGACGATTTGTGGCTTGGCCCGGGCCACCAAGGGCGATATCAAATCCGCTGGAGAGGCCCTGGCCCCCGCCGCCCACAAACGCATTCACACCTTTATCGCCACCTCCGATATCCACCTCAAGCATAAGTTACGCAAAAGTCGCGAGGAGGTGTTGGCGATCGCCCCGGAGATGGTGGCCTATGCTAAAACCTTCACCGATGATGTAGAGTTTTCCCCGGAAGATGCGGCCCGCAGTGACCCAGAGTTTATGTATCAGGTCTTAGAAGCGGTGATTGACGCGGGAGCGACAACGGTCAATATCCCGGATACCGTCGGCTATACCACCCCCGGCGAGTTTGGCGCCTTGATTCGCGGTATTGCCCAGAATGTCCGTAACATTGACCAGGCGGTGATTTCGGTTCACGGTCACAATGATTTAGGGTTGGCGGTGGCCAACTTCCTAGAAGCGGTGAAAAACGGCGCACGTCAACTCGAATGCACCATTAACGGGATTGGTGAACGGGCCGGAAATGCGGCGTTAGAAGAGTTGGTGATGGCGTTACATGTTCGCCGTCAGTATTACAATCCCTTCCTAGGTCGCCCGGTGGAGTCGGAAGACGCTTTAACGAACATCAACACCCGCGAGATTTATAAAACCTCCCGCTTGGTGTCAAACCTGACGGGGATGTTTGTCCAGCCCAATAAAGCCGTTGTCGGGGCCAACGCCTTCGCTCATGAGTCGGGGATTCACCAGGATGGGGTTCTCAAGAACCGCATGACCTATGAGATTATGGATGCCCAATCCATCGGTTTGACCGATAATCAGATTGTTTTGGGCAAACATTCAGGACGCAATGCCTTCAAAACTCGCTTGAAGGAGTTAGGGTTTGAACTGTCGGAGACGGAGTTAAATAAAGCTTTTCTCAAGTTTAAAGCCTTCGCGGATCAGAAGAAGGAAATTACCGATTGGGATTTAGAGTCGATTGTGAACGACCAAATCCAACAGCCTCCTGAACTGTATAAGTTAGAGTTGGTGCAAGTTTCCTGCGGCGATCGCGCTCGTCCGACGGCCACGGTCAGTTTGCGGGGTCCCAATGGTGAGGAATTGCTGGATGTGGCCTTAGGAACCGGGCCGGTGGATGCGGTGTATAAGGCGATTAACCGCATTGTGGAGATCCCCAATGAGTTGATTGAATACACGGTGCATTCGGTGACGGCGGGGATTGATGCGCTCGGTGAGGTGACGGTTCGCTTACGCTATGAGGGTCGCATTTTCTCGGGCCATGCGGCGAATACGGATGTGATTGTGGCCTCGGCCCATGCCTATGTCAATGCCCTCAATCGTCTTTATGAGGCTCTGCAAAATCCTCGCGTTATCCCCCAAGGAACCCCGGTTACGTCGCGAGTGTAGCACCGGATGAGAAGGGTTAGCGGGCGACCATCAAGGTACGCCCCGACCCTCTT
>LSZA01000048.1 GCA_001637315.1 Phormidium willei BDU 130791 | reverse complement strand
GTGTGGGAGTTGGCGTTGCATTCAGGCCCACCGACGGCGTAGCCGGAGTTTCCTGCGGTTGAGCCGTTGGCGTATCCGCCTGAGATTGATCAAAGTCCGGAGGAGTCGGCGACTCAGGCTGACAGCTCGCAAGCAAGCCCAGTAGGACGACCCCGAGCAATGATGGCAATTTAGGGAAAAATTTCATGATCTAGCTAAGCCCGAATCTGTGAGAACGACTCTGATCGACATCGGTCTCCCTTTATTATAGGCTTCCAGACCACCCGACCCGCATGAACTACCGATAGACAGAGTGAACACCAACCCCTCGCAAAATGACATAAAATCTGTTAGGAGCGAATCATTCCCGTCTCTCAATCTTATCCAAACAACTCCAGTCCGAATTAAGATTGAAGAACATCGGGATCAGACCCGACGAGTTTATTTATAATGAACATAGTCTTAAATTTCTAACCTCGATAAAACTCCTTGGCCTCGCCCCATCCGTTGCGTCATCTACCTAGCGTCTCAAACGCAAACTTTAGCATCATTGTTCAGTTGGCTTGCCAGTGTTGATGAGAGGAACTGCCCCGTTCAATCCTATGAATTCAGAAAAGATAACCGAAGATCTCAAACAGCGTCTGAATCGTGAAGTCTTGTTGCAGCGGATAACACAGCGAATCCGTCACTCTCTCGACTTGCAAGAGATCCTCGATGCAACAGCCGTAGAAACTCGACAGTTTCTAGGAGTTGATCGGGTGAAAATTTATCGCTTCAACGCCGATGGTAGCGGAACGGTCATTGCCGAGGCCGTTCAAAACGATCGCCTCCCCCACCTGTTAGGACTAACCTTTCCCGCCGATGACATCCCCCCCGAAGCCCGCGATCGCTTTGTACGGCAACGGGTTCGCAGTATCGTCAACGTCCAAGAGCGTTCCATCGGCATGAGTCCCGCTGACGATGCCTTCTTACCTCGGGACTATAAAAAACTCGATCCCTGTCATGTCGAGTATCTCACCGCCATGGGCGTCGCCTCATCCCTGTGTTTGCCCATCATCCATAATGACCAACTCTGGGGACTTCTCGCCTCCCATCATGGCGACCCACGACAGTACGACCTGCCCACCTTACAACTGATTCAAGCCGTCGTCGATCAAGTCTCGATTGCCATCTCTCAATCAGCCCTACTCGCCGAAGCTCATCAGCAACACCAACGGGAAGCCGCCGTCAATCAAATTGTCAGTCTCCTGCACGCCCAGCCAACCATTGAGTTTAGCCGCGCCATTGATGCCGCCATCGAGTCCCTAGGCGGCCAAGGTGGTCAACTCTATATTGAGCGAGACTCACCGCTGCGTTTATGTCGGGGGCAACAACCGAGTTTGAAGGAATCCACCTCTGAGATTGCCCTCGAAGACGCGGTGAAGTCTTGGTGGCACGCTAGCTTTCCTGAACGAGATCTTCCCCTCTATCCCATTTTAGAGACCGCCAACCTGGACAACGTACCTCAACTACGTCCCCTGGCTGACTCCTTTGCCCAAGCCAAACTCAAAGGCCTCTTGGTGCTACCGCTCCATCATCGGCAACAGTTTTTAGGCTACCTGATGGTGTTTCGCCAAGAAATTGACCTAGAAATCTGGTGGGCCGGGCGATTTGATACCAATCGGCGGCAAGAACGCCCCCGTCAATCCTTTGAGGCTTGGAAACAACTCAATCGTGGTCAAGCACAGCCCTGGAGTGACAATGATCGACAACTGGCCCGGGAGTTGAGTGAGCGGTTCGCCTCCGCTGTGCAGCAATATCGGCTGTATCGGGAAGTGAACACCCTCAATGCTACCCTCGAACGGCAAGTTCAACAGCGAACCCTCCAACTTCAGCAGTCTTTGCATCTCAGTCAAGCCATGGCTGACGTGGCGGATCAGATTCGCAGTAGCTTGGACTTAGATGAGATTTTGCAAACCGTCGTCGAGGAAGTGCGGAGTCTCCTGAAAGCCGATCGCGCCGTGGTTTATCAAGTCTTTGACGGGGGAGAAGGACGGATTACCGTCGAGGATATCCAGGGGAATTGGCGCTCTGCCTGGGGCATCGAGACCCCACCGGGATGTTTTCCTGAACATCTCGAACAGAAGTACCTCAGTAGCGGCCAGGCTCGGGCAATGGACAACATTAAGACGGCGGACCTCACCCCCTGTCACCGAGAATTTCTGGAGAGTTTACAAATTCAGGCCAATCTGATTGTACCGGTTCACTGCGATCGCCAACTCTGGGGTCTGATTATCGCCCACCAATGTAGCCGCCCCCGTCAGTGGAGCGATCGCGAAATTGAACAGGTTGAACAACTGGCCCGTCACGCCTCCATCGCCATCTCCCAAGCCGAACTCTTTGCCCAAAGTCAACGGGCCACTCGCAGCGCCAACGCCAAAGCCGAACAACTCAAACAGGCTCTCGAAGAACTCACCCAAACCCAAACCCAGCTCATTCAAAGCGAGAAAATGTCCAGCTTGGGACAATTGGTGGCTGGGGTTGCCCATGAAATTAACAATCCCGTTAACTTTATCTACGGGAATCTCGTCCATACCAGTGAGTACACCCAAGATCTCTTGGATCTCTTACATCTGTATCAAGATCATTACCCCCAACCTATTGACGAAATTTGCGATCGCATCGAAGAGATTGACCTCGAATTTCTCCTAGAGGATTTACCCCGAATGCTGGGTTCGATGAAACTCGGGGCTGAGCGAATTCGCCAAATCGTCCTTTCCCTGCGTAACTTCTCCCGTTTAGATCAGTCGGAACTCAAACCCGTTAACCTGCACGACGGTATCGAAGGAACCCTAACCATCCTGCACCATCGCCTCAAAGCCAAAGCCGATCGCGCCGCCATCAACGTCGTCAAAGACTACGGAGACTTGCCTCCCGTCGAATGTTATGCCGGTCAACTCAATCAGGTCTTTATGAATCTGATTAGCAACGCCATTGATGCCCTACATCCCTTTGACCAGGAGAAAGCCGAACGGACCATTCGGATTCACACCCAACAAGTAGCCGAGAACCGAGTGGCCGTGACCATCACCGATAATGGCTGTGGTATCCCTGAAACCCTGCGATCGCAGGTGTTCGATCCCTTCTTTACCACCAAACCCGTCGGAATTGGCACCGGATTGGGCCTGTCGATTAGTTACCAGATCGTTACCGAAAAACATCATGGCGCCTTTGAATGCGTCTCACAACCCGGGATGGGTACTGAGTTTCGCCTAGAAATTCCCATTCATCAATCCTCCACCCCTTCTCAGCCACCTAACGAAAATTCCACAGCGACGGCTAACATAGACAGCTAAGATATAAGCGAGTCTACGCAAGTCGAATTGAGTCACCCCCAGGCGATAATGTCCCACACTCGGGGCCGGCTACGCTTGCCCTGTAAGCGACCCCAAACGTTCCATGTTGAATCTCGATCAATGGGATGAAGTGCGATCGTGTTGCCAAGATGACGCAGCATTTGAGCGCCTCAAACAACTTTTAGCGAAAGCCTCTACCAGCCCGCCGTCGGATGACTCCCAGGCCCTGGTAGAAGCTCGTTTGCAGATTGAACGCCAAAACGCCCTCGCCAACGCCATTGCTCGTATTCGAGAATCCCTCGAACTACAAGAAATTTTTGACAGCACCACCCGAGAACTGCGCCAGTTACTCGGCGCTCACCGTATCGCCATTTATCGCTTCTATCCCGACTTTAGTGGTGAATTTGTCGCCGAATCCGTCGAACCGGGCCACCCCCCGATTATCAAGCCTTCGACTCATCCCTCCGAGACTCGCTCCCAACAAATTCTGCTTGATCACGCTCCGAGCCCTCAACACTCCCAAACCTATACGGTCCAATCGGCTAGCAATGGACATCGATCTACGACCCTGGCCTACCAGGATATTTTAGATAATCCCGGAACCATTCCCCTATCGGGACGGGGGAAGTCTCCGGCTCAGGTGTTAGAGGAACATGGCTCCCCTGACTCGGCGATCGTACCGATTTTACAGGGACAAGTTCTCTGGGGTCTACTCTGTGCCTGCCATAGCCAGGAGCCACCCTCTTGGAAGATTGACGATATTGAACTGCTTGAGCGCGTCAGCATCAATCTCAGCGTCGCTTTAAAACAAGCTGAGTTATTCCAACGTACTCAGCAACAGGCCCGCAAACTGGCCAAAGCCACCCGACGGGAGAAAACCTTGGCCGTCACCGTCGAAAAAATTCGGCGATCGCTCGACATTGATACCATCTTTAGTACCACCACCCACGAAGTTCGCCAACTCCTCGATGTCGATCGCGTGGCCGTCTATTACTTTAACCCGGACTGGACGGGCCAGTTTGTCGCTGAATCCGTTAGCCCCGGCTGGGTACATTTATTGGAGTTACAAACGACAACCCCTGAACTGCAAACGAACCTGGCCCTATGTTCCCATATGCAGCAACTGATTGAGGGGCAAAAACACGGCAAAAACCAAACTCAGTCTGATCAACTTCCCCAGCGGCGAGTCTTTACCGTTGAAAACGTCGATCGCAGCCACTTCGCCCCCGCCTATCAAGAGGTGTTACAGCTCTATCAATGCCAAGCCTACGCCATTGTTCCCATCTATCAAAATCATCAACTCTGGGGACTTCTCGCCGCCTATCATAATGCTCATCCTCGAGCTTGGGATGCCTCAGATCTGGATTTGTTGGGGCAAATTAGTGAACATCTCGGAGTTGCCCTACAACAAGCTGAACTCCTCGAACAAACGCGAATGCAAGCCCGTCGCTTGGCTCAAACCTTACAGGATTTACAGAAAACTCAAACCCAATTAATTCACAGTGAAAAGATGGCTGGATTAGGGCAATTGGTGGCGGGTGTTGCCCATGAAATTAACAATCCTGTTAATTTCATTTATGGCAATCTCAGCTATGTTCGTGACTATACTCAGGATTTAATTGGCTTAATTGAACTGTATCAAGACGAAGAGGATCCCAACTCTGAGGCGATCGCCGAATGTATTGAGGAGATTGATTTGCCCTTTATTCTCGAAGATCTCCCCAATCTCATTAACTCGATGAAAACGGGAACTGATCGCATCCGTAAAATTGTTCAATCCCTACGGATTTTTTCCCGCCTCGATGAAGCTCAGCAAAAAACAGTTGATATTCATGAAGGACTCGAAAGTGTTCTTTGGCTTCTTAAGCATCGTTTTAAAACTGGAAATGGCGATGAAATCAAGGTTATTAAAAAGTTCCAAAAACTTCCGAAAATTACCTGTTATCCCGCAGAGCTTAATCAGGTTTTCATGAACCTCATCAACAACTCATTGGATGCGTTAAATGATGAGAATAAATCACAAAAGACGTTACAGAAAAACGATAACAAAAAACCGGCGATCGCTATCCTGACTCAGCAACTCAATGATGATTTTATTGTCATCCGAATTGCCGACAATGGTGTGGGTATTCCTGAACCAATTCGCCGCCGCATTTTTGATCCCTTCTTTACGACCAAGTCTCCCGGAAAAGGGACAGGCTTAGGACTATCCGTCAGTTATCAAATCGTAGTTGAAAATCATGGCGGCGACTTAAATGTTAAATCTAAACCCGGTGTCGGGACCGAATTTGTGATCGAAATTCCCATTCACGGCGACGATGACGATCTCATCAAAGCCTAGTTTCAACTCGATGATTTCCCTACCCAAGACCTGAAACCTATCGCCCCTGACCTTTTGAGGGCTAGTGACCTGAACCGCCCCTGAACTGCCACTGAACCGCCTCAGAGACGACTCCACTAGACCACTCCACCGAACCAACACACCCGATTCAATTGTCTTTAACTCGCATCTCTGTTAAAATCAAAACTCAAATCTAAAGAAAATATAAAACTTAAGCAAAAACGAAGCCTGTTCTGCGTAAGTTAACGTAAATTAACGTAAATTTACGCAACCTTACGTAACTTTGCGTAGGTTTGCATGAGTTTACAGAACCGCGATCGCCCGTCACCCCACGTCACCCCCTAGACCTAAACAAACTCTGAAATCATGAGGCGTTCGGAATCCGTAGCATCGCCATTGAGGTTAGCCTAATCGACGAGAGCCACCCTCTCAGCGAGAGAGATCTCATTCATTCCTTCACGCAGAACCTAATGACCTGGCCACTCCCATCCGACCCCCTCCTTATGGATTATCTACAACCCCAAAAACTCTGGCGACGTTGGCGACAACGACACCAATCTGGATGGCGGCCTCGTAACCTCTTAGTGTATGGATTGTTTGGAACCCTAGCCATCAGCGTCAGCCTCACCGCCTGGATCAGTTACACCCTCGTACGAGAACTATTACTGAAAAATATCAGCCAGGGAGCCATCAGCGAAGTCCGCGAAGGCGGACAAGAACTCCAAGACTGGTTTCAAACCCAGACCTTTTACCTCGAAGCGTTAGCCAACAGCCCCACCCTCCGTTCCCGAGACTGGGAGCAGATTCAACCCTATCTAGCCCAAGAAGTCGATCGCCTCGATAGTTTTATTAGCTTGGCGATCGCCAACAGCGAAGGAGAATTTCGTAACCATCAACAGCAAACCGGAGAAATCGCCGATCGCCAGCACTTCCAGACCGCCATGGAACAGGGACAGATCACCTTTAGCAACCCCATCATTGGCCGGGCCATTGGTGAACCGCTGATTGGCTTTGCTCTTCCCCTAACCCCAAATCCCAACCCCACTGACGGCGTTCCTCAAGCGTCTCCCACCCAGGCCCTCATCGGTGGAATTAGTATCGAGGAGTTCATCCTTACCCTCAATCAAATCCAATACGGAGACAATAGCTACACCCTAGCCTTCGACTCGGATAACGCTCCCATCACCAACGTCGTCCTTCAAACTCAGCTCCCCGAATCCCTCAAACTAAGATCAGCCGACCTGAGATCGACCGATCTCAGCCAAGACTTTGCCTCCCTTCTCCTTGGCGATCTCAACCCGGACATCTTGCAACAGGGAACCCTCAACGGTGAGACCATCTATTTCGCCCATTACCCCATTGAATCTCCCAACTGGACCGTTATCCTCGTTATTCCCCAAGAGAACATCGAAAAACAACTCGAATCTCTCAACCTCCTCGCCGGCGTTCTCAGTTTGATCCTCGCCCTCGCGACCATTCTCGCCGGACGACAAATTAACGACGCCGAACAGGCCCGGGCGCGGGCCGAACGAGAAGCCCTCCTCAATGGCCTCACCAGTCGCCTACATACCTCCCTCGATCTCGACAAAACCCTACCGCCGACTCTCGAAGAACTCACCGATCTTCTCGTCTTCGATGCGATCGCCTTCGCCTGGTATGATCGCCGCCAGCAATCATTGACCCTCGCCTACCACCATCCTCAAAACAGCCGGCTCTTCGCCGAAACTCGCCAGTTCAACGCCGCCGATCCTCAAAAAGACCTCGACAGCCAACTCCGCAACGGCGAAACCGTCTCCCTCATCCGTCAGCCTCAAGGGGAGTCAATTACCCTACAACATGGCCATTACTCCGCCTTTCCCGTTATCAATCGCCTGGGAACCCCCGGGTATCTTCTCTGTCATCACGGTCTCCCAATCCCCATCAATGACAATGAAGAAGACCTAATGCGGCGCGTCGTGGCTCAACTGGCCATCGCCCTCACCCAAGCCCATCTTCATGCCGAAACCCAACGGGCCGTCATCTCCCTCGAACGAGAACAACAACAATTGCGCCAAGTGGTCACCAACGCCCCCGTAGCTATGGCCATGTTTGACAGCCAAATGCGCTACCTTGCCTATAGCGAAAAGTGGGTCAGCGATTACCAGCTACAAGACCAAGATCTCTTAGGACAATCTCTCGATCAAATCTTCCCCGATCTCCCCGACGATCGCCACCAAGCCCACCAAGAAGCCCTACAAGGACAAGTCATCACCGAGCCTGAACTCACCTGGCAGCGTCAGGATGGCGATCTCCTCTATCTACGCTCCGCCATTCACCCCTGGTACAACCCAGAAGGGGAGATTGGCGGCATTATCGCCGTGACCGATCGCATTGATGATTTGGTCAAAGCCCGACTCGAAGCCGAACGGGCCGCTCAATTCAAAGCCGAATTTTTGGCCAACATGAGTCATGAAATTCGCACCCCCATGAATGGGGTCATGGGCATGACCAGTCTCCTGAGTCGTACCCAACTCAGCCGACAACAGCGCGATTATGTCACCACCATTTCTCGCAGCGCCCAACATCTGCTGACCCTCATTAACGATATCCTCGACTTCTCCAAACTCGAAGCCGGGGAAATGGAACTCGACGCCATCGATTTTGACCTCGATCGCTGTATCGAAGATATTGTCGATGTCATGGCCACTCAAGTCGAGGATAAAGTGGGCCTGGAACTGGCCACCCTCATTGATCCCAATGTTCCCCGCCATCTCCGAGGGGATCCCGCTCGCTTACGTCAGGTCTTGCTGAATTTAGTCAGTAATGCCATTAAGTTCACTGAACGCGGCGAAGTGGTGATTCAAGCGGCCCTACAATCAGAACGCCACAACTCGGCTACCATTCGCTTTGCCGTCCGAGATACCGGTGTCGGTATCCCGAAAAGCGCTCAAACGAAGCTGTTTCAGTCCTTTTCCCAGGTGGATGCTTCAACCACCCGTCAGTATGGTGGAACGGGTTTGGGATTGGCCATTTCTCAGCAATTGGTTCATCTGATGAAGGGCGAGATTGGTGTCGAAAGTGTTGAGGGAATTGGCTCAATCTTTTGGTTTACCGTCCCTCTGGAGTTGGCGGATTCAACCCCCTCCTCAGCCTTGCCGCAAATGCCTTTAAATATTAGTCGGCTCCGGTTATTGGTGGCGGCTGAAAATGCTACCACTCGCCAATCGGTTCGCTATTTGGTGCAGTCTTGGGGAATTAGCCACATCACGGAGGTGGGAACCGGTAGCAATGCCTTGGAAACTTTGAAAGAGTCGGCTGAGCGATCGCAACCCTATAATGTGCTGATTTTAGATTTGCAGTTGTCTGATATTGACCGAGACAAGTTTCTGGCCGAAATTCGCGCCTATCCCTTGTTGCGAACCACGAAAATTGTGGTCATGAGTAACTTCAAGGATCGCCCGACGGCTGAAGCGTTTTTAGAAGCCGGAGCCGCCGCCAGCTATTTCCTTAAACCCGTACGGGCTTCACGGCTCTTTGATGCTCTGATTACGGCGGTTGCACCGCAACTTCACTTAGAGCGAAATCCCGACAGTGATACGGAGTTCTTTGATCCAGAATTACCTCTGCCCTCGAAACGCTTTTCCCACATTAAGTTGTTGGTGGTCGAAGATCATCCCACCAATCAACAGGTGATTATTTCTCAATTACAAGAACTCGGTGCGGTTCAGATTGATTGTGCTAGTAATGGCAAGGAAGCGTTAACGTTGTGTCATGAAACTCACTATGATTTAGTCTTGATGGACTGTCAAATGCCGATTCTCGACGGCTATGAAGCCACTCAAGAATTGCGCCGTCGAGAAGCCGATCGCGATCGCCATACCATTGTGATTGCCCTCACCGCCCATGCCATGCCCACTGATCGAGAACAGTGTCTGAAAGCAGGAATGGATGATTATATTTCCAAACCGGTTGATTGGGATGTTTTACTTGAGACCTTAGAACGCTGGACGACTCACCCGGCTGCTGAAGGCGATCGCTCGTCAAATGATACAAAATTTGTTACCATGAGCCACGACCCTGCTGCCCCAAATCATCACCTCCATCTTCACTCTCAATCCTCATTACCAACTCGCGAGCCATTACCTCGGTCTTCTGCCGATGCTTCGGGAAATCTTTCTCGCTCAAACCCAGACTCAAGCCAAGATTCAAATGAGTCTAACTCATGTGTGGAGACAAGCCAAATGAGTCAGGATACTGCCAATCCACAACCTCCTTTAGATTTAGAACGCTTAGCACGAGTATCTCGGGGAAAAATATCCCTACAAAAACGACTTTTGCAAGCCTTTGTGGATGCGACGGAAGAGGATTTGAAAGCCTTGAAAGCGGCGTTGGAGGAGCAGGATGGCGATCGCCTCTCCGAAATTGCTCACCGCCTGAAAGGAGCGGCGGCTAATGTTGGGGCCACCCTCATGTCAGATCAGTCCGCAGACTTAGAACAAGCCGCTCAGAAGCCAAACTTTGAACAAGTTGCCTCTCAGCTAACCGTCCTGCTCAAGCAATGGCAAGAGATTCAAAACTTCATGGAAACTCTGGAGTTATCATAATCCCAAGCTAAGCCGGTGCGATCGTCCTTAATAGATTGTGTCTCAACGGCTTCCCCACCCCGTTCAAGGATCGCTTTAATGATCGATATGTCCCAAATTTTATTGAAAGTCTCTCGAACAGATCACTTAAACCCTTAACAATTATGGCAACGATTTTAGTTATTGATGACGAAATCACCACGCAAATGGTCTTACAAGACCTCCTCGAAAGTGAAGAACATCAGGTCATCATTGCCAACAACGGACAACAAGGCTGGGAAAAAGCCAAGCAAGAACAACCCAACCTGATTATTTGCGATTGGATGATGCCAGAAATGAATGGCGTGGATCTCTGTCGTAAAATCAAAGAAAGACCCGAACTCGCCGCGACCTTTTTTATTCTTCTGACGGCCCGAGAACAGATCGATGACCGGGTTTGTGGTCTCAATGCTGGCGCTGATGACTTTATCTCGAAACCGATTGAAACCGAGGAACTTCTAGCGCGGGTTCGCTCAGGCCTACGATTGAATCATCTCAATCAACAGTTAACCCAGTCCCTCCAAGACCTTAAGAATACCCAAGTCCAACTGGTTCAAAGTGAAAAAATGTCTAGTTTGGGGCGCTTAGTGGCGGGTGTTGCCCATGAAATCAATAATCCCATTAGTTTTATCTATGGCAATCTCAGCCATGTGAAAGAGTATACCCATGACCTGTCAGAACTGATTCAAACAATTCGGGATGACGAGAACTTCTCTCGTCAAAACCTTCTCGATGCCCTCGAAGATATAGACTTTGACTTTGTCGCCGCTGATCTAGACAAAATGCTGGGTTCAATGAAAGAAGGCTCCGAGCGCATTCGAGAAATTGTCATTGCCCTACGGGAGTTTTCCAGTCAAGAGCGCAGTGGAATCCATGACATTGACCTGCATCATGCCTTAGATTTAGCCTTATCCATGTTAGGACCTCGGGTTCATCAAGCCGCTGGCCGGGCCTCACGGTTGACCCCCGATAAACAGTATGGTCAACTGCCCAAGATTAAAGGGGATATTGGTTTGATTAACCAAGCACTCTTCAATCTTTTAGAAAATGCTCTTGATGCGATCGTGGCCAAAGCTCAAGTTCACCCAGACGAGGACTGGACACCGCAAATTTCCATCACCACTCGCACCCTCGACCCCTGCTGGGCAGAAATCGAGATTACTGACAATGGCGTAGGGATTGACTCAGCCTTAGACGGCAAAATCTTCGATCCGTTTTTTACTACTAAACCCGTTGGCCAAGGCAAAGGTTTGGGACTCGCCGTCGCCTATCAAATTATCGTGCAACAACATGAGGGGCAACTCAGCTACGAGTCTCAGGTCAATCAGGGAACTCGTTTTTGGGTTCATCTACCCATTAACCAAGAGGCCGTGCAATGCCAAATTTCCCCGACGACTTACACCGTGGCCAGTCCCATGTTTAGGCGACAGGGACAACCGGCACCAATGACTCGCTAGAAGCAGCCTCCAAAAACACTTGAGAAGATTCCTTGGCCCATAACAGACAGGTCTTACGGGTCTTCAGTGATAGGGGGCAACGGAGGTGGTCTAGGAGCAGGAGGTGGTGGTGGTGGAATCATGTCCATGTCCGGCCGAGGTTCAAGAGGAGGGGGAGGAACACGAGGACGAGGGGGGGGAGTAGGCATACGAGGATGAGAATGCGAGGGAGGTGAGAGTCTAATACTTCCCTCAGAGTTATTCTCTAAATGATCGGCAGGTTGGTTATGCTCTAACTCTTCTGAATCACATAAATCTTTCTGTTTATTGGTAACATTGGGATTATTTTGAAGGTAGTTAAAAACTTTAAAACACGCATGGCTGAGTAAGCTATCTAGTCCCCAGACCCAAAGCTTGACGATCTCATCCCCTCCAGCCGAGGCAAGCACCTCACCTTTGGGACTAAAACCAATGGCATTAACTCTATGAGTATGTGCTTTAAATGTATATATTTCGTCTCCATTACTCCGATTAAAAAGTCGGATGGTTCCATCACTGCTGCTAGAGGCAGCTACTTGACCACTCGGACTAAAACTGATAGCAGTAATTGCTAATTCCTGGCTGAAAAAAGTATCGATCTCTCGTCCAGTTTCTAAATCCCAGACTTTGATTGTTCCATCATGACTACTTGACGTTAAAGTGTTTTCATCTAAGTCATAAATAAGTCCGGAAACTCGTTCTTGGTGGGCTGGTATGGTATGAACAGAAACAGGTCGGGTTGTTTCTAGATCCCATATTTCAATAGAACCATCGTCACCACCGGCTGCAAGCTGACGATTATCTGAGCTAAAAGCTATATTGGATATCCCATCTGGTTGTCCTCTGAATCTCATGATTTCTTGAGGCTGACCTAGATTCCAGATTTTAACTATTCCGTCAGAGCTGGCTGAAGCAAATACCTCACCATTAGGACTGAATGCTACTGTACTTATAGCAGAGTTGTGTTGTGCTAATTTAGCATACTCCCTTTCACTCACCTCCCACAGTTTGACAGTTCCATCATCCTCACTCACCTCCCACAGTTTGACAGTTCCATCATCAGCACCTGACAGTAGTAATCTGCTATCAGGGCTAAAACCTATAGCCGTCATAGCAGATTCTTCTTCTTTAACATCCTGAATTTCTGGCGTTTGCCAATCCCAAATTTGAATGCTTCCATCATAGCTAGCAGAAGCAAGGACTGGATGATTTGGACTAAAAGTCAGGCTAGAGACAATGCTGGTATGCCCTCGAAAGTTATAACCATAATTTCTCCTATTTACAGGCTCAGTGTACCTCATATTGTCAGGCTTGGGGCTGATATCAATAAGTCTAATAGTACCACCATCATCAATAGCGATTAGATCACCGCGAGGGTTGAAATCCATATTATAAATTCCACGATTTTGACCGCGAATTGTCATCCTTTCTGCCCCTGTTCGTAGATCCCAAATTATTAGGTTTTTGTCACCACTTCCAGATGCAATAGTTTGCTCTATAGGACTGAATTTAACTGAATAAACCGTATCCTGATGATCTCGAAGGGTCTGAATTTTGCTTCCTGTTTCTACATCCCATAGAGTGACATTTGTATTATAATCTCCTGCGGCAATTAACTTTCCATCACGGCTAAAATCAACACTATAGATTGGACTAGTATTTCCATCAAAAGTTTTGAGTTTATCACCAGTTTCTAGATCCCAAAGATCGATTCCCCAGTAGCCAGCAGTGGCTAATATTTTTTCGTCAGGACTAAGACTGATTTCAAAAATATTGTTGTCACTCCTAAAAGTTTTAATAATCTCACCTGTTTCTGAATCCCAGATCTTCGCAGTAGAATTTCTGCTTCCGGAAACGATAAAGTCACCAGTAGAACTAAAATCAAGACCAGTCATACCTCTACTATGCGCTTCGATGCGATGAATGACATTTCCTGTTTCCAGCTCCCAGAGTTTAATGATTCCATCTTGACTTCCTGAAACAATCCTTTGACCATCGGGACTGAAACTGAGGCTTGCTACCGTGCTAGTATTCCCAGCTAAGCGTTGTATTTCTTTCCCCGACTGTGAATCCCAGACTCTGATCGTTCTATCCGAACCGGCTGAAGCAATTAGACGGCCATTAGGACTAAAACTAATGCTTGTTACGCCACCATTATGCCCTTGCAAACGATTTATTTCTCTCCCTTCATATAAATTTCTCAGCAGGGCACTCTGAACCACCGGATTATCGACTTGCTGTCTCCTTACAATGTTACCAGCCTCAATTGCTTGCAGTAATGCGTCTAAATCTTTATCATTATCTAACAGTGACATAGACTGACGGGCTAAAGACTCAGCTCTATTGATTTCAGATTGTTTTTGCTGTTTATAAGCTCGACCTGTTAATAAAAAAATGATACTAATAGCGACAAATGAAAAAATGGTAATTGCCAGATAAACTCCATTATCATAAGTTTTTCTTTCTTTACTTTTTGTGATAAAATCCGCCTCGTTATATAACTCGCTAGGTCTGTTGTGTAATTGCTTTTCTGCTTCTACTAATGCTACTCCGCGCAGTAGTGATCCAACGTCATAATTTGTAGCTTCCCATTGTTTTTTTGCTACCCGTAGTTGCTCCTGCCAAGCTCTAAACTGTCGGTTCTCATTAATCCATTCTTGCAACTTATCCCAGTAGTATATTAGAGATTCGTGGGCAAGCTCTACAAGTTCCTCACCTTGTAAGTTGCGACTCGTAACAATCAATCTATCATTAGCAAGATGAGTTACTAAATGCCAATTTTTATCACCGCCCAGCTCTTTTTTTGTAGCACTTCTGCGGGTATCCTTATTGGTGTTTTCGGGATATACTAACTGAATAAATATTTGTTTTATTTTTTTCTTATCTTTGGCTTTAAATTTGCTATAAATCTGATTAGCATGGCGTGCTAAGGCTCCTTCAACACCGCCAATCTTTTCATAGGTAGTATGGCTTAGGCTTGCGGAATTTCTCTGACTCCATAACTCGGTCAAAGCAAATTCTAGCAATGGCAAATTTCCGGGCTGATCGTTGATATCGTCAAGAATCCGTTCAACCAATCCAACTTCAAAAGTGACACCAGAATTTTGTATGGGTTTTTCAATAACTTCTCTCAGTTCTTCCCGACTCATTGAGCCTAGTTTGACCTCACCATCGTCTAAATACTTAGCAAAGGGACGATAACTTAGTGCATCTCCCAAAAAGTCAGCACGCATTGCTATAATCCAGACTACATAAGATTGATACTTACTCTGTTCTAAGTACTCTAAAATGCAGTCTAAGAACTTACGACATATACTGTTACCTTGATGTAAGGTATAAATTTCTTCAAACTGGTCACAAATTAGCAGTAACTGATCTTGAGGGTGTTTTTTCTGGATGGTATCAAGAACTAAAGAAAGAGAAATTTCTCCAGATTGAAGCGCTTTAGCCAACTTATTAGACTGAGTTAGTAGATCCGTAGAATCGACTTCAGAAGCATAAAGTGGTACGAGAGCGGCTGATAGAGATTGAAATGGGTTTTGGCCTGGACGAAAATGAGTAAACTTCCATCGAGATTCTTTTTGCAGCTTAGGAACAAGACCAGCTAGAATTACGGAAGACTTGCCACTACCTGAAGCTCCTAACAGAGAAATGAAATGGTGTTTTTGGGTCGCTTTGTAAAGTTTATCTATAAAAAAGTCTCGGCCAAAAAATACGTCAGAGTCATTTGGGGTGAATGAATATAAACTCCGATAGGGACACAAAATACTATCATCTTGATGCTTGCTTTGTCCATCAACCTCGGATTTAGGTAGGTGATAGTAGTAGTTATAGATAATGTTTCCTTCTCCGATAACTGCACCTTTAACCTCATTCGTGAACTGAGGATTATATTTCTGGGGCTGTTTTTCCATGATCAGGAGACTCTGTAATCTATAATATAAAGGACTGCTAGAGTAGGGGACAGCTAGTTAAAGTTATTTGTCTGTGTGTTATGGTCACCAACCTGTCCACCTTTAACTTCACCCTCAAACTGTACCTGGTATTTCTGACTGACAATACCTGCATCTTCAAGTTGCTTGAGTAAAGTTTTGGCTGCTTCAACAATTTCTTTATCCTTGTCAACCCCCGTCTCAACTAGCTTCTTCTTTAAGGGAGCTTCATAGGTGTCCGGATCTGCTTCATATTCATCCAAAATGATTTCTGCTTTTTTTTCTCCGGAAAACTTACGTTTTATAAGAGCCTTAAAACCCTTATAGGCATCAGGGATAGCATTACCTGCTGCCTGAGATGCACCAGCGACTAACGCAGCTAAGATTAAAGAAACGGGATCCATGGTTTATCCTTGAAAGTGATTAGGTTGATTTAACACAGGTAGTAGCAGCTTCATTCCTTTGTTAACTCTGACTCCTGTACAGTTTAAGTGTCACAATGATGCCATCAGAAGCTTAACAAGCTTTAGGTGAAGTAACATTAAGTGACACTAGGGAGAGAAGGACAAGTTCGGTAGTCAGACAGAAACCTGATTAGACGAGACTTGTCGTTAACACCATACTACTGCTTACAAGCTTAGAAAGTCAGTCGAGTTCAAAATCTAACTCCGAGGGTTTTGGGACGTTGGTCGGGCGAGACTCGGGTAACGGTTCGGCAATGAGTTCTTCGATCGCCTCTTCTTCTTGTCGTTCGATGGGTTCTTCGATGGGTTCTTCGATTTCGACGGGGACTTTCTCCAAGGCTGGCAACGCGATCGGTTTGGCCGCTTGGGTTTCGACGGGAGAGGACACCAGAACCGGCAAGGGTTCAGCCTCATCGAGCCAGTAACTGGCCACGGGTAAGACATTTTCGAGGTCTTCGAGTAAGCGAGGAATCACCATCACCGCGTGAAGTTCGCCAATCCGTTCGGCTTCGTGCATTCCCGCTTCAATGGCCACGGCCACATTGGCCACCGTTCCCCGGACAATGGCGGTACAAAGTCCATCGCCGATGGTTTCATAAGCCGCCAGTTGCACGTCGGCTGATTTCAACATGGCATCAGCGCCCCCCACCATCGCCGGAAAGCCTCGGGTTTCGAGGAGGCCGATGGCCCGGTTACTGAGGCGAGAATAGCCTCGTTGTTGGTTACACAGTTCCACCAAACGGCTGCCGAGGGGGAAAATGACCTCTAGGTTGGGCATGGGGCGGGCAATGGTGGATTTGGAGATCAGTTGTCCGAACTGTTCGGCGGTTTTGGCCCCTTCTTCCACGGCGAGGCGCACATCGGGATAGCGCCCCCGTACGATCGCAGTACAATAGCCGGCGCCAATTTTTTCGTAACCCACCAAGATCACATCGGCCGATTTCACCATCATGTCAGCCGTACCGACGATCGCCGGGAAGCTACGAGTCGAAACCATGCCGAGGGCAGTATCTTGGTATTTGAGGCGTTGGCGCTGTTTGGGAAGGGACGTGGGAATGCGGCTTAGAGGAGTCTGAGACATGAAGATTTGGGTCGGGCAGAGGTGCGACGGGGGTAATTAGACAGGGATAATCAGGTCGACAAGGGTGGCAGGACCAGTCGTGAACTTTAGTGAAAATTGTTTAGGGGTAGTCTTTTGCCTTCAATCGTGCTTACGATGATTGTATCAAGAATGCTGGTTGACGATGACTGAACACAAACCTGAACCACTCAAATTAAGTGACGATGAGGTTCGCGAGATCTTGCGATCGCTGCGTCACAAGGAGGGAAACTGGATTGACTGGGGCAAACGCTGTAAGCAACTTCAGGATGCCGGCTATGCCGCTGAGGATATTTTCGAGGAGACGGGAATTGAGGCCCTGGTCCAGAATCAAGTCATTGTCGCCGCCCAGGTCTATGACAGCATTGTTGAAGGTCAGCCACCAGGGGAGGTGTTAGCCTACTGCGAAGGACCCCGCAGCGATGTCCTCTATGAACTTCGCATTCTCAATCAGCGTCAACGGCTCGAAGCGGCCATGCTGGCGGCCGAGAAACGCCTCGATGTCGATGGCGCTCATCGTCTGAGTCATGATGTCAAAGCCCTCGCCTGTTTAGCTCAGATTCCCGAAGGATTTAGCCGCCATCCTGGGGATGCGGTAGCCTATCAATGTTGGCGACAGGCCAAACGCCAGCGGGATCTCTCGCAACGGGCGCGATTGATTGCCGAAGGATTGCGTTTCGTCGAAAGTGACACGGCCCGCCAACAGTTAGAAGCTCTCCTACAGAATTTAGCGGCCCCTGCCCCTCGCCAAGCGCCCCTGTTGCCCTTATATCGCCCGGAAACCAGCGAGGAGTTGCCGCGCCTGTTGCCTCTGGCTGGGGAGATGCCCTTGACGGCTGCTGAGATTGAAGCCGTCGAGGCGATCGCCCCTGAAGAACCCTTCCAGATTACCCGTCTCCCGGCTGGATCGGCCTGTGTGCCGGTTCCCGGCTGGCAAGTGGTCTTGAAAGCCCAAGATCCTGTGGCGTTTTTGGTCTCTAGTGACAGGTTGCCCAACTCTCCTGGGGGCGATCGCGAAACCGTCATCGTCGCCATCGATCGCGCCCAACGAGACTGGGATGAGAACAGTTATTTTCTCGTCGAGGAAGAACAACAGGTGCGTTTAGCTTGGTTTGCCGAACCCCCCAGCCTGACCATTTTGGGGCGTTTGTTACTGGTGTTGCGTCCTAAGCGGATTTTGGACGAGGGCAATATCACCGAACCTTGGCAGATGGACGATTAACCTAGACAAGAACCAAATTATGGTAAGATGAAAAGCTGGGTTTTTTGTAGCTAAACCCCATTAAGATTCAGCATCATTTGTTCGTCAAGGAGATTTTCGGTTATGGCACGTCGATGCCAAGTCAGTGGAAAAAAAGCCAACAACGCCTATGCGGTGTCTCACTCCCACCGTCGCACCAAACGGCTTCAGGAAGCGAACCTGCAATGGAAACGCTTTTGGTGGCCCCAGGGCAATCGCTGGGTGCGCTTGCGAGTGTCCACCAAAATGATCAAAACCATCCAACGCAAGGGATTGGCAACCGTGGCCAAAGAAGCTGGCCTCAATCTCAACAAGTTTTAAGACCTCCACTGCCAGGGAGTCATCGACCGGGAGTTTGTTGATTGAGACAGACTCCCGGTTTGTTTTTGCCGAGATGGAGCCGCCCTAAACCCCGTATAAATACGGACTAGCATTGCGTAGTTATACGTAGCACCCCAGTGAGGGGTTTAACCCCCAACTGATCGATTTTGCCGCTGAGCTGGGTAAGCTAGGGGTACATCCGTAGATTCTCCCTTGGCGTTCTCGGTGAGGATCAGTTAAGACTAAAGTAGAACCCGAGCCAGTTCCCTTATTTCACCGCCAATTCTATTGTTAAGTTTCTAAAATTCCCCATCGGTGTGAGATTGTATTTTCTCTTGATTTCCTATTCTTTACGCTCGTTCTCTCCCTCAATCGCATCTGCCGAGTTGATTTAAAACTATGGCTAACCCCCACATCTGGATTCATATCAAACGTTGGTTACGGAACACCAGCAAGCGACTGTACAGCCAGTTTGCTCGCGTCGTGCGCCGTCTCCTACATCGCCTGGCCCCACCACGCCGTCGCCGTTCTGAGCGTCGTATGGCGGGGTTTGTCCTGCCGACAGCGGTGATGCTGCTGTTGGTGTTGTCTCTAGTTGTGGGGGCGATTTTGCTGCGGACTATTAGCCGCACGGAACAGGCGATGCTATCTCGGCGCGATCGCGTCATCTATAACGCCGCGACCCCCGCCATTGACCGGGCTAAGGCCAAGTTAGAAAACCTCTTCCAAATTGACCCACGGCTGCCCTCAGGGATTCCCGCCCAGGAACTCTTAACCGACTTGATGGGGGATGACGAGACCTATACCCTTCCCGATGAAGAACGCATTGATCTCAATGGCGACGGAACCCTAGATAATGCTTGGATTTATCAAGAAGCCAGTGGAGTTGGGGATGAGGAAAATAACCTCAGAGTTGCCTACTCGATTATTTGGGATGTTCCTGACCAGCAAGAAGAGCTGGCTAACCAAAGTCGTCGGGCCATCGAGACTCGAGCTGATAATCTAGAAGTTCGTCAAGGTCCGATTGCCAGTGAACCTCGGCCCGGCTGCGTCGTGGGTGGAGGAGGCAGCCCCATTGAAAATGGTTGGTTGCGCGATCCCAGTAGTTCCGCCATTTTACGGAAAAACTTTCAGATTAACGCCTTTGTCATCTCCGATGGTGTCGATGGCGCCGTCACCACCCTCGAAGTTCAACAAGAACGAGAAGCCAACCGGGGTAACAAGTGGGGCGCTTGGTTCCGCAACGACCTCGAAATCTATCCCGGTCCGGAATTTCGCTGGAATGGTGCCATGCACACCGATGGTAGCCTCATTGTCGGTCACAATCGACGCACTGACCGCACCCAAGCCTACTTAGTCAGCAGCCCCGACTCCTGCATTTACCAAGCCGGTCAAACCACCTCAGAGATTACCCTCGGACTTGAGATTAATAGCGATCGCAACGTCGTTTATCAAGGCGAACTGATGGCCGGACGGGTTGTCAGCAACGCCAGCCAGGGCGGGGGGATTTTTCACCTCTGGACCCCTCCCGGAGAAACGCCGATTCATCATGAAAATGAAGCCGGCCGGGTCACCTTAGTCCCGGACAATCATTCCGTTGGGAACGGTGATCCCGAAGATGTCATCCTCGATCCCATCACACTGTTTACAGAAGATGTCTCCAAACATCGGGGTCTCCCCTTATTGCAAACCGATCGCGTCGCCGGCTGGTCTCAGTTCCCCACCCCTGAAAGTGAAGAAGAAGAGCAACGGGGCAGTCGCGTTTTTAACGAACCCTCTGAACGTCCGTTTATTGATGACTTTTACCGAGCTGATGACCGCTTTGGTCCGAAACCCGTCTATGGCGGCGATGATGACCTACAACTGATTCAGGAAGAAGACAATGGCGAAACCATTGGCCTCGGCGTTCGAGTTGGCGAACCCATTGCTAGTGGCGCCAGTGGCGATGTGCTGGCCAAACTGACGCAGTTGAGCGTTCCCGGATCAGGAGACTCCCGTGAACTGGGCCTTGACGGCTATTGGGAACGACGGGCCTGGCGCGAAGGACTGCGCGTCATTGTTGGGCAACGCCTGGAACTGGGAAATGACCCCTTTGCCGGGACAACCCAAGTTGACAATGACCCCAACACCCCACAACAGATTGCTGATGAGAATCGGGCCGATCGCGACGGGCGCGCCCATGAGTATCTACAACATCGCACCCTGCGAGATAATCTAGCTGCCGCTCAGACGACAGCCATCTATCATTACAGTCAAGATGGTGGAGATACGGATCAAGCTCCCACTGCCGCCATTCTGAGTACGGTTCACCCAGGAACCGCTGAAACCTTAAAACGAGCAGCCATCTTTGAACAGCCAAAAATCCCCTTTGGCGTCACTGGAGATGCTGCAACTCTATTCAACGGTGCCACCTTTGGTGATGACCCCGATGAGTTGTTAGTGGACTTCTTTACGGGACGGGGAACCAACGGTTGGGAACTCAACTTAGATGATTTGGACATCCTCAATACTGATGTCCAAAATGCGATAGACAACTTGGCGAACTTAGCCGGAGACCCCGACGGAGCCTTCCCCGCTCTGCAAGAAGCCAATCAGATTCATCCCAACCCAGCTATCACCGAATGGGGAAACTTTTCTAACCTACGTCGGACTCTCGATCCCTCGGAAAACTTAGATAGTCTGGCGGACTACTCGAATAAATACAATGCCGCGCTCACCCTGGGGGCTTTGGCCTATAACGTCAGTTATCTGAGTGCCTTGGACTATAGTACAGTCACCGCTGAGTTAACGGCTCTGGGCGATCGCCTGCTGCAACTTCGCGATGGCGATTCGAGTAACGGTGAGGTACTGTTCTTCCCCACAGAAGATTTGGGAGATATCCTGACCAACAATAGCTACACCTATGAGGATGGAACCGCCATTGAGGGAGACTTTAACGGTGACAATGATGATGATGACGACATTGCCAGTCTGATTATCATTAACGATGCTGGTGATGCCGTGGTGCGAATGACCCCGAGTCCTGAGGCTTTCATTGAAGCCTTGCAATACACCGATACCAGTGTTGATTCCTATGACACTGAAGATTTACAAGAGTTAGCTCGCCTAGCCTACCTCAAGGAACAAGTGAAGCGCGATCGTGAGTTTGGCTTCCTTCCCTCACCCACCGCACAACCGGACTATCAGCTTCCCTCACCCAGCAGCACTCAGCTTTATCAAAACACCTACCAAGTTGATGTCAGTAGTCTTGACCTCACCTTATCGGTTGCAGATATCGAAGCCGATCTCAGGGCAATTGACTCGGATGCAATCTGCCAAGTGGGGTTAACCCTCGATGAGTGTTTAGACGACATCAACATCGACACCACCGCGAATCTGGCTGAAGTCACATTTCTACCCGGCTGGGGGTTTGGGACAGGCTTCCAAGATACCCAAACCATCGACCTGAACACGGGAGCACTCAGCTTAGAACTGAGCTTTGGCTGTGACGTCGAAGCCAATAACTTTTTCGGACTCGGCAGTGACAGTGCAGCAGCCATCGCCCTGGCCAATAACCTCTGTGGTGCTACGTCCAAGTTCCCCTCCCTGTACTACCTATTCCCCTTTGAGAATCATGGCTACCCCGGAAACGATGCCGATGGACGGCCACAACCTGAGTCCGAGGCGGACATTGATACAGACACGTTAGCTGATTCGAGCACCCGAGGTTTAGGCATCATGGATCGAGGCGCTGACCTCAACAATGACGGGGATACCACTGATGACGAAATTTGGTACATCAGTGACCCCGATGTGCAAACCATCAACAGCGGCATCACCTACAATGCCATCACCAATACCGCATTAGCGAATGTCGCCATTCGACCCATTGGTGAGCCAACCAACCTCACCCTCCCCTATCTGGAGTTGCCCGGATTGCCCACCGGAGCCTGTGACAACGACGCCAGCGCAGATAGTCCCAACCCCAACTGTCAGCGTAATAACCTCGTCTACAACGGCGTTCAAGATGCCTACTATCGCGTCGCCTTCAAAGATACCGCCTTCTTTGTTGGTCGGGATATGATGAATGCCCGCACCCTAAACATGGATATGGCACTCCTGTCAGACAACGTGGATGGGGCGCAAAATACCAGCATCAACAGCGATACCTGGCTCCCCGGCGGTAACGATAGTGAGAGTGTGCAAAAAGACGGGGGGATTGTCTATGCCTTCCGCGATGATGCCATGCGCGAAGATGGTATCGAACGAGCCTCAGGCGGGGGCAGTTGTGATGATGCCAGTGACATCGGCAATGGTTGCAACAGCAACGTTCTCGATGGAACCGATCCCCCGGTGAACCCAGAAAACGGGATTAGCCCCAAAGCCGTTAACTTTGTTCCCGATCCCGATCGGCGCATTCACGGATTCCGGGTCATCAATGGTCAAACCGTTGAACGTCCCACCGAGGGAGACCTCCCCTTTGGCTTAAGCTTTGTCTCGGATAACCCAACCTTCATTCAAGGGAACTTCAACTGCCATACCCAAAATGGCAACTGCGATCAACCCATCGAAGAATTTAACGCCCTTCTCGGCACCGGTTGGGGACCTAACCAGTTCTATGGACGTCGTGGCCGTAATGATAACTTTGCCGTACCTGATAGTGACAATTGGCGTTACAGTGAATTTCTCGTCGATGCGATCGGTATCCTCTCCGAGAACTTCTGCGATGGCAGTCTCGAAGATCCCTTCGTTGTCGTCCCCGCGTCTGGAGGCAACGAAGCCGCCGTTGATCTTGATGACGACCTCAATGCTTTGGGGCGCGGAGGCAATGGTAGCGTTTCGGATGTCTATGGATGTGATCAAGCTGAAAACCAACAGATTACCTCCTATTTGGGCTTGCCACGACCCAATGACAACACCGATTTAGGTGACAATAGCTTCTGGTTACGAGAAAATCCCGCCGACCCAGCCTCCCCCATTCGCATCTCAGCCAATGGCGACCCCATGTTATTCCGGACTCCTACCCCAGAGGGAGCCTATGATAGCAGCTACTTCGACCTCGATTCCGGTGCAACTCGCCCCCTCATCTCGGCTCGTGAACCCCAGCGGGTTAACTCCGTCATGGTCAGTGGCATTACCCCATCCCGCAATGGCCAATCCTATGGTGGACTCCATAACTACCCACGGCTCAATGAAGATTGGAACCCCACCCGTAACTTCGCTAACCCCCGTGACCTGGTCATGTCTGGTTCCTTCTTGCAACTGAGCTTTAGTAACTATGCAACCGGTCCCTATGACCAAAGCGCTTGGGAACCCGGCGATGACCCAGAAGGGAGTGGTGAGGTCATTGACTACTACTTCGCACCGGAACGGCTTTGGGGGTACGATGTCGCCCTGCAATTGGCCCGCGTCGGTCCCGTGTCCTCCCGTTTGATTACCGTCAACCGCGCTCGGAGTGAGTTCTACCGTGAACCCTCAGCCGATGACCCCTATATCAAAAACCTGCGCTGTGCCACGACCCCCGATGGGGAGCAGGTTGACCCCCGTGCCACGGACTGCAACTAACCACTCTTCCCCCTCGACCCACTCTGTTGACGCCAGCAACTGGGGGAGTTGACCCTCCCCCTCCAGCCAATACCGCCATGTATAAGCCCAATCTGTTTCCACTCCGGCGTGTCCTCGCCGCCTCTAAAGACCCAACCCACCCCGGTCCTCACTCAGACCGAGGACTCACCCTAATTGAAGGGCTAGTGGCCATCCTCGTTGTCTCAGCGGTAACGACGGCCATTACCCCCATGATTTTCTTGTCCGTTGCGACTCGCATCCAAAATCGGCGGGCGGAACAGGCGGTTCAACTGGCCCACGGACAAATTGATGAGGTTCGGGTTTTACTTGAGAGAGGTATTGAGGACGAAGAGGATATCGCTCAACTTCCCTATTTGGTTGAAGGAGACCTTACGGCTCGCGAGGTGGGACCACCGGGTAGTGAGTTTAACCGACTGTTATCAACGAACTCTGATTGTTCTCAATCTTTTGAGCTGGGCAGTGTATCGGAAGACCAAGCTTTTCGGGTCGATGTCAATGGTGATTGCGAGGAAGACTTTTTCGTGCAAACCTTCCGTACGCGAGAGGTCACGGCTAACCGAAATGGTGTTGAGGTGCCGATTGTCTTTGAAATGGGCGTTCGCGTCTACTATCGCAATGCTGAGTTCGACAGTTTAGAAACCGAAGAGGCGTCATTGGTGATGACCAGTGGGGAAGGACAGCAAACAACACGTCCTCTGGCAACTCTCTACACGGTCATGAGCCAGGGAGATACAGGAATCTCTCTGCGTAGCTATCAATGTTTCGTGGACCCGAGTCAGGAGGGCTGTGAGTAGTGGGGTTAAAGGGGAACTTAAAGGGGAACTTAAAGGGTCTATGAACCCGGTGTTAAAAGAGCTGAGAGATTTGTTAGTTTAGCTGGAGAGATCAAAACAATGGGCATCAGTCAAGGGATTTATCGATATGTTAGCCGCCGTGTGAGTCGCCATCGGCGCTTGACGAAGAAGCCCACGCTAAATCCTGCCAACAACTCGGGATTTACGCTCACGGAAATTCTCGTGTCCATGATTATTGCCGGACTGGTGATGTCGGGGTTATTGGGGCTGATGGTCGAACTTTTAACATCTGACGCACGGGAAACGGCGCGCACGGAAACTCAGCGTGAGATGCAAATGGCTTTGGATTATATTAGTTCAGATATCCGAGAGTCGGTCCATGTGTATGATGGCAATTGTATCGATGGCACAACGGAGTCTTGCTCAGGTTTTGTTGACGCGATTAGCCGCGACAACAGTGTTCCCGTATTGGCATTTTGGAAGTTAGAAGATCTCCCAAAATCGGTTGTAGAAGACAGTTGTAGTAGTAATGAGTATGACCCAAATAATACGGCGGTTCCCTGTTTGTCAGGACGCAGTTACAGTTTGATCGTGTACTACTTGACTCGAAATGAAGAAAATGATGAGATTTGGTCAGGGTTAGGGCGTTTGCAGCGTGCAAGACTAGCAACTTTTACAAATCAAGGAGGACCCAATTTTACCCCTCCGTATGCGGGTGCTGGAGAAGACCAAGATCCCTTAACGTTCCGAACTTGGCAACCTGATAGTATGGATTCATTTCAGGTGACGACCTTGGTTGATTTTGTGGATAGTCGTCCCTTAGATGAGATTGCTGAGCGTCAAGGAACTGCAAGTGCTAGTGTTGAATGTCCGGATGGTCATGTCATTACCCCCAGTGACAACACTTTAGAGGCGAATGGCTTCAGTGAAGTGCGCAATTTTTATGCCTGCATTCGTGATGATAGTATTCTCGCCGATGATGATGATGACAATGCAACGGCACAAACGTTCAACCAAAAAGTGATTTTATTTCTCCGGGGGAATGCTGCCGGTAAACCGGGGATTCGTGATGCTAACATTGGCTTCATGCCAGCGATTCAAACCCAGGTTCTTAACCGTAGTGTTCGGGAAAAAACGCCACGAAGTTTCTAAGAATGGGTCAAGAGAGCCTGTTGGCTTCCCGAGAGATTTAATGTTCTACGATGAGTTTAGGAGACTTGAAATTCTATGACCCGGTTACAACTCAAACAACGCCATTTGCGGGAGCGTTCCCCAACTCATAACCCGCTTCATGCTGGGTTCACCACGATTGAGGTCTTGGTGGTGATTGTGATGATTGGCATTTTAGGAGCGATCGCCGCCCCCAGTTGGCTCTCGTTCGTCAACGGCCAGCGGGTTAAAAACACCGCCGACGCGGCCCTGCAAACCATGCGTCGCGCCCAATCTCGCGCCAGTACCGAGAACCGGGCCTGGGAAGCCAGTTTCCGTATCGATGAGGAGCAAGGGGTTCAAGGCGCCGCCTATCCCGCTGATAGTAATCCTTCCTGGACGACCCTTTCCCCGGAAGCGGGCAACCTTGTGGCCCTAGATGAGGAGAGAACCACTCTGCCTCAAGATTGCACTCATGGAGAGTACTGCATTCGCTTTGAAGACCGAGGCGTTGTCTCCGAAGACTCCTACGACAATGCTGACAATGACGATTCAGGAACTCTAGCACGCATCGCCTTCACCGATGTTGAGGGGGGCAATAACCCCAACCGACGTTGCGTGATTGTCGCTACCATTCTCGGCTCAATTCGCGGCGATCGCTGCGAAGATTAAGCCCTGAAACATGATGGATAGTTAGTGAAAAACCCAAGAAAGCGGGCGACCGGACTCGAACCGGCGACGTTCAGCTTGGGAAGCTGACATTCTACCACTGAATTACGCCCGCGTTGGCTAGTCCAAGACTGCAAAGGACTGCATTAATTGCTTATCCTAACATATCTGGGACTAGCGACAAGTTTTTTTTGCCTCAGGTTTGCCTGACTTAAGCAGACACCGCTTCAGCTTGAGAGCGGCGACTCTGAGGAATCGCATAGTCGGGGATGCAGTTCTCCTCCATATACTGGCGGTACTCTGCGGCCTGGCGATCGCAGTCCTCGGCGGACCAACCACAATAGCGCTGCAACACCTCCGACAACACCGCCAAGGTCTGCAAACCATAACAACTCTGCATGGCGATGGTAGTGCGTCGCCGTAGAATATCGGCCATGTGATAGGCATATTCCGATCGCACCCCATAAACAATCTGAGCGCGAATATCCGGTAACTCCGGCGTAATCGGCGCCGCCAGTTCCGGATGCTCATCAATCAGGGCCAACACCCCCGCCGCGAGACGGCCATAGCTGTCAAGCAGATGATAGAGCGTTTCCACCGAGAGGCGATCGCGATAACGGTCTACCAACTCTCCCACCAAGGGGTCATTGGGCAAAATTGCCCCAGGGAACGAACGATGAATCGTCGGACAGGCCGGCGCCGGTTGCTTCCACTTCTTATAGATCAAATCGACAATTTCCTGGCCCACATGACGGAACGTGGTCAACTTCCCGCCAATCAAGGAAATCAGATTACTCACCCCATCCGAGCGGTGATCAAAGAGAATATGCTTACGAGTAATACTCCCGGCAGACTTCTTATCCACATAAGGCAGCGGCCGCACCCCAGAATAGGTAAACTTAATACTCTCACGGGTCAACTGACCACTGGGAATGATATTATTCGTCTCCGTCAGCAGATAATCAATCTCCTCATCATCAGCTTTCACCCGATCCAAACTCCCCTCATAGGGTAAATCCGTCGTGCCAATTAACATCATCCCCAACCAAGGCACAATAAAGAAGGGCCGGCCATCAGTTTTCGCTTCCACATAGAGCGCACTGTCCGGCGCCCCCGGAAAGCGATCCACAATAATATGAGACCCTTTCGTTCCACCAATCTTACGGGTTTTGCCAATCGGTTCAGGGGCGCCATCGTTTAACACGCGATCGACCCAGGGGCCTGACGTATTGATCAGCATCGCCTTGTCGCTCCCCTTGATCTCCAGGGTTTTCCCCGTCAACTGATCCCGACAGGTCAAATGGGTGATGCGATCGCCCTGACGGTGCAGAGCCGTCACCTCCACATAATTAAGACTCGTCGCCCCCGCCGCGTCCGCATCCAGAATCGTCTCCAAACACATCCGTTCCGCCCGCGAGGCTTGAGCATCATAATACTGCGCCCCACCATTGAGATTCTCCGGGTCTAAGCCACGAAAATGCTGCATAAACTTCCGCTTGGGCAGCATCCGATGGGGTAACAGCGTCTTATCAAAACTAAAAATATCATAGAGAATCATCCCCGCCCAGATTTTCCAATAGGGCCGCGATCGCTTCCCATACACCGGAACCGTCAACATCAACGGATTCACCAAATGGGGCGCATTCCTCAGCAACAACTCCCGCTCATGGAGCGACTCCCGCACCAAAGGAAACTCAAAATACTCTAAATAGCGTAACCCGCCATGAACCAAGCGCGTTGACCAGCTCGACGTTCCACTGGCAAAATCACTTTTCTCCAGAAGAATCGGTTTCAATCCTCGTAACGCCGCATCCCGAGCCACCGCAGCTCCATTGACCCCGCCGCCAATAATAATAAGGTCGTAGGTTTGAGACTCGACGTGATCCAGATTTCGCATAATCCTTAACAGTTGACAGTTGACCGTTGAGCGTCAATCGTGAACCCCTCATAACTTGTAGGCGGGCAGCGCCCGCCATACCGTTTAACAGTCCACGATCAACACATCACTCTTTCCTATGCTGTGACCGGCTTCTTATCGCCCACAGACTGAGGTTCAATCTTCTGGAAGATATCAAACAAACGATCCGCCCAATGTTTCACATCATACTGAGTGACCGTGTCATACATCTTCGCCATGCGTTGAGCTTTATCCTCATCCGACAGGCTCAAAGCCCGGTCAATGGCCTCATCCATCCGGTCCATCGAGTAGGGGTTCGTCTGAATTGCTTCAGGCATTTCCACCGCCGCCCCGACAAACTCAGATAGGATCAACGCCCCGTCCTTGCCCTCATGAGCAACAACATACTCCTTAGCGACCAAGTTCAACCCATCCCGTAAGGGAGTCGTCCAACAAATATCAGCCGCCTTGTAGTAGGCAATCAGATCCGTAAAGGGAATCGGCTGAGTGAACAGCAGAATCGGAGTCCACCCTAATCGAGCATAACGTCCATTGATTTTCCCTGCCAGTTGCTCAATCTGCTGCTGTGCCGTGCGATAGACGCGCATCCCAGCGGCCGCTTGCACACAGGTCATCACCAAATTGATTTTTCCATGCAAATCGGGCCGGCGTTCGAGTAGGCGACCATAGCATTCGAGCAATTCCCGGTTCCCCTTGACATAGTCCACCCGTCCAGCGGCGATGGCCAGGGTGCGGCCCTGCAATTCCTCTTTGATTTCCGTAATCCGCTGTTGGGTTTCGGGTTTGTTGAGGGTATTGAGGATATGTTCGGGGTTAGTTCCCACGGGGAACGCATCGACATTCACCAGTTGCCCTTTGTAGTTCAACTGAGTCACCATTTCCGGTTCCGCCAGGGCTGTACCGCAGGGGGTGATATGCTCAGGGATCGCCTCTTTCTTGACCACATCCACCTCAAAGAGGCTACGAGCCACATTGACGAAGTTCTCCGAGTAGCGGGGGATATGGAAGCCTACGACATCGCAACAGAGGAGACTTTCGATAATCGCCTCACGCCAGGGCAGAATGTTGAAGATATCCACCGAGGGGAAGGGGGTATGGTGGAAGAAGGCGATACGGGCATCAGGCTTGAGTTCTCGGATGTATTTGGGGGCTAACCAAAGGTTATAGTCATGAACCCAAATCAGCGCATCATCGGCGGCTTCAGCACAGGCGGCTTCGGCGAATTTTTGGTTGATGGCTTTGAAATTTTCCCAATCCGAGGACTCGTAGGTGAAGTGATAGGGGAACGAGTGCAAGATGGGCCAGAAGGCCTCTTTGCTAGTGATGTGATAGAAGTGCTTGACTTCATCGGCTGATAGGGGAATCCGGGCCACATCGTAGTTGCTGCCCTCGATTTGCACCCGTTCCTGGAATTTGTTGCGTTGCTTGGCGGTAATCTGCTTCCAAGCAATCCAGGTTCCTTTCTCGACATTATCGAAGAAGCCTTTGAGGGTTGGCACAATCCCATTGGGGCTTTTTTTGTCCAGATAATGGGTGACGCCCTTTTCATCGACCACCTCATCGTAGGGTTCGCGGTGGTAGAGAATGACCAAAGAAGATTTCATAGTGTCTTGACTGTTACTCATGGTTGTTGTCTAGTTAGCGCTTGACAGAGACCTTGGCTTAGAAGGCTCTGCCATGATGTTTCAACCCGTCCCAAATCCCCCAGGCTCCCGGTTCGGGGCTAAGGTAGGCATTGGGACGCGATCGCGCAAATTCTTTCAGTTTGGGTTCAGCATTACCCACGACAATCCCGTTTAGCCCGGTTTCGAGCAGGGAGCGATCGTTGAGGGTATCCCCGGCGACCACCGTTTGCTCAGGCGCTAGGTGAAGGCTCTCTAGGGTTTTTAGCAGAGTGGCTCCCTTGGCGATTCCTTTGGGCATGACATCTAAGAAGCGATCGGCGGAGAGGATATAGTCAAACCCAGCCTGGGTAATTCGAGTCAGGGTTTGTGACTGAAGTTCGTTGGGGTTGTAGTAGTAGGATACGCGATATTGCGGGGCGATGGGTTGTAACTCCAGACCTGGTTCGTTGTTTAGGAGCGATCGCACCCTCTCGGTGCTATCATTCCAGGTCTGAGCAATCCAAGTCTGAACCGGCTCTAGGGGCCTGAACGTCTGACCATCGGTGACAGTGGTTCCCACATCGCCGATAATATAGTCCGCTTGAGGAAAGTCCCCATCGCCGTAGAGTTGGCGCACCAAATCCAGGTTACGCCCGGTGACAAATATCAGAACCAGACGTTGGCGATGCTGCTGTAGGTAGGCGTAGAACTGCGATCGCTGCTCGACTGTGCCTCCTAAAAATGTTCCATCGAGATCGGTCGCTAGCACGAACGGCTCATCAACATCCATTGCAGATTATCCTCTCTCAAACGCCATCTAGCAGAAGCCAACCACTCCCGAACTCACTTTAGAGCTATTCTCGGCTTACGGTTCAACACACTTCTGACGGACTTTTCAGCACTGTTAAACCCGTCTTAACCCAGTCCCAGTCAACTGTTACCGAGTTGATTGAGCAGTATTTGTTTAGTACATCATACACACAAGCTCCCCAAATCTCAAACTCCCATTCCTACCGAGGCCAAGGCTAAGGGTTTGTCTCCCCGGTCAACTCTCAGTTAAGCTCCTGGTTAAACTCCTATCGACCGGAAACCGAGACGCCTTTGCTGTAAAAGCCATGTAGCTTCAAGTCACTTCCGTAACCTCTGATCCTGACTATCCCCATGCTCTATTTCCAGCACAACCGACCTCCTGAAGCTGACTCAGATGCGATCGCCCCCTCCCTACAAGGGGTGATCACAGAGGATGACGAGGGAACCTTGGTCTTACTCGATTGGGTGTTTGAGCCGACTGACCCTCAGACAACACCTCGCCGCCATGAGTCAGTCCTATTACGACTTCCCCACAGTTCAGCGCCCCGTTCTCCCGTTTCAGACCCCCCCAGTCCCCCCCCAGCCGGCCATGAGTCGATCATCGAGGCCAGCGTCTCGCCCCCGAGTCCCCCAACCCCTCGAGATCACGAGAGGGCGGGCGACGAAGCCACCTCAGTCTCTCTGGGCTTAGCCGTCGGCTTGGGGGTGAATCTTTTGGCCGTACTGGGGGGCGCGTATTTATGGAACGCAGCGGTGTCTCCTTCGGCGATCGCCCAATGGAACTCCACTCAACCCACTCAAGAGGCTAATTCGCCCCCCGAACAGCAACAACTCGATCGTCAGGCCCGCTCTTGGATTGAGTTAGCCCAACGTCGCGCCCAAGACCAGGACTTTCGTGGCGCTATCATCGCTCTTGAACAAATTCCGCCGGGTAGCACCTATTATCAGCGGCTACAACCGAAGTTACGGGAGTATCAGCAAAAACGGGAGATTCGCGCCACCTGGCTCCTACAACAAGCCTACGACGCCGCCGCCAAGCGGGACTTTAGCGAGGCTTTGGGCTATTTACGCATGATTCCTCCAGGAACCGAGGCCGGCGATCGCGCTCAGGAGAAGTTAGCTCAATACCAAGAGCAAAAA